>PAYF01000044.1 GCA_002714745.1 Methanobacteriota archaeon | reverse complement strand
CTGATTCGAAGAGAGATTTGCCGCGCGCGGCGGAATCGGAAAGGCCATCTTTTGCAAATGGACTGATGATGAAATCATGTGAGTTCGTATAGGCAGCCAACGCATCGAGTGTGTCAGACTTAAGGCGATTGGGTTCCTTTAGAGACGGGTCCACTGCACCTTTGATCAGGCCCGAACCACCCATTAGCGGTCCGCGAATCGTGTGTTCAAAATCCTGCACTTCATCCCGATCAGCAGACCAGTGAACCGGATGCGTCCAACGCAGTCCTGCAAAGGACTGAGTGTTTCTTAGCCCTTCGGGGTTATGCCACGTCCGACCATCAGGTTGGCCGTCCGGATGGCAGCTGGAGCAACTAATCCAACGCCGGGCCACCATCGGTTGCAGGGCGGAGTAGAAGAGGATCTTTCCGGCGAGCACCTGATCCGTGAGTGGATTCGCGGTGATTTTAGTCTTTTGAATTAGCCGATTGTCCGTGACGGAGAACTTGGACACGGTGAAGTCGAGTGCGGTATATACATAAAAGAACTCACCATTTGGCCCCACGCGTACAGCCCGAGGATTCAGTCCAGGAGTTAGACGGGCAACATAGCCCAGTTCGCGATAGTCGTCGTCAATCGTGCTGCAAACATACATGTCATTCGTGCCACCGAAAATGACATAAAACCGTTTCCCATCTGGCGTGATATCCACTTCCCAAGGGTTTGCTGTTACTTGATTATTCACAAACGCGTCCATCGGGATCCGCTTGCGGCGGCGTTCTTCACCGGGAACACTGTCAACGACTGACACGTAAGGAAAAATCGAACCTTGCCCGTGAATCGATGTGATCTTCGATCGAATGTGAGACACATAGACCTTTTCACGGGTTGGATGAGTTACAAGTTGACGTGCAAGATTATCGGTTCGACTACCGGACCATTGATCTGTGACTTTGCCATTGTCGAGCGAGATTTGGGAAACAAGTGCGTTGTAGTACTGAACAACATATAACTTCGACTCGTCGCGTCTAAGGGTCACGCCGCGTGTGAAAGGACCGACTTCAAATGTCCTCAATGTTTTACCTGTGGCCGGATCAAGCTCTAGAACCTGACCGGGAAAATCCAATGTGACATAGAGCCTCTTGCCATCGGTCGTGCTGACGACTCCATACGGTTCGTCGAATACCTCGACCGTGCGGACGATGTCACCCTTTGTAGTATCGATGAAAACGATTTTGTCTTCGTCATATATCGCCACTACTGCCAGTTTGGAGGAACCAACAAAGGACACGCCTTCTGGATGTTTTCCGACAGGTATTTCATGCAAAACGTCGTTTGTTTTCAAGTCGACCACGGTCGCGGTGCCGCTATCACGATTGCTGCAAATTAAAAGAGAGCCGTCAGCTGATATGTCCATCAGGCTATTACTGATGCCGGCAAAAGTAGGTGACCAGCTGAAGATAAGGATCCCGACAAACAGAAGGATGTGTGATGACTTCATTGGAAGGCTCTGCGGGTGGAATGGGGGTGGTGTGACATTTATGAGTTTATCAAAGATTGAGAGCGGGTTTGATCGTTTGATTTGACAAGCGCAAAACAAAACCGGCGTCCTCAAGCGAGGACACCGGTTTGATTGTTACCTAATCTATTGGTCGCTATACGAATTGCTTACTTAAGGATGGAACCCTTAGCTGATTCGATAACTTCCTTAATTGCATCGCTGTTGAATTCAGCCTTGGTGTAGGCGTTATTCTTAGCAACGACTCGACCCTTCCAGTGGAGAACGGTCAAATCAGCGTCCTTCGAAATCTGATATTTCGGAGGGCCGGCGATTCCATCAAACACCGTGAGTTTCACGTGGTTGATGTTGTTTTTCTTGCCAAGTGCAATCAGCGTCTCTTCCGCTTCATCGGCATCGTCTGCCAAAAGAACGAGATAGCTTCGAAGTTGCTTAGCTTTGTTAGCTTCGATAAGTGCGTCAACTTTCTTGACCAGACTGGTCAAGTCATCCGAGGTCGTACGAGCAAAAATTGCAACGACCGGACGTGTGCCGAACAGTCACCTATAGCACAGTGATTTACCAGCATTTTCGCCGCAGGTGTCTTTAGTATTGAATGGAGGTACTGGTGTACCAACACCCAATCCTGACTCCACCTCAGCCATGACAAGTCCGCCCATTGCTAGGGCAGCTGCCATCATTGTGGGTACAAGGATGTTTTTCATGTTTCTTTTCCTTAAACTTTGTACGTTATGTACATGTTTTGACCAGGTAACAATTATGTGGTCGTAAATCGTGCTTCTGCACGTACTCATATCTTAGTCCATTGGCCATGCGTTATTCCAGTCTGTCTGTGAGATTAAGCTGGCAATTTTGAATTAAAGAGTAGAGATCTATGCCCAAAAATCATCAATTAATCCTCCTAATTCTCCTGTCGATAACCAGTGTGCTACAGGCGGAACGGCCAAATGTCGTATTTATCATGACAGACGACCAGGCGCCATGGGCAATCGGTCTTTATGACAAACCGACCCATGCCAACACCCCAAATCTGGATAAGTTGTTTCGCGCAGGTACGTATCTGCCCAACACATTCGTCGTCACCCCGGTCTGCAGCCCGTCACGCGCATCACTCGCCACAAGCCGATATGGCACGGAGGTAGGGGTAACTGAATGGCTCAATCCACGAGTTGAGGCGGATCACGGATTGGATCCAAGTACGCAGACTTGGTATGAAGTGATGCAAAATGCGGGCTACTTCACAGGGTTGGTTGGAAAGTGGCACTTAGGATTGCTCGATAAATATCATCCGACCAAGACAGGGTTTGATTATTTCATGGGTCACCGTGGAGGTGGTTGGTCTCCGGTAAACCCAACGCTTGAAGTAGATGGTCAGAATAAGAAGATTGACGGGCTGACTACGGATATCCTCACGGATCATGCAATCTCTTTCATTGAAAACCGGCCAGATAATCAGCCATTCCTGTTAGTTTTGCACTATCGTGCTCCGCATGCACGCTGGTTGCCCGTTGCACCTGAGGATATGAAGCCCTTTGAAAAACTGGATCCCAAGTTGCCATCGCCCGACTTCGAAGGTTTGGATGTTCAACGTGTTAAACGATTTACACGCGAATACCTTGCAAGTACTCGGGGAGTGGACCGAAACGTCGGTCGATTGCTGGAAACGCTGGATAAATCCGGATTGCGAGAGAATACCGTAATCGTGTTTACGAGTGACCATGGCTACAACATGGGACACAACGGAATTTGGCACAAAGGAAATGGACACTGGATTCTAAAGAAGGACTCGTTGCCGCTGGCTACTGAAAACATCCCTGCAGGTCAACGCCCGAATATGTACGACAATTCTCTCCGTGTACCAACGTGCGTTGTTTGGCCAGGCGTCACAAAGCCTGGCACAAGAATTGACTCGTCGGTCACCAATCTTGATTGGTATCCCACAATGCAGGCAATCGCCGGTGGTTCAATTGCGGAGAAAAAGATAGTGAGAGGCCGAGATTTATCACCGTTGTTAACAGGGTCGGCCGACGGATGGGATGACGAAGTATTCGCACAATACTCGACGCGTCATCAATCGACAACGCACATGCGATGTTACCGAACTTCCCAATGGAAATTGGTTCGGGATTTTAACAATCCCCAGCGAGATGAACTCTTCAATCTTATCGCTGACCCCAGTGAGACGACCAACGTGATTGATCAGCAGCAGTATCAGGCAATTGTCGCTCTCTTACATGCAAAGCTCTTGAGCAAGATGAAAGAGATAAACGACCCAGCGTTACCGTGATACATCATCATGCAATTGACTGCAGATATTGCGGATCGATGGACGATGCTGATGCCGTTCTAAATGAAGTCCTGATGTGTGGTGCCCAGCGGGTGTGTTAACAGGCTGCTTACGGTTTCAACGAGTTTGTCTACTACAGCGTTAAAGAATTGTTCTCCCTTTTCTGCGGTTGCCAGATCGGGACGTCCGGTAAACCCATCATTGGTGCGCTGCGTCATGTCACGGCTGACGTAAACGCCGTTGACTACGTCGTCTATTAATTGCCCGGCGGGTTGGATGTGCTCAGTACGCACGAGTTCCGGCCGGACGTGCATGATCATCGAAGTTTCGAATTCACACGCGTGTCCGACGTATTTGTGATCACCTTCAAGTGTGCTGACGATAAAGTCGTCCGCCACTGCCCAATATGAACCGGCTACCAGCATCGAATCGACATGATTCAGTTGTAATTCTCTTACAGCGATTTTCATTGGATCAATATTTCCGCCGTGACCGTTAAGGTAGAAGATCCTTCGGAATCCATCGTTGAGAAGCGACTTGCCGATGTCGAGAAGCATCGACACATAATGATCGAGATCAGCATTCAGTGTGGCGCCAATTCTCAAGTGATGTGCACTTGCACCTAGCCAACTCGTTGGTGTGAGAAGGGTTTGTTCCGGCAATTTGGCTTCAAGTGCTTCCGCTACTGCAGTGCATAAAATGGTGTCGGTACCAGTTGGCATGTGGGGGCCATGTTGCTCCACGGCCGCAATGGGGATGATGCAAATCGTATTTTCACGATCGATCGCCTTAATGTCCGGAGATGTCAGTTCCTGAAAAATCATTGATTACTTGCCTTGGTTAAGAAATGGATGTGGGTTTAACGGTCACTGCGTACAGCGAGCATGGGCTTGAGAGTTGACGGATGTACGATTTTAGCAAAATATAGAAGTGAAGCAGACAAGACACCATGAGCAACCCCCTTTGTAAATCGAAAAAGAAGAAGAATCGTAAGAAGCGTAATGCGCAAAGCGGCAAGGTTACTCTCAAAGACGCAACTCACGTATGTCGTAAATGCGGACGCATCTCCGACTCAAAGAAAAGGCTTTGTAAAGCAATTAAGATTCGCATCGAGGAGTGATCGGTTTGGATAACTAACCAACACGGTACTTTTCAACGAATACATCGTTTAGCTCGATACCAATACCTGGTCCTTCTGGCGGTTTGGCTCGGCCATGGTTATCTCGGACTTGCTGAGGAATAGAAAGAGGCGTGGTTAGCAAATCTTCGTGAAAGAGATTTGGCGTCGTGTCGTATTCGAGCATTGGCTGAAACTGATGCAGGCCACCTGGGATATCTGGCAATACTGAAACTAAATGCATGTCGACCGCGATGAGAATGTCGGATCCCCAGACGTGTGGAATTACCGGCGTACCGAAAGCATGTGCCATTGCAGTGATTTTCATTACTTCACTAATGCCACCGGTTGTCGCAACTTCCGGTTGTAAGATATCAACGCATCCACGTGAAATGAGCTCTCTGTGGCCGAATCGCGTCCATTCTGCTTCACCGCCAGCTATGTTGATGCCCGGTAAGGCCTGTCGCACCGCCTTGTACCCGTTGTAGTCTTCTGGCATGACGGGTTCTTCAAACCAATAGAAGGCCAGATCACGCAGAGTTTGCCCAAGTTGTATTGCCTCGCCGACGGTATATGCGTGATTGCTATCCGCCATCAGCTTGAATCCGTCTCCGGCACCTCGCCTGACAGCGGCCGCTAATTCGCGATCACCATCGACTCCAAGCCCGAGCTTCATTTTCGATGCTGTGTAACCCATTTCGACGATGCTCTTAACTTCTTGCTCAAATGCAGAAGCCAGATCGTCTCGCTTTTGCAGCATCATGCCATAGCCGTAAACCACAAAGTCTTCACGGGCCTTTCCACCTAACAGTTGGTGGAGCGGCATGTCAGTGGCTTTTCCCATGATGTCCCACAAGGCAATGTCCACTCCAGAAAGGCATGAAATCGGCATGCCTTTTTGACCATGATCACGCATGGCATTATAAACCTCATGCCAAATGACATTGATGTCGAGGGGATTGCGACCGATCAGCATCGGTGCAATTACGTGATTGACGATTGCCTGATTGGCAAAAGCAAAATTACCTGCACCAAAAATCTCACCGATGCCTGTGATTCCGGCATCCGTGTGTACCTTAATGATGTGCGCAGTACGTTTGTTGTAGTAGCCCTGTGCAAACCCTAACTCGACATCCATGTCGTGCTGGAGAATCAGCGTTTCGACATTTGTAATTCGCATTTCAATGCTTCGTCTAGGCCAGAATTCCCTGAACCGGTGAGCCATGTACATCGGTCAATCGGAAGTCTCGACCTTGATGTCGATAGGTCAACCTCTCGTGGTCGATACCCAGACAATGGAGAATAGTTGCATTCAAGTCATGAATGTGTACCGGATCTTTTTGTACGTTGTAACTAAAGTCGTCAGTTTCTCCGTACACGACACCACCTTGGATACCGGCACCCGCCATCCACTTGGTATAGCAGCGTGGATGATGGTCGCGACCGTAGTTTGTCATAGTCAGACCGCCCTGACAGTAGATAGTCCGGCCGAATTCACCACCCCAAATTACAAGCGTGTCATCAAACATACCTCGTTGCTTGAGGTCCTTAATCAATGCGGCGGATGGTTGGTCGACAATCCCGCATTGGCGTCGGATGTCTTTTGGTAGGTTCCCGTGTTGATCCCACTGGCGAATGAATACTTGAGTAAACCGGACATCACGCTCCGCAAGTCTTCGTGCAAGCAGGCAGTTTGCGGCAAACGTGCCAGGCTTTGTTACTTCAGGGCCATACATATCCAGTGTGGCTTGCGATTCGTCGGATATATCGGTTAAATCCGGTACCGACGTCTGCATGCGGTATGCCATTTCATATTGTGCGATGCGGGATTGAATTTCCGGGTCGCCAACTTCGTCAAACCGATCCTTGTTCAGTTTTGCCAAACCGTCGAGCATGCGACGACGCATTTTCGCTGACATTCCTTTGGGATTAGACAGATAAAGTACAGGGTCGCCCACGGAGCGCAGGCTAACACCCTGATGCTTCGTGGAAAGGAATCCGGATCCCCAAAGTCTCGCGTAGAGTGCTTGACCGCCGAATCCACCATTGACAGTAGAATGCAGGACCACGAATGCCGGCAGGTTTTCATTCATACTGCCAAGGCCGTAGGACAACCAGGCACCGGCACTGGGGCGACCTGGTAGTTGGCTCCCTGTCTGGATGTAAGTGATGGCAGGGTCATGGTTGATCGCTTCCGTGTTAATCGTTTTGATCACGGCAAGGTCGTCGATGACTCCAGCGGTGTGAGGCAGGATTTCGCTAACCCATGCTCCATGTTCTCCGTGTTGATTAAATTTAAAGATCGACGGTGCTATGGGGAATCGTTTTTGACCGGAGGTCATGGTGGTAATACGCTGGCCGTTGCGGACGGAGTCCGGCAGGTCTTTGTCGTACCAGTCCTTCATCTTCGGCTTATAGTCCCATGTATCGAGTTGGGACGGTGCGCCGGACATGAATAGGTAGATTACTCGCTTCGCCTTGGGTGCGAAGTGTAATCCAGCTTCGACAGCCTTCTGCTTTTGTTGTTCTGCAAACAGATTTGGGTTCATCAGGGATGCCAGGGCAGCCGTTCCAATGCCTGTTGCACTTCTGCTGAAAAAGTGACGGCGTGTTTCTACTAATTCGTATTCACGTAGTGGATTCATCTGGGTTGATCCCCTAGTTCTTAGTGACTGTTTCGCTCAAGTTAAGCAACATGTGTGCAACCATTGTCCAGGCGCCAAGTTCATTGGCTTCTAGTTCTTCGTTGCGTTTCGACTCACCGACATTTAGGAATTCGGTTGCCGCACCTTCGGTTGACTGAAATTCAGCCAGGTATTCGTTAAATAGCCCTTCGACGACAGCACGTTCAGACGGCTTGGGTGTTCGTGACAGAACACTTCGATAGGCATAGTCAATTCGGTCTGCTGATGTAGCACCACCATTGGTAATGATTCGCTCAGCAAAATGTCTTGCCGCTTCCAGGAATTGCACATCGTTCATAAGTGCAAGTGCCTGAAGTGGGGTGTTTGTTCGAGCTCGTCGAACCTGGCACGTTTCGCGGTCCGGAGCATCAAAAATGCTCATAGTAGGCGGCGGTACGGTTCGCTTCCAAAATGTGTACATGCTGCGACGATAAAGTGCATCGCCACTATCTTGGTTAAAGACGGAAGTGTTACTTCCTCCGAAGCCGACTGGTTTCCAGAGGCCAGCTGGTTGGTATGGCTTGACACTCTTGCCCCCGATGTTGCCAACTAGCAGGCCACTTACTGCGAGTGCTTGATCACGGATGACTTCGGCATCTAAACGGTGACGCGGGCCACTTGCCAGCAGCCGATTTTCCGGGTCTGCCTCCCAATTGGACTTAGTGACTCTCGAGGTTTGCTGATAGGTGGCCGAAAGGAGGAGCGTTTTTTGGAAGGCCTGTACATCCCAGCCGTTTTCGATGAACTCAATTGCCAGCCAGTCGAGTAATTCCGGATGGACGGGTCTTTCTCCTTGCACCCCAAAGTCTTCAGACGTGCGGACGATACCGATTCCAAAGAACTGTTGCCAAAGACGATTAACCGTTACTCGTGACGTCAATGGGTGCGATGGATCGACTAACCACTGGGCCAGTCCGAGGCGGTTGTTCGGTGCATCTTCTTTTGAAGTCCCCAACCATTCTGGTACCGCCGACTCGACAGGATCTCGCTTGAGTGTGTATTCACCACGCTCGAGGATGTGAGCTTGTCGTTTCTCAGCTCGATCTTCCATGACGAGTGATGACGGAATCGCCTTTTCAAGGTCTTCAAGTGCCTTTTGTAGTTCCGCTTGCTTTGCGACAGGTGCCGCGAGTGCAGCCTTGGACTTAGGATTTACATTGATTAGGTAGTACCGAAGGATCTGATTCTTTTGGTCGTCGTTTCGTTGATCGGCTGCGACGTCAATCAGTTTCCCGATATTTTCCGGCAGTCCTGCTTTGCTGATCGCTTTCTGATACGCTTCCCAGGTCGAAATCGACGCTAATTGTTCATCATTAAGGGCAGCGGTCGTTACGATGCCGGCCTTGTCCCAATGGGTTGTGCCGCCGAATTGAGTGAACGCCCAGCCGTTGATCTTTGCTCCCGGATTAAGTCCGACTGTTTTCGCAGGGACTTCAAGTCGCACCCATTCCCCAGTTTTTGGCAACGCACCCATGGGGAAATTCAAAGCATTTTTTTTGCCAGGCAGGAAACACTTGTCAGCACCCCAGTGAGCTCGATGATCCCAGCTACCGTCGTTGAACTGTAATTGAATCGATTCCGGTGGATTGTCCGGGTCGAGAAATACGTAGGTAAAGAATACGTCGTTTTCAGCGATGACCAACGGTTCCGTTGCGCCGGTGAAGAAGTGTTGGTTTAGCCCTTCGCCGGTCCGTGTATGTGATTTCTCCCCACTAAATACCGGATGGTCGGGACCGGATACAAACTGCCACGGGCCGTCTCCATCGCCTGCTTGTTGGGCACCTGCTGGTAATTCGTCGTCGATCCAGACCCGTTCTTCACGGGAAATCTCAAACGGCGTATCACTGGCGTTTGCATCGGTGTATTGAAAATCAGTAATGGTCTTCTCTGCAAGCGCTTTGGCGTCTGCGAGTTCTTTCGTGATGCGATCCTTGTTGGTCACTTGATCTTCCGAAGGTACTTTAACTACCGGCGGCGGTAAAAGAGCATTGCCGTCCATAGCCTTTTCCGTCAGGCTGAAGAAATACGAAAAGAGCTGATAAAATTCCTTTTGTGTGAGTGGGTCAAACTTGTGGTCGTGGCACTGAGCGCAACCAGAGGTAAGTCCCATCCAAACGGTTGACGTTGTGTTTACACGGTCGACGGCATAACGCACGTAGTATTCCTCATCAATGGAACCGCCCTCACTGGTAGTTACATTGCATCGATTGAAACCTGTTGCCACGCGTTGTTCTAAAGATGGCTCTGGCAGCAAGTCACCGGCCAACTGCTCGGTGGTGAACTGATCAAACGGCATATTCTGATTAAAAGCGTTAATTACCCAATCGCGATAAGGCCAAATTTGGCGTTCGTTATCCAGATGTAGTCCATGTGTGTCGGCAAATCGTGCGGCATCAAGCCAATGTCGAGCCATGTGCTCACCGTACCGTTCGGATTTCATTAGTCGATCAATAACTTTTTCAAATGCGTCATCGGACGTGTCGGCGAGGAAAGCATCGATCGCCTCAACGGTTGGTGGGAGACCTGTTAAGTCCAGCGTCACACGTCGAATTAGGGTTTGTTTATCGGCTTTTGGTGATGGTTGTAGTCGTTCAGCCTTGAGTCGCTGGTGAATAAAGAGGTCAACAGGGTTCACAGGTTTCCACTTGCGAATGGCACGCGGTGCTTCTGGCTTTGTCGGTGAAATAAACGCCCAATGTTCTTCCCATTCAGCTCCGTTACTTACCCACTGCTTAAGCGCGTCGATTTCGGCCTCCGACAACACCTTACCCGAGTCCTCAGGAGGCATCTTTAAATCCGGGTTATCAGAGGTGATCCGTTTGATCATTTCACTTGCGTTTAGCTTGCCCGGTACTACTGCCACGACGTCGGAGTCGAGGGTGGAAAAAATCCCTTCCTTCGTATCCAGTCTCAAGTCGGACACGCGTTCGGCTTCATCCGGACCGTGACATTTGAAGCATCGATCCGAAAGCACCGATAAGATGTCTTTGCTGAAATCTACAGAGGAATCAGCGGCAAACAGGGTAGAGGTTGCCGTTAGAGTTACTACTAACAGTGTAAGTACTGTTGTTTTACGCATATCGATCAATTCCAGGGAAGTTCCAGATTTGGGCACGGTGGGCTGGCCGACGGTGTTCGCCAGCCATGGTTGATATATCGTTATTCTAACAACTGGGCGCTTTTGCGCCATTAGTTGGATACCAGTCGCATGCTAGCCTACTGCACATACATGAAGTCATCTAGATTCAAGATGATATGACAAAGGTCGACCAAGGCCTGAAAGCGATCCGCATCTGTTATTGGCAACGGCAGTGTGTATTCGTAATCGTCCGCCGGATCAACCTGAACACGTTCCTTGCATATGGTAATAGATTGGGTGCGTATGAAACGACGACCGAGCTTAAGTTCCTCACGTGTCGCATCTCTGGATAACGCCGCCATATAGGCGCGATTAATTACTATGTTCAGTTGGACCGGCGTGTATTTCTGATTTAAAGAGGTGATATTCCGGGCAAAGGCTTCAGCTTGGATTTGCATAAACTCACTATTCATCATGGCGAGGGCTTGTGCGGCGTGAACGCTCACATTGCGTATTCCACATGAGGTAAGTGTAGATGGTGAGTCGAACGACTCAAGCATCGGTGGGCGAATATTTCTTTTAATAAAGGTGTAAACACTACGGCGATAATGCTGAGTGTCATTTGGATCCGGTTGCCATGTGCCTTTGTACTGTAGCCTTGCAATCTCCGGGTGCAGTGGTAGCCGGACGCCCGGACCTCCTGCTTCTTCGTTAAGTTCTCCAGATGTTTGAAGAACTACGTCACGAATTTCCTCGGCTTCCAATCGACGGCGGTTCATGCGCCAGAGAAGTTGGTTATCCGGGTCTATATCTGCAGCCGCTGCCCGAAAAACACTGCGTTGTCGGTAAGTGGACGAAGTGACAATAATCTTCTGCAAGTGTTTAACGCTCCATCCAGACTCGATGAACTCGACTGTCAGCCAATCGAGTAACTCCGGGTGTGTGGGTGCCTGGCCCATTGCACCAAAATCGTTTGGTGTGGAAACGATTCCCTGAGCAAAGTGATATTGCCAGACGCGATTAACGAAGACTCGTGCGGTGAGCGGATTGTCAGGTTGTACCATCCAGTTTGCCAGTGCAGCACGGCGTCCAGACGAACGATGGCCATCCACCTCGACGGGATTAACTGTCGCCAAGACGGGCTTCTCAGTGGACACGAGCATGGTGGGGAACTGCGGCTGCACTTTCTCGCGTGGTTGATGTGGTTCGCCACGGAATAATAAATGTGTGTCAGGTGTTGGGTGGAGTGAATCTTCAACAGCCATGATCGCTGCGGGTGGCACTGGCTTGACCCTAAGCAATGTCACTTTTTTATTCTGAAGCTCCTTATATGTTTTGAGGTCGTCAGCATCATTGGATATGCGTTTGACAGCTTGCTGTTCGCTTACGGCAAGAAAGCCCTCGGCCTGTGCAGCGATTCGTTGTTGCTCCTCGTCTCGTTCGGCAACCGGCGTTTGTACCGCGACCTGCTGTGCTGGAGATAGGAGTTTTAATCGCGACTGATAGAGGTCTTTCGAATGTTTGTCGACCAGCACTTGTATTGCATCGCTATTCGTTTCGCTCTTTACGGTCCACGCCTCCATGTCTTTCTCGTGTTGGGCGATTTCCTCGTCGCTTGCAAGGGACCATTCCAGCGGGACTGTGGCTGCGAAGAAAGACTGCAGTCGAAAATAATCTGCCTGTGGAAAGTCGTCGAATTTGTGGTCGTGGCATCGAGCACAACCGATAGTGAGCCCTAGGAACGCGGAGCCAACCGCGTCAGTCATTTCAGTTAATAATTCCTGACGGTTCTTTAGATCGTCCTGAAGGCCGGCATTTAGACGCAGCGGGCCCAGACGATGTATGCCAGTACCGATTAACGCATTTGGTTCACCCGGATAGAGTTCATCTCCTGCGATTTGTTCTTTAACAAACCGATCAAACGGCTTGTCGGAGTTTAAGGACGCGATCGTGTAATCTCGAAAACGCCATGTATGCGGTCGTGGGTCGTCATACTCAAATCCGTCGCTGTCTGCATACCGAACAACATCGAGCCAGTGTTGCGCCCAGCGTTCTCCATAGCGAGGGCTGTTAAGCAGGCGATCTACCAAATGCTCATATGCATCGACTCGATTGTCGTTGACAAAGTCATTCACTTCTTTTGCGGTTGGCAGGAGTCCGTGTAGCCCGAGAGTCAATCTCCGAATGAGGGTGTGTCGACTCGCATCGGGTGAAGGTGAAAGCTGTTTTTGTGTCAGCCTATGCAGCACGAATTGATCGATAGGCGACCGGCTCCAGTCGGAGGAGGTTTCGGGTGTGGAAGGGCGCTGCGGTGGTGTGAAGGCCCATTCCTGCGCACTGGATGTCAAAGGCATCACGGCGATCAACGCAAATATAATACTGTGAATCTGAGGCTTCATGTGTGAATGGGTAGTCTTTAAATGATCTCTGATATGACCTTGCCACCAATGTCTGTCAGGATTTCTTCCCGTCCGTTGTGTAGAAAACTTAGTTTATGCTGATCCAATCCAAGTTGGTGAAGGATGGTGGCGTGTAGATCTCTTACATGATACGGGTTTTCGACGGCCCGTAATCCGATGTCGTCGGTGCCACCTACGGTAACTCCACCCTTAATGCCACCACCAGCCAACCACATACTAAACCCAAATGGGCTGTGGTCTCGTCCAGTTTCTCCTTGTGACATCGGAGTGCGGCCAAACTCTCCACCCCAGATAATCAAAGTCGAGTCAAATAGTCCGCGCTGTTTAAGATCACTAATCAGGGCAGCAACTGGCTGGTCGACTTGTGCCGCCATGCGTAAGTGGTTTTCTTCGATATCACTGTGCCCGTCCCATGTTAGGTTGCCAGGGCCGCCGCCACTATATAGCTGAACAAATCGAACCCCTCGTTCCACAAGACGCCGAGCCATCAGGCATCGTGTGCCAAAGTCAGCTGTTTTCGAATCGCCGGTACCATACATGTTATGGGTGGTCTTGGATTCCTGACTCACATCGATTGCTTCCGGGGCGTGCATCTGCATGCGAAACGCCAGTTCATAGGTTGCCAGTCGTGACAACAAGACCTGGTCATCAGATCGTCGTGTTAGTCCATTTAACTTGTTGAGTAAATCAAGGCTGTTACGTTGTCGTTTGCGAGAGCGATTATCGTGAGGCACCAAATCAAGGATTGGTACTCCGTCTGGCCGGAAGAGTGTGCCCTGGAACACGGGTGGAAAATAGCCCGCACCCCAGCATGGAGGGCCGCCCACAAGTGTACCGTCAGGGTCAAGCATCACTACGTAACCCGGAAGGTTTTGATTAACCGTGCCAAGTCCATAGTTGATCCACGAACCAACTGTCGGGTGTCCCATCAGTGTCCGTCCGCTATTCATCTGATAAAGTGCCGCTGAATGGACAATGCTGTCAGCATGTAACGAACGGACAATGGCTAGGTCATCGGCGTGTTGGGTCAGCTTTGGAAATAGATCGGATATCAAAGCGCCCGATTCGCCAAAACGACTGAAGGTTCGCTTACTGCCGAGCAATAAGGAGTTTTCAGTGGTCTGTTGAGTCTGAATACTGCCGAATGAGTCCGGAACCGGTTGTTTGTGTAGCTTGTTGAGTGTCGGTTTGGGATCAAAAGTCTCTACCTGGCTGGGACCACCGGCCATGAAGAGGAATATCACACGCTTGGCTTTCGCCGGGAAGTGTGGATCTTTACTTCGTAGAGGATTCGCGGTCGCTGGAGATGCAGCCTGCCCGTCGTCTGCAAGCATGGCTGAAAGCGCAAGGCTACCAAAGCCTAGTCCGGAGGACGAGAGCCATTGGCGTCTTGATTGGAGAACCGGGCTTTGATGATCCATGGAATTCATCATAACGTGATCAAATAAGAAGTCCCAACCAATGACCGATGCTCAATATAACTACAGTAACTCTTGCAACGGACCATGATTTCCCAGAAGGTGTTGAGGTCGGCCTGCCAGGTCATCAAACGTTTTGTGACGCACGTCGATTCCCAGCTGCTGATAAAGTGTAGCGAACACTTCCCGATAGTGCACCGGACGGGATTCGGCATGCTCGCCAAATTTATTCGTGGACCCCAAGACTTGGCCACCTTTCATGCCGCCACCGGCAAGTAATGCGCCAGCGACTCTGGGCCAGTGATCTCGACCTGCATTTGTGTTGATCTTCGGTGTGCGCCCGAATTCACCCCAGACGACGACAGAGACATCATCCAGTAAGCCACGTTGCTTCAAGTCCGTGATAAGAGCGGAGACTCCGATATCCAGCAGCGGCAATGTTTCACGAGCTTCCATGAAGTTTTCTTTGTGCCAATCCCAGTTGTAGTCTCCCTTAAGCATGCGGCCGTAAGGATAGCGGGTGAACACCAGCGTGACACAGCGAGCGCCGGCTTCGATGACGCGACGTGCCAGCAGGAATTGATCGAGCATCTTGCCGCCGCCACGTTTTGGTGGGTTGGCTGCGTCAATGCCGTATAAGTTTCTCGTGGACTCATCTTCCTGACTGAGGTCCATTGCTGTAGCAAGTCGCCCGCTTGCCAACACGTCAAATGCCTGTCGGCTGTATGTATCCATCTTTTCACTCGTGCCGCTCTTGTCGACTACTTTCCGAAAGCGATCGAACGAAGTAAGTAGGCGACGACGGTCACTAAGTCTTCGTACCCCTTCACTTGTCACGGTGAAATTCGCGGTATCGACACTTGATAATTCCAATCCGGCATGTGCCGGGCCTAGGAAGCCGCCAGTACCTAGCTTGGTACTGTGAACAAAACGAGCATCATAGTAATCCGGCGATAAATCGACGGTAACGGGCACGCCTTTAACGGCCGGGCCAATTTCATTGGAAGCTACTGCGCCGAGAGATGGCCATCCGCCAGGTGGGTAGCCGACGACTTCTCGTGAACCTGTTTGTGTTGGATGATGCTCCCATCCAGTAACGACCTGATGAACATCGTGCTGATCGATGGCGCCCACAAGCGAGCGAATTGGCACAAGATCTTCCATCATTCCAGCCAGACGGGGCATGAGTTCGCAAATCTCGATGCCGGTAACACTCGATCTGATTGGACTAAATTCGCCGCGAATTTCAGATGGTGCGTTTGGCTTGGGGTCAAACATGTCGAGATGCGGTGGTCCGCCAGGAAGGAAGACCATGATGGTACCTTTTGCACCCGTAGGCCTTTTTTGAGCCGCTTCGGCCCTTAGTATTTGTGGTAGCCCTATGCCGCCCATGGCCAGAGAACCAACAGTCATAAACCCGCGTCGGTTTATGTTACGCGCCGCTTTTTGAAATGAGCCGCGAATTAAAGACATGAGCGCTACCAGTGCCATAGGATGGGAATGTGCTACCGGTTTATTCTAATGAATGAGCAGACGTAAGTCATATGTCAGTTGGTGATGGACAGCGCAAGGGGATGAAATCACTATGTCACGCTGCGATTGAACATACCCAGTTCGCTGAAATGACAGTCGACACTGGCGCTGTCGGAATTCGGCTTGTTAGGTAAACTAGAAATAATGCATCTTAAACAGATGTATATATAGAAGCACAAAATTTACGATCAACAAAAGAATAATCGAGAATCGAGATTTAAGGCATCGAGAATCAATAATTCGATTTCGATGTTCGATCGTGGGTCATTTTCACTTTCGTTGTTTGATTTCAGCGTAAGCAACATAATCT
>PAYF01000043.1 GCA_002714745.1 Methanobacteriota archaeon | reverse complement strand
TCTTATATTAAGAAAAACTATTCAATTATTAAGGTAAAAATAAAGACGCTGCCAGAAACTTCTAGCACCGCCTTAAGTCTGGTCTTTAAATTTTTATGTTAGACGAAATTTATTGTCAATTCACACTCCAAATTTAAACTGAACTACAATATTACCAATTCACTTCAATAACGTCAATGTTTTTATGAGAATAAATTTGAATTTAAATTATATCTTTGATTTCTTCCAATCTTTCAACTGTATATGTAGGAGGGCTAATAATATCCCTGTCATCATACCCTTTTACCCAAATCGAACTTAAACCGTTAGTTATGGCGCCATGAATATCTGAATATAAATTGTCTCCTACGTGGATCGTTTCTTCAGGCATTGCTTGTAAATTCATTAAACTTTTCATGAATATTTTCCCAGATGGTTTGCTAATCAATAATTCATCAGAAAAAACCATGTCGTGAAAAAATTCAAGTATTCCTAGTTGTTCTAAATATGCTTTTACAATTATCCCTGGTGTTGTTCCAGAATTAGAAATTAAACCTATTTTTAACTGCTTAGACTGAGCGTGCTCAAGTATATCTAATGCACCTTTTGCTAATTCAGGTGGAGCTTCATAAAAAGCATAGCCATAATCATTTATAATTTTTCTAATGGAAGATTCGCTTAACTCTTCAACAATTCCCTCTTTGATGAATGATAAATACATTAATACCTGATCTCGAAAAGATATATCTAAACCATTTTTTCTAAGCTCATCGCATTCTTCATAAGTTTCTTTATAAGCAAAAGCTATGCGTTCTAACTCTACAGGAATATGATTTTCTTTAAGTGTTTCGTAACAACTATTTATACGCAAATCTGAACGTATTTTGCCCCAATCTTGTTGATCAACTATAAGAGTTTGCCATAAATCAAAGGTTATGCATTCATAAGTTTTATCCATACTAAATCTTTTCTACCTAATAATTTAAATTTATACAAAACAATTGATATTATAGCTTGTGATATCAATAAAAAAATATGATATAATTCTCGCCATATCANAAATATGCTTAATTGGTGAAATTTTAATATGTATTGGGGGNTATTGAATTGAAATGGATAGACTACAGTAGTCCAGAAACCCTTTCAGAGGCATTAGGCCTTCTGAATAACTATCAAAAAGATGCCGGNATTCTTGCTGGCGGAACTGATTTGATTGTTAAGATGCGAGCAAATCGTGTAAATCCGACTCAGGTTATAGACATAAAAGCCATACCTGAACTCAATCAAATAAACATTAATTCTAATAATGATCTTACTATAGGTTCTGCAATACCTTGTTATAAAATTTATAATAATAGTGAAATAATGAATCTTCGTCCTGAATTAAAAGATTCTGCCTCTATTATTGGNGGGACCCAGATTCAAGGAAGAGCCTCACTTGGAGGCAATATTTGCAATGCTGCCCCTAGTGCAGACTCAGTACCTTTATTAATTGCCTTAGGGACAACATGTAACGTCCAAAGTATTAATGGAGAACGTACTATTCCTCTTGAAAATTTATTTTCTGGCCCAGGCCAAACTGTGCTTGAGCCAAACGAACTACTTATTTCAATAACAATTCCAAGAAAATCAGATTTGGCTGGAGCTAATTACATCCGATTTATTCCAAGAAATGAAATGGATATTGCTGTTGTAGGCACCGGCGTTTCAGTTGTTATAAGCGACAATAAAAAGAATTTTGAATCCGTAAGGGTTTCTCTTGCTTCAGTTGGCCCAACCCCAATTTTTGTAGATGGTATTGATAAAGAAATCTCTGGACAAGAAATAAATGATGAAAGTATTAGGGTTGTATCAAATATGGCTAAAAANGCTTCTAANCCTATAAGCGATATGAGAGGTACTGCAGAATTTAGACAACACCTTTGTGAAGTACTTACAAGAAGAGCTTTAATTACTTCTATAGAAAGAGCAAAAGGGGAATAATCATGGCACAATCTAAAACTTATGTACGCTGTACAATAAATGGAGAAGATACAGAATTTTTATGCGAACCAAGGCAAAGTCTTTTGGAATGTCTTAGAGATGTNTTAAGACTTACTGGTACTAAAGAAGGTTGTAATGATGGCAACTGTGGCGCTTGTACAGTTATGTTAGATGACAGAATTGTAACTAGTTGCTTAGTTCTTGGCGTTGAAGCCAATGGAAAGTCTATTTCAACAATAGAAGGAATGGCTACACCTGAAGGGCTACATCCACTTCAACAGGTATTCTTAGAAGAAGCTGCTTTACAATGTGGAATCTGTACTCCCGGATTTCTTATAGCATCAAAAGCATTATTAGATACAAATTCTAATCCCACAGAAGAGGAGATTAGGTTTTGGCTAGCAAATAATTTATGTCGATGTACAGGTTATGATAAAATTGTTAGAGCTGTCGTAAAAGCCGGTGAAAAAATAAGAGAGGGTAAATAATGGCAACCACTAAAAAGGAATATAAAGTTATTGGAAGTCGCCCAATACGACATGATGGCGTCGATAAAGTTACTGGTAAAGCTATATATAGCGCTGACTTTTCAATTTCAGACTTACTACATGGGAAAATACTCAGAAGCCCTATAGCACACGGTATCATAAAGAAAATTGATACATCAAAAGCTGAAAAATTACCCGGTGTTCGCGCAATCGTTACTGCTAAAGATTTTATTGGATCCTCTGATAAAAATATAGAAACTGCAGAGGATAGAAATGAAGGAGAAACTACAAGGCTTAAATATCTCAGAGATAATGTTTTAGCTTCAGATAAACTCTTATATATTGGACAACCTGTTGCTGCAGTTGCAGCAACATCCCCACATATAGCAGAAGAAGCAATAAGCCTAATCGATCTTGAATTTGAGTCTCTTGAGCCTGTATTAAATACCTATCAAGGTCTCAATTCCAAATCTATAATCCACAATGAGCTTGAAACCAAAGAATTAGGAACAAAAATTCCAGGTAAAACTAATTTAGCTGAACATATTCAACATAAACTTGGTGACCCTGAAGAAGCATTTAAACATTCAGAAGTAATTGTGGAAAGAGAGTTAACTACAGAAACTGTTCATCAAGGTTATATCGAACCTCATGCAGCAACAGCATCATGGAGTACAGACGGCCGAATTACAGTTTGGTGTAGTACACAAGGTGCATTCCCAGCAAGAGATACAACAGCAGATATCTTGGGAGTACCTATTTCACAAGTCAAAGTTGTACCTTTAGAAATAGGTGGAGGTTTTGGTGGCAAAATACCAGTTTACCTAGAACCAGTTGCTGCCTTGTTATCTAGAGCTTCTGCACATCCTGTAAAATTAGTTATGTCAAGAAAAGAAGTATTTGAATGTACTGGCCCAACTCCAGGTACACTTATGCGCGTTAAAATAGGTGCTGATAAATCTGGAAAATTCCTTGCTGCACAAGCACATCTGGAATTTGAAGCAGGAGCATTTCCAGGATCGCCTGTAGCTGCTGGAAGTTACTGTGTATTTGCAGCATATGACATTCCTAATGTATTAATTGACGGATACGATGTTATTGTAAATAAAGCCAAAACCGCTGCTTATCGTGCGCCAGGAGCCACAATGGCTGCTTTTGCTACCGAAACAGTAATCGATGAAGTTGCAGAAAAATTACAAATGGATCCAGCAGAAATTCGATTAAAAAATACCGCAAAAAAAGGAACTCGTCGAGCCGACGGTCCAACATATCCAACCATAGGTTGTGAGGAAGTTATAAGAACTATTAAAGATAGTGAACATTATAACTCTCCAATTACCGAACCATATGTAGGACGTGGAATTGCAGTGGGATATTGGTTTAACGTCGGACTTGAATCCGCATGCACGATCAGCCTTAGTAAAAATGGAACTATTAACCTCATTGAAGGATCTTCAGATATTGGCGGAACAAGAACTTCTATAGCAATGCAAGCTGCAGAAGTACTCGGATTGCTACCTGAAGAAGTAATACCTTCGGTAGTTGATACTGATTCTATAGGTTTTACATCTGTAACGGGTGGAAGTCGAACTACTTACGCTACTGGATGGGCTGCATACGAAGCAGCCAAGGATGTTAAAAACCAAATGATATCTAAAGTTGCCGGTATTTGGTCAATCGACGCTGAAAATGTCGAATTTGAAGATGGTGTATTCTTCTCAAAACAAGATACAGAATTAAAAATGTCTTTCAAAGAATTAGCTGCAAAATCAGGTGCGCCAATTGTAGGAAGAGGTAGTGTGAGTAAAGGTGGTATGGGAGCAGGAGGAGGATCTTTTGCTGGTGCTATAGTCGATGTAAAAATTGATCCTGAAACTGGCAAAACTACTGTTTTACGATTTACGTGTGTACAAGATGCAGGTAAGGCAATATATCCAAGCTTTGTCGAAGGACAAATGCAAGGTGGAAGCGTTCAAGGTATTGGATGGGCATTAAATGAAGAATACTTTATGACCGATGATGGCAGAATGACTAATTCAAGTTTACTTGATTATCGTATGCCTACTTCTTTAGATTTACCAATGATTGAAACAATTATTGTTGAAGTACCGAGTGATCACCCTTACGGCGTTAGAGGTGTGGGAGAAGCTAATATAGTTTCACCTCCTGCAGCAGTTGCAAATGCTATATACCATGCAACAGGAGTTCGCCAGTCTAAGTTGCCAATGAATCCAGCAACAATAACAAAAGGTATCCAAGATCACAGATCTGACATATTAAACTCAATGAACTGCTAATGTTACAGGTATTTATTCCGTCATTAATGCGAAAACTTACTAATGATAAACATATAGTTGAAATTAGTGCTTCAAGTATTACTGAATTAATAAATAAACTTGACATAGAATATCCTGGAATAAAACAACAATTAACCGAGGGAAATCTTATTAAAGATGGATTGTCTGTTGTTATAAATGATGAAATATCAAACAATCCATTATTAGAACACCTAGATGATGGGTCTGAAATACATTTTGTTCCAACAATAGGTGGAGGTAATTCTTAATAAAGGAATAGATTATGAGCAAAAAAAGTGAAAAATATAAAAAATCCCTTGAGGAAACATACGATCAAGCATTTTCATATACAGAAAATATTAATGACGATAAATTAGATACAAAATTAAGTACAGAACAGAGTATCCGCACTGCAATACAAACACTTATCAGTGAATACCACGGGACACGTGAACAGCTCTTGTGGACAAAATGGGGACAAGGAATTCCTCGAAGTGAAAGTAGAA
Organism: Methanobacteriota archaeon; assembly: GCA_002714745.1. Taxonomy (GTDB): domain Archaea; phylum Thermoplasmatota; class Poseidoniia; order Poseidoniales; family Thalassarchaeaceae; genus Thalassarchaeum. The sequence goes on along the minus strand of PAYF01000043.1, from coordinate 6,322 downwards.
GCTTAATTGCAGATTTATCTGCAGCTCGGACAGAATTTATTTCATATTTTTTAGATATGAATGACAATCAATTGGAACAAAATGTTGCCCCAGCTGAAGGTGAGTCTGCTGAAAGCCTTATAAACAAAATGCTATCACTAGAAAAACAGTTATTATCTTTATTAAAAGAAAATATATAATACGTTTAAATTATTATAGAGGTATTGAATTATGAGCGATGGAATTTCATCCAAATTAACAAACGAATTAAGTGATCAAGTAAATGAAGCAATCGAATTAATCAACAGTTTATCAGAGACTGATCTAGAAATATTTCATTCTGAAGATACTGGAGAAGAGGGACCTATGACTGTAAGAAGATTACTTCATAGAATTAACACTCATCACAAAGATCATATACAACACATTATCAAAGTAAGAAAAAAGCTAGGTTTCCCTGTTTCGGAAGTTGAGACTAATATTGCAGAAATCAGAGCATCAAGAGCCTATTTGACAAGTATAATTCACTCATTAACTGATGAAAATTTAAGTAAAGATATTGAAGAAAAAACAGATTTGGGTAATCTTGCCTCAGTTAGTGCTGGTGAAAACAGATACACCATAAAAAGAATAGTAGGGCATGTTATGGAAATGACCAACAATAGACTAAATCATATACGGGACTCTATTAAAAACAAATAACTACTTATTTATTAAACTTGATAAAACCTGACTAGCAATGACCTCGTATTCAGCTTCAGCTTCTTTATTTTTAACGATTGTTGGACTATCCATCAACTGATAATCATCACGAAGTTTTATACATCCTAAAAATGGTACGTCCATCTCCTGTGCTAAACTTTCTCCTCCGCCACTACCAAATTGGCCTCCAGAAAAGTTTTCAACCACACCAATAACATCTACATTCATTTTTCTAATCATATTTATAGATCGTTTTGCATCGAGTTTTGCTAATTCATGTGGGGTAGTAACAACTACAAATCCGTCTAGTTGCAAATTCTGCATAACACTCAATGGTGCATCAGAAGTTCCGGGAGGCAAGTCAACTACAAGAATATCCAAATCTCCCCATTCTGTAGTTTGTAAAAATTGATTAATTGCATTATGAATCATAGGTCCACGCCAAATAATAGCTTCTTCTTCGTTTTCTTGAAAAAATCCCATAGATACTACTTTTACTCCAAATGCTTGACCTGGAGTTATAACGCCGTTTTGATAAATTGCCTCTTGATGTACTCCAATAATTTTTGGAACATTTGGGCAATCAACATCTGTATCTAAAATACCAACTTGCTTATCTTTACTACCCAAAGAAACTGCCAAATTTACAGCTACAGTAGTTTTACCTACTCCACCTTTTCCGCTATAAACTCCGATTTTGTAACGTATTTTATCTAATTTATCGTTAATTGCTTTTTTTTGTTGCCAAGATTTTTTCAAGGCCTCCAATTTAGCATTGTTTGGCTGGTTCATTGCACTTCCTTGTTTTATTATCTAGCGATCAGATACCTAGTACTGCTTTTCCATCTTCTGTAATAAGGTCTGGAGACCAGGGAGGATCAAATGTCATTTCAACACTTACATCATTGATTTCTTCTATTTCAGCGATTGCCCATTCAGCTTGTTGAGCAATATATGGACCCATTCCACATCCAGGTGCTGTTAAAGTCATCAACACATGAATATTATTATCACTCACATCAATGTTGTATATTAATCCAAGATCTACTACATTAACAGGAATTTCTGGATCATAAACTTCTTTTAATTTTTCTAATACTTGAGCTCTAGAAACATCACTCATTATAAAACCTCCGCATTAACTACTATTTCTTGCTTTTATTATACATCTAATTGTAAACAACAACTAGAATTATAACACTTGTAAGTTATCTTCTGGTACTACAACATGCCCCGCTAAACCACCGAGAGGCCATTCAAAAACCACTTTCCATTCTTTATTTTTATTAGAGCCAATAGTTTCCAATATACCAATCCTTCCATCGTATCCACGATCAAAATTTTGTATTTTAACCTTACACCCATCAAAAAATTTTGGTTTCATACCATCCTCATTTATATATTCTCTTCAATTGCCATTATAGGAAGTTTATCATCATCTTCAATAATTAATATATTTCGCAATTCTTTTATTTGGTCTCTAACCATTGCGGCTTTTTCAAACTCCAATTGAGTTGCATATTTTTTCATATCTCTTTCTAAATCTTTAATCATATTTGCTATCTGTGCCTTATCAACAATTAAAGGTTCATTAGCTTTAGGATCAGCATTTTCGTTAAATCCTGAAATTTCACGTACACGATCTGTAATATCTTTAATACTTTTACTAATTCCTGTAGGTTCAATATTATGCTGAACATTATACTGCTTTTGTAGCTCACGACGGCGGTTTGTTTCATTAAGTGCCAAATCCATTGACCTTGTTATTTTATCAGCATACATTATTACATGACCCTCAACGTGTCTTGCCGCTCTGCCTATAGTTTGTATTAATGCAGATTGCGACCTCAAATAACCTTCTTTATCAGCATCCAAAATGGCTATTAAACTAACTTCTGGTAAATCAAGTCCTTCACGAAGTAAATTTATACCTACAACAACATCATAAATACCAAATCTTAAATCTCTCAAACGATCAGTACGTTCAAGTGTATCAAGATCAGAGTGCAAATATGCTGTTTTTATTTTCATTTCAAGCAAATATTCTGCTAACTCTTCAGCCATTCTTTTCGTCAAAGTTGTAATTAAACACCTTTGTTTTTTACTAATTCTATTTCTAATTTCTTCAAGAAGATCGTCAATTTGCCCTATAGTTGGCCTTACTTCTATAACTGGATCAAGTAATCCTGTTGGTCTTATTACCTGCTCCACAATAGATTCACTATTCTTTAGTTCATATTCTCCAGGTGTAGCTGATACATATACAATTTGATTCACTTTTTCTGCAAACTCATCATAACTTAATGGACGATTATCTAATGCAGAAGGAAGTCTAAAACCATATTCAACCAAGGTGGTTTTTCGTGACATATCGCCTCGATACATACCATGTAGCTGTGGCAATGTCATATGTGACTCATCTAAAAATACCACAAAATCATCTGGGAAATAATCTAAAAGAGTCCAATGGGCACTTCCTTTAGAACGTTGGGATAAGTGTCTTGAATAATTTTCTATTCCAGAACAATACCCAAGCTGCTGAAGCATTTCTAAATCAAAATTAGTCCTTGATTCGAGTCGTTGTACTTCTAATAATTTTTCTTCTATTCGTAATTCATTCAATCTCGAATCCAATTCTTCTCTGATAGTCCCAATGCTAGTTAATAATTTTTCTTCTGGAGTTACAAAATGTTTAGCAGGATATAGTTCGACACTTTCTCTCTCTCTCAAAACTTCACCGGTTAAGGGATCAAAATCCTGTATTTTTTCAACCTCATCTCCCCAAAACTGTATTCGAACTGCAAAATCTTGATATGCAGGAACCAAATCAATAACATCACCCTTTATCCGAAATCTTCCGCGTGCTAAATCTATATCATTTCTGTCATATTGCATCCCTATTAATTGTCTAATCAATAAGCTAATTTTCTTCTTGTCTCCATTGGATACAGTTAGAACAAAACTCTGGTAATCATGGGGATCTCCAAGGCCATAAATACACGAAACAGAAGCTACAATTATCACATCTTTCCTACTAAGCAAAGATCTAGTCGCTGAAAGTCTAAGTTTATCAATATGTTCATTAATACTTGCATCTTTTTCGATATAAGTATCTGTTTGGGGAACATATGCTTCTGGTTGATAGTAATCATAATAACTAACAAAATATTCAACAGCATTATGGGGGAAAAATTCTCTGAATTCAGTTGCTAATTGAGCTGCTAATGTTTTATTTGGAGCCATCACAAGAGCAGGTTTTTGTATTTTTTCTATTGTTTTGGCCATAGTAAAAGTTTTACCTGACCCTGTAACACCCAAAAGCACCTGTTTTGACATACCTTCTTTTAACCCATTAACCAAGTCATTTATTGCTGTAGGTTGGTCTCCTGTTGGTGCAAAATCAGAAACAATTTTAAATGGGACAGATTCATCATATCCCGCAATTGTATTATCACTTACCATTAATTCAATTCCGCAATTTTTTGTAGTAGCGTTTTAATCTTATCTTCAAAAGAAAGATTGTCTTCAAATTTTGTGTCTCTAATTGCTGTTCTTATTTCTCTGTCTGAATAGCCAAGGCCTTGCATAGCTGAAAAAATATTAACATCATCAGAAGAGGTTTCTTCTGTATGTAGACCGACAAATTGATCTAACTTATCCTTGAGTTCCAAAACTATTCTTGCTGCTGTCTTTGGACCTATCCCTGAAACAGAATTGAGCATTGTTGAATCTCCCATTGTAATCGAATTAACGATTTGACTGATTTCTAAGGAGTCTAATATTGCCATCGCATTTTTAGGCCCGATACCACTAACACTAGTAAGAAAACTAAACATGGTTTTCTGGCTTGAATTTACAAAACCATAAATTGTAGGATAGCCATCTTTTACAACTAAGCTTGTATATAATACGGCCCGTTTTCCAATCAAATTATATAAATTACCTGACTTAGTTAGAACGTTTACTGAAATACCAAACCCTCCAACTCTTAAAGTAATGGAGTCGTCAAAAATTTCATCTATTATTCCTTCTACATATGCAATCATAATTATCCTATTATTTTATTTACCTTAATTTGCTGAGCATGGGTTAAAGCAACAGCTATGGCATCTGCCGAGTCAAAAGAAAGACCTTCTTTTACCTGTAGTTGCATTTTAACACTATTTTCAACTTGGATCTTCGAAGAATTCCCATATCCAGTTATATTAATTTTCACCTCTCTTGGAGAATAACTTTGACACGGAATATCTTTCTCTCCAGAACCGAGAAAAACTAAACTTTGTGCCTGACCTATTGCAATTGCAGATTTTACATTCTTATCAACAAAAGGATGTTCAACTGCTAATTCAGTGGGATTATGAATATTTAAAATATTCATTAATTGCTGATAGATTAAATATAAGCGTTTACTCAAATCTAAAGTGGGTTTAGCTTTTAACACTCCAAAGTCTACAAGATCGATTGTGGATTGTTGAACTTCAATAACCCCATATCCCATTTTAATTGTTCCAGGATCGAACCCAATAATTTTCAAATTTAATTTCCCATTGAATGAGTGAATTTAAATCGTTTGAGCATATGCTTCCAAAGCTTGATCTGAAAAATCAGCATTAGTATACACTTTTTGAACATCATCTAGATCTTCAAATTTATCTAGTAACTTTAGTATTTGAATAGCAACATTAGTCTCAACATTTAATAATGTTTTTGGTATTTTAGATAGTTCTGATTTAATTATCTCTACACCAAACTCTTCCAAATTCTTCCTAACATTTTCTAACATTTCAATTGGAGTTCTTATTTCAATATTATCATCATTGATATCCACATCTTCAGCACCATTATCAATAGCAAATAATATAACTTCATCTTGATCAAAATCTCCAGTTTCAACAACCACAATACCTTTTGATTCAAAATTCCAAGAAACAGATCCGGGTTCACCTAAATTCCCACCTGATTTTGAAAAAGTACTACGTATTTCAGCTACAGTACGATTTAAATTATCAGTAACAGCCTCAATGAATATTGCTGCACCTCCAGATGCATACCCTTCATAAGAAACTTCTTCAAATCGTTCTGTACTGTCACCTGAAGTTCCCCCTCCTCTTTGAATTGCACGTTCAATATTTGCTAGGGGCATATTGTTATCTCTTGCTTTTTGAACAGCCAATCTCAACTGGAAGTTCATATCAACATCAGCACCGCCGGATCTTGCAGCTATTAATATTTCTCTTGTTAATTTAGTAAATAACTGACCTCTTTTAGCATCTGCAGCACCTTTTTTTCGTTTAATTGTTGACCATTTTGAGTGACCTGACATATGCCTATCTCCTATACACTAGATTTTGCTTTTCTTGATTCACGAATTTTATTTTCAATATCCTCACATATATCCTGGTTTTCTTTGAGATACTCTTTAACTTGTTCTCTTCCTTGTCCCAGTCTGACATCTCCATAAGAATAAAAAGAACCACTTTTTGTCAGGACTTCTTCTGTTACTCCAAGGTCTACAATGTCGGCCTCTCTGCTTATTCCTTGGCCAAACATAATATCAAATTCCGCTACACTAAATGGAGCAGAAACTTTATTTTTCACTATTCTTGCTCTTGATCTATTACCAATATTTTCAGTCCCTTTT
>PAYF01000042.1 GCA_002714745.1 Methanobacteriota archaeon | reverse complement strand
TGAGTCATTAAATGCTGAGAATATCCCATCCTTTAAAGGTGGCAAATGGAATCCTAGAGTTATGACCCATATGATTCAAAACGAGTCATATATTGGAAAATCAATATTCAGAAAGACTAAAAGAATTAGTAAGACTAAGGTAATCATAAGACCAAAAGAGGAATGGATTATCATGGATGATTTTTCACCTCGAATAGTATCAGATGAATTATTTGAAAGAGCTAATATGATGTTGAAGTCTCGACAGACTTATAGAGTAGACAGAAAATATCTTCTATCAGGAATTATCTTTTGTGAGAACTGCAATAGCAAAATGGTTGGAGCATCAATGCAAAAAGGTCGGTTCTTATATTATCGATGTCCTAACAACGCAAAGGCTAAAGGTTCACCTGATAGATGCGACACGACAAACATTAGAATCGAAAAGGTTGAACCAATTATTAAGAATCAGGTTCTTGAAATAATGAAACATCCTAAAGCAATCATGGAGCATTTAGCAAATAACCAAAAGAGCATGATGCCTGACATAGAGAACAGGATAGATCAACTCAAACAAGCCTTAAAATCTAAAATGGATGAAAAGAAAAGGTTGATTCAGCTAACTATCAAAGGTCACATCACTCAAGCTGATGAGTCAGAGCAATTCGACATTCTTGAAAAGGAAATAACAAGAATTAAAGTTGATTTAGCAGAGATTGAATCTAAGAATAGAGTTGTTGCAGACACTATGACAGCAGGAGCTCAAATAGAAGACTGGATGATTGATTTTCAGAAAGTAATGTCTGAGCAATATTTGAATGATGAGTTAATTAGAAGAATATTGTTTGGTCTTCAAATTAAAGTATTAGTTGGTGAGAAAGATGTCGAGACAGGTAATCAATTCGACACAAAGCCTAAAAAGAAAAAAGATATCAAGGTATTTGGATTATTTCCTTATTCTGATACGAACATTACGAACTTTACGCAGTCAGCAAGTATAAATTATGCTACCACTGGACAAACATCGGGATGTTTGTCCTGCCAAAGCATAATTAATCCTAACTCCACCGAAAAAAATAATATCACATCCTGCAAGAATCCTGTAGAGCATATAGGTATCGAGGCTTTTGAGAAAGCTATTCAGAAAATAGATGATGATTACTACCATCGAATCTTTAATGCAGATGAAAATTATCTTGATAAAGGATATCTGTTCGGTTGGAAATATTCACTCAACCATAAAGGCACTATAAAACATCTAGTCTCATTTACTGAGGCAATAAACAAAGGAGCACATACGGTCACCTCGTAATGTTCGTAATGCTCGTAATGTTCGTAATGAAAGGATTATTTATGAAACATGAAGAAATATTTGGAATAAAAGTCAGAGTTGATGATTCAGTTAAGCTGTCAGAAGACATCACCCCTGCAGACACTAGAGACTTATTCAGCATAGGACAATTAGAGTTTATCGATAATGAAGTCTATCAGATCATAGATGTTGCAAAGATTTGGAATATTCATCACTGGCAAATGAGGAAAGCTATTAAAACTGGATATGTTGCCACTGGTGATGATGGAACAGTGAAATCAAAGAAGAGATTTAGAATCAGACCTGTAAGCAATATAGAAAAATGGAACTCAGCTTTTCGAGGTGCAGACTTAAATAAATATTTCTTTTTAAGGTGGCTATCAGGTAAGACTTTGCAAGAAAGAAGTGAGCCTATTAAGATTACTGACTCAGCAACCAGATTATCAAAAAAAGACATCAAGGAATTCGCTGAGAACTTTAAACTTTGGAAACAAGAACAGATTGATAGACTAAACTCTGATAGATAGATATATCAATGGCTATCGGTGGATGTAGGTGGATAGAGACCTGATACCGTTATGTGTCCTTTAATATTAACCTGAAACCATACATCAAGACTTTTGTAAAAACTTCTTAATATCTATAATTCTAAATACAAATAAGAACTTTTCTGTTTCAGCTGACACGTCTGCACCACTTATTAAAATATCGTGTCCACCTGTCCACTAAGAGACATCAGCTATGAGGTATTACTTCAATTTTATTTTCATCAGGAATCAAAACATATTCATCTTCACTTCTGTCTGACTCATAAAACAAAATATCATCTTTGGTAACATCTAACTTAAGTAAATAATTTCTCTCAGATATATAGTTTGGGAATTCTTTATTTCTACTATGAAACCTCTTAGCAATATCTAGATTATCTGTCCATGAAAATCCCTCTTTTGTTCCTGCTCTATAAAGAGTAAATTTACCCTCAGGAATATCATCTTTATTGAATGTAATTGATTCAAATATATATCGCCATATATCTAATAAATCATAATGGAATTCAACACTTGACCAGTGATTCTTAATTGTTTCTTCAAGAAACTTATCTGTTATTTCAGTAACTAAAATTCTATCGATGTCTATGAGTTTTTTCTTATCCTCTAGCAGTCTTAATCTCTTCTCAATTTTTTCTCTATCGATTAAGATTTCACCCTGATCTATTTTCTTTAATGCCTCTTTACCTCTATCTATTTCAAGCTGAACAGCCTCAGGTCTAGCAAATGAATCAAACCTCTGAGCATGATGCACTTCATTTATATTATCTAAGGCATATTCAAGGTCTTCTATACCAATCGAATTATCCTCTTTATGCTTACGACAATTAATAATAAAAACAATCAAAGCAGGAATTAAAGGATTATGGAATTCTAATAAAAAACTATCAATTTCATTTTCTGAATAAGGCTTAACCATGATGAACATTCCTGTTATTTTTCTTGATAGTTTCTGCGACAATTCTTTTAGTTTTAAGCCAGTCTTTCATATCCTTTTCAGTGTCGAATATTCTGACTGTTCCATTGTCTTCTCTTATAGTAAATTCAATCTTCATATTAAAAGATTAGTGAAATTAATTCAGACTACAAGAGACTTTAAGCTGTCGGAACTAACCTGCAACAAAATTGATTACTAAAGATAAAAATTGATAGGTGTTGAACGATATGTTGCACGTTGTTACTTTGGGTATATATATATTAAGGTCAATCGTACAACATCATTTTTCGGAGAAACTTCTTAAAGAGCTTATTTATCTAACTTATTTTCAATGTCTTCAAGTTTTCTATAAAGAGTCGTATACCTAACTTTATTAGCCTCAGATATTTCTAGCTGTTTCATTTCTAACACGGTCATCCTGTTTTCAAGGATTTCTATTTTTGAGAATAGATCATTTATTTGTTCGTCTCGTACCCACTTTGATGCATCTTTACGATTAATTTTATTTTTATAATCTCTAGTGTTTTTTCTAGAATAGGAATAGTTACCACCTGATGTAGAAGAGCTGTTTATTCTACTGTCTGAATCTTTATCTTTTCTGTTATAACTCGGCATATGTTTATCAATATTAATTTTTATTTATACTAAGGTATTAAGNTCAATGGTTCAACATCATTTTTAAGGTGGTGCGTAATGTTCGTAATGCTCGTATTGATTCCTTAACACTTAATCGATTTCATACTGGAATCATCTATAAACCTGACTTCAATAATTATCATAATCTGTCCTGCAGAGAGTCTTCTATGTCGCTTTTAAGCCTCATGTCGCATTGATTACCCTTATATTAAAACTGGTATCTATACTTAGATTAAGAAAGNAATCAGACATAAGTGTCACAAGAGTGTCTTCAATATAAGGATAGTGTCTCATCGATGATTCATTATGTTGGATGTTGCCGACTTTGTTGCCGAATATGTGTATAGATTCCCTTAAGTTAAACCGTAAGTTATTCTCAAAATTACTTTAATACATTAACGGACACTCGGCATAAACTCGGAATATATACGTCAGAAGTTATTATGAACAGTTGTTACATGGTTGATGCTNAGANTCTCTTAAGTTAGACCGATTCTTCATCTACATCAGGCTCAATCATCTGAGACTCTCTAAATCTTCTAAGAACATCATTCCTCTTATCTTCTTTGCTTACTGGCTTTGATTTATCTTCATCCTCAGNAACCTCAGGCTCTTCGGTAAGCCATAACTCAGGCATATCTATTCTAGCTATGCTGTCAGCATCATCTAGCCTCAGCTCTACTCCCTCAATGTTTGGATGATATCTCACATTACCNTTCTTGAGCTTTGTAGTATTGATATAGAAATTTCCCATCACTTCAATCTTCATCCCTGTACCTGCTCCATATTCGAGAGCATATCTATGAAACTCTTTGCCAAAGAAAGTAACTGCAAATGTATCTTTCTTATAATAAGTACCACCAGTTTTATTATTGATCTTCTGTTCTGATACGGTGACAAAGAACTTTGATAAATAACTATCATTTTTCAGCTCTTTATAATAAGGCTCTGCAGTCATATTACCTTTGATATATATAAAGTTTGATAGACCTGATATTTCCATCAGCTCATTATTCACTTTTAGTCTGCTTTGCTTATAATCTCTCAACTTATTCTCTACTTTTCTGAATCGTCTTTTTCTTTTATTTATTTTCTTTTAGGATTATTTATATATATATATAAATAATCCCACAAACCTTTTTCGATATTTTTAGTCAATGCAATCGATTCTCAGTTACATCAATCTTTATTTCTCGTGGCTTTGTATAGTACGTATAGGCTTACTGCTAAACCTACGAGTGAAACACCTAATACTTTCATCCAGTCTCCTAACTCCATGCTAGTTTCAATCATTTCTTATCTCCCTTATTATTTGGATGCTTTTTAAGACCCTCCTGCTGATTGTTTAGTGTATTCATATCACTGCTGTTATTAGGCTTATCTGAAATAAACTCAATTCTAGCCTCAGCAAANAAACTATTAGGTAACAACCTTGATATCTTCTTCTGTCTCTCTTTCATGTACTCTTCATCTCTTCTTTCTANAGCATTGATGATCTTACTCTTTCGATGTCTCTTGAGCTGATTGTCTGTCCAGTAATGATTTCTTTTTGTCTTAGCCATCGGTTTCAATATTCCTCCAATAGTTATTACAAGCTGAACACTGGTCAGGACTCTCATGGATAAACAGAACTTCTTTATCATCGTTCATATCTACATACGGCTTAAAGCAATCCCCTATTCCTAAAATGATTACTTCATCAATCCTCTTGTATTGTTTAGCCATTAGTTAATCCTCAATACTCTTGATGATGGTTTGAATAATGGGAATGTCATCTTATCTTTAATCAAACAAGCTCTACAAGGAAACAAGGAATTATTACACTTCTTATTTTCGGTATGGTTATGGATGCAGAAAGTATCTTTAAATTCAAAGTATCTCTTCCAGTCTTTATGCTCTANAGATTGAAGTCTGTCATTGAATTCATCAAGGTCTAAATAATCATAATTACTTTTGACCAAAGTGTCCTCAGCTGATTCTTCTAATTCATTCTGCTGAAAGATTAAAAAGTTTCTAATCCATCTGAGCTTTGATGCTCTAATCAATTCTTTTTTCTGAGGCTCAATTATGTCCTTTATTGCTTGAGTAAGATAACCCTCAACGTGCCAATCTTTCGTATCATAAAAGTTAGTCTCAAAAGGAAAGTTAGGAACTAAAATTTTGATAGTATTATCAACCTCGATGCTGATGAGGTTCTTTACTATATCAATACCTTTATCGGCATTAGTTTTGTATTTAGATCCAGGTAATTTTTGAGCCACTAAATTCCACCTTTTGAGAATAATGTTTTAATAAGATCTTCTGAATACTTTGATGCTGAATCATCCTCAAGTTTGTCTATCAATGTCCAAACTTCTTTATTCTTAATGGTTGTCCTCGTGACATATCCCATCTCCTCAAGTTTGTCGCCTAGCTGAGACATCTTCTGAGACTCAATTCTGCTCATACCTGATGCTCCTCTGTTTATCTCTGTTCTTGATGCAGACTTACCGTCTTGTTTATCTAGAAACTTGATAACTTTATTCATATTGGTCTCAAGAGTTGATACTGCATTAGAAACAAGAAATTTATGAGTCTTTATTCTAAATATTTCATTCAGACAAATTGCATATCTAACATCGTCTACTGTTATCTCATTAGACCCTCTAGACCTTGAAACTATCAGACATAATTTCTCAGCTTGAGTCTTATATCTTCCAAAGAGATTTTTACCGATATCTCCATCAGGTAAATTATCTATTTGGTCATAAATATAATCAGAATATTCGTCTAATAAATCTAAGGCATCAGAATCAACATCCTGACTGAAAGATGAACTTCTATTTTGTTGAAAAATAATTGAAAGTTGTTGAACTAAATCATTCCGTGCTGATGAATCTACTGAAAGAGCTCTTAGCTCACTTAATTTTTTTCTTCTAGGATTTTCTGACGGTACTATTAGCCATCTCAAAAGAAAGCCATCCCATAATTGTTTCTGACTCATAGCAGTTGTAAATCTATCGGTTTGTATACCCACTAAAGAACTCAAATGAGGATTACTAGCCTTATAAACCTCAGGCTCTCGATAGCTATTCCCCTCTTCATCTGTTTTAGGTTTATTGTCTCTACCAACAAGCTCTTTTTTTATTTCATCACCATCCCACAATCTAATCATTAGGTTTGATAATCCTGAGGAATTATCTTGAGATAAAAGTTGTAAGAATCCTGCATATTCTTTATGCATATGAATGTTAGGTCTACCGTCTCTTTCAGACATAGAATTTTCTAGTCTAGCAGGTGAGAAAGTATCAGGTAATTTCACCTCTTCCATACCTGCATCAATCATCATTCTTTCAGCATCACTGATAACAGTTGATTTGAATGTTGTTGATGAACCACCTACTAGCATGACCCATATTGAAGATGTATTCTTCTGACCTGTATTAAATGTAATTGTTGGATTGATTGCTGAGGATAAAATAGCTATTGCTGAGGCTACTCTGAACGTCACGTCTGCACCCTCGAAAAATGATTCATATTTATTAATAAAATGGTCATCATAAATTTGTGATGCAGACCTAACGTCAGTCAAGGATAAAAATGGATGGAATGTTTTAGTCTTTGGTTTGGTTTCTTGATACTCAGGCACTTTCTTCCAGTTAGTTTGAACCATCTGTCTCACTTCATCGAATGGTAAAGGTGGTTCACAATTTTCGTCATTTATTTTCATTATTTGATTCTGATATTCTTCAAAATTGTCATAGTCATTTATGACTCTCATTGAATACTTAAATAATTCATTGTTTCTGCTACCATCAAGCCATTTTTCTTGAGGATTGAATACTGCTGTCTTAAAGTTGGGAACTGAACTTTTAAAGCTCTGCAACTTATTGAAATCAGGTACAAAACTAACCTCAGGTTCTCTAGGTTTGACCAGACTGGGAAATTTTGAATTATAGATAGTTGTTGTTAGAAAAATCCTGTCTGCAGATGGTTGAATGACGATTATATGCCCTGCACCTAAGAACTCACCTACATGATTATCTTTATAGATAGCATCAGCTGACGGAACAGGCTCTAAAGTTAGAAAATGATAGCCTCTTTCAGTTTCATAGGATGCTGTTCCCAAATCCCATAATCTTTGTAATAAAGCATCGTCATAATCTTTGTCTATATCTAAGGCATAAATTTGCTTACCACCTATAATAGCTAGACCATTAAATACGTCATCATTGAACTTGTTGCACCACTCATCATAGGTTTCAAGAGAGACTTTTTTCTCCTGATATTGTTTCCATGAAACTAAAGGTTTTTTAATATACTTTTTTGTCTCAGAATTAGTATCTTGAGATAGATGCATCGGAATGACATCAACCCCTATATTAATTAATTCTCTACCGTATTCTTTACAAGTTTTTTGATCTTGATTTGGCAAGACCAAAGATTTATTTGCTGTCGTCATTTTGACTCTCTTTCTTCTGCTCTATTCTCTGCTTTCTGCTTTCATTAACTAGTCTTGAAATTTCAATCATTACATCATCGAAATTTTTGGTTCTTTCTCCTGACTTAAAGTAAAAAGTCACATCAGCCTCAGGAGACTCAAATTTATTGTCCATCTGTTTCTCCTGAGTTAGCTAACCACTTATTCAAACCGTCATTAAATACGACATATTGAGAGCCTACTTTCTTGATAAAAGGAAGTTGCCCTTTTTTATGTGCCCTAACGATTCTGTCTCGATGCATACCTGTAATCTCAGATAATTTCTTCAATCCACCCTCTAAGAGAACGGAATCAAACTCACCAGTCATAAAAAGCCTTTCTGCAAAGCAATATTGCAAATATATAATTTGTTGTATATTCTTACTGTATGGGATATGTATTTTGTTGTATAAATATATGTAATGAGCTCTAAAATATGTTGAAATTAAGTTTAATTCTTGATACTTTATGTAAAAAGAGACCATAAGGTTTATGCAAAACTGCTAAATAAGGACAGTGAAAACAAGTCTCTAAGATAGAGAAAAAGGTGAAAAATGGCTAAAAGTAAGCCAAATAGATTAAAAAGAAATCAAAGAAAGCTCGATATGTTGAATATCGACCCATATGACAAGAGTCAGACTAATCAATTCATGGATGAGGATAATACAGCTCAAATGATTAGAGAAAATACTTATGGAGATAATGTCAAAAGACCTTTGATGAAAGCTAGGATTTTAGACTTAGCCACCCTACTGATAGCAGGTTCAGACGATGGATATGACGCTATTGAACTAACAGATAGGATATTTGAGATAACTGGTTTAGCTCCAAATAGAATTACAAGAATATTAAGAGAATTTGCTGATTCAGATACGCACAATACGAGCTTTACGAACATTACGAGCTCACTAGGTGCACTATCTTATTACTGGATAGGTATTCTAGCTGAATTGAAACCCAAAGGCATAAAGGTAGATAAATATATCTATCAAGGCATGAGAAAGAATAAAGAACTTCAAGGTTACTATAATCCTGAGCTACGAAATTCGTTGCATAACATTCTAGGCTTAACAAATCCTCAGAAGAGGTCATTTGCTCCATCGGTTCAATGGTTCTGCAACAACATGGGAATTAATTATCAATCTAGAAGAAAAGTTGTTGAGAATTATGCAAACGGTAGAAGATACCCTGCAGACAGAGAAACTAGGATGGACTTAGCAGTTTTATCAACTCTTTGGATGCTAGATAACATCGGATATTATGAGCAGTATCAATTCGGTAGACCTAAGAAAGAAGATATAAAAATAACAGATCAGTTGCTACTAATTTATCTGTCTCTGAGACCTGATATAGCTGTAGACCTAAAAGAAACATTTAAGAAGATACAACCTGATTATAAATATGATTTAGATATAGGTTTTGAGTTAGCAGGATTGAACTTTGCAGTAAATGAAGACTGCATCATTTTAGCTGTCATTCATATAGGTAGAGAGCTCGGATTAAATGAATCTGAGATAGTAAATGCCTCATGGAGATTTTTCGGCAATAGCTTGACCAGTGTGTATAGCAAATATTCAAATGCTGACTTAGGCAGAAGACACATAAGAGAATATGTCGGATTAATTATGTCTGAAAACATAACAAAGATGTTGCTAGAACAGACAGGTTCAATAAGTTTCACTGACAACCCTTTTGACCGTAAATATGCTGTTAGTGAATTTCAGAAAAAAGATAATGACAAATACTTTAAATATTTATTAGAAAGAAAGTTTTATAGGAAGTCTAGACTAGCAGAAATAGTCTTTACCAGTATGCAGGAAACATTTGAAAGATTTATAAAAAGATTGGATGAAAAATTCAACGAATTAAGGATAGGAGATTAACATGGAAGAGAAAAAAATAATAACTGGGATTTATGCAAGAGTATCAGTTGATGATGAGAAAGATGAAGGAACTCTTGAAACTCAGATAAAAGAGGCTAGAGACTACTCAAGAGATAAAGGTTATGAGATTAATGAAGATTATGTCTTAGCAGAGAAAATGACAGGTACAACTATCGACAGACCTGAGCTCAATAAATTGAAAGAGGCTACTGCAAGAGGTGAGATTAATATGATAGTTGCCTTAGTACCTGACAGACTATTTAGACCTAAAGAAAATGACTCATATAAATATCTTGAGCTATTAGCTAATATCAAGAAAAATGGTGCTGATGTAGACTTTGTGAAATCAGACAGAATAGGTGGTGATGTAGGTTCATTAGTAGACCACTTGATGACAATTTCAGCAGGTCAGGAAAGAAAGCAATTTCTAGAGAGAACTGAAAGAGCTAAGACTAAATTAGCTGTTAATTCAGAAGCTCCTCAAGGAACTGGAATCGGTTGCTATGGCTACATCTATGAAGACAAGAAACTTGATAAGAAGACAGGTAAATTATTATCAGGTGGCAAGAGAATTATTAATCCTGAGCAATCCCCTATCGTTAAAAGAATCTTTGAGGAAACTGCATCAGGTAAATCACGACATAAAATAACTGAGTCATTAAATGCTGAGAATATCCCATCCTTTAAAGGTGGCAAATGGAATCCTAGAGTTATGACCCATATGATTCAAAACGAGTCATATATTGGAAAATCAATATTCAGAAAGACTAAAAGAATTAGTAAGACTAAGGTAATCATAAGACCAAAAGAGGAATGGATTATCATGGATGATTTTTCACCTCGAATAGTATCAGATGAACTATTTGAAAGAGCTAATATGATGTTGAAGTCTCGACAGACTTATAGAGTAGATAGAAAATATCTTCTATCAGGAATTATCTTTTGTGAGAACTGCAATAGCAAAATGGTTGGAGCATCAATGCAAAAAGGTCGGTTCTTATATTATCGATGTCCTAACAACGCAAAGGCTAAAGGTTCACCTGATAGATGCGACACGACAAACATTAGAATCGAAAAGGTTGAACCAATTATTAAGAATCAGGTTCTTGAAATAATGAAACATCCTAAAGCTATCATGGAGCATTTAGCAAATAATCAAAAGAGCATGATGCCTGACATAGAGAACAGGATAGATCAACTCAAACAAGCCTTAAAATCTAAAATGGATGAAAAGAAAAGGTTGATTCAGCTAACTATCAAAGGTCACATCACTCAAGCTGATGAGTCAGAGCAATTCGACATTCTTGAAAAGGAAATAACAAGAATTAAAGTTGATTTAGCAGAGATTGAATCTAAGAATAGAGTTGTTGCAGACACTATGACAGCAGGAGCTCAAATAGAAGACTGGATGATTGATTTTCAGAAAGTAATGTCTGAGCAATATTTGAATGATGAGTTAATTAGAAGAATATTGTTTGGTCTTCAAATTAAAGTATTAGTTGGTGAGAAAGATGTCGAGACAGGTAATCAATTCGACACAAAGCCTAAAAAGAAAAAAGATATCAAGGTATTTGGATTATTCCCTTATTCTGATACGAGCATTACGAACTTTACGCAGTCAGCAAGTATAAATTATGCTACCACTGGACAAACATCGGGATGTTTGTCCTGCCAAAGCATAATTAATCCTAACTCCACCGAAAAAAATAATATCACATCCTGCAAGAATCCTGTAGAGCATATAGGTATCGAGGCTTTTGAGAAAGCTATTCAGAAAATAGATGATGATTACTACCATCGAATCTTTAATGCAGATGAAAATTATCTTGATAAAGGATATCTGTTCGGTTGGAAATATTCACTCAACCATAAAGGCACTATAAAACATCTAGTCTCATTTACTGAGGCAATAAACAAAGGAGCACATACGGTCACCTCGTAATGTTCGTAATGCTCGTAATGTTCGTAATGAAAGGATTATTTATGAAACATGAAGAAATATTTGGAATAAAAGTCAGAGTTGATGATTCAGTTAAGCTGACAGAAGACATCACCCCTGCAGACACTAGAGACTTATTCAGCATAGGACAATTAGAGTTTATCGATAATGAAGTCTATCAGATCATAGATGTTGCAAAGATTTGGAATATTCATCACTGGCAAATGAGGAAAGCTATTAAAACTGGATATGTTGCCACTGGTGATGATGGAACAGTGAAATCAAAGAAGAGATTTAGAATCAGACCTGTAAGCAATATAGAAAAATGGAACTCAGCTTTTCGAGGTGCAGACTTAAATAAATATTTCTTTCTAAGGTGGCTATCAGGTAAGACTTTGCAAGAAAGAAGTGAGCCTATTAAGATTACTGACTCAGCAACCAGATTATCAAAAAAAGACATCAAGGAATTCGCTGAGAACTTTAAACTTTGGAAACAAGAACAGATTGATAGACTAAACTCTGATAGATAGATATATCAATGGCTATCGGTGGATGTAGGTGGATAGAGACCTGATACCGTTATGTGTCCTTTAATATTAACCTGAAACCAAACATCAAGACTTTTGTAAAAACTTCTTAATATCTATAATTCTAAATACAAATAAGAACTTTTCTGTTTCAGCTGACACGTCTGCACCACTTATTAAAATATCGTGTCCACCTGTCCACTAAGAGACATCAGCTATGAGGTATTACTTCAATTTTATTTTCATCAGGAATCAAAACATATTCATCTTCACTTCTGTCTGACTCATAAAACAAAATATCATCTTTGGTAACATCTAACTTAAGTAAATAATTTCTCTCAGATATATAGTTTGGGAATTCTTTATTTCTACTATGAAACCTCTTAGCAATATCTAGATTATCTGTCCATGAAAATCCCTCTTTTGTTCCTGCTCTATAAAGAGTAAAATTACCCTCAGGAATATCATCTTTATTGAATGTAATTGATTCAAATATATATCGCCATATATCTAATAAATCATAATGGAATTCAACACTTGACCAGTGATTCTTAATTGTTTCTTCAAGAAACTTATCTGTTATTTCAGTAACTAAAATTCTATCGATGTCTATGAGTTTTTTCTTATCCTCTAGCAGTCTTAATCTCTTCTCAATTTTTTCTCTATCGATTAAGATTTCACCCTGATCTATTTTCTTTAATGCCTCTTTACCTCTATCTATTTCAAGCTGAACAGCCTCAGGTCTAGCAAATGAATCAAACCTCTGAGCATGATGCACTTCATTTATATTATCTAAGGCATATTCAAGGTCTTCTATACCAATCGAATTATCCTCTTTATGCTTACGACAGTTAATAATAAAAACAATCAAAGCAGGAATTAAAGGATTATGGAATTCTAATAAAAAACTATCAATTTCATTTTCTGAATAAGGCTTAACCATGATGAACATTCCTGTTATTTTTCTTGATAGTTTCTGCAACAATTCTTTTAGTTTTAAGGTAGTCTTTCATATCCTTTTCAGTGTCGAATATTCTGACTATTCCATTGTCTTCTCTTATAGTAAATTCAATCTTCATATTAAAAGATTAGTGAAATTAATTCAGACTACAAGAGACTTTAAGCTGTCGGAACTAACCTGCAACAAAATTGATTACTAAAGATAAAAATTGATAGGTGTTGAACGATATGTTGCACGTTGTTACTTTGGGTATATATATATTAAGGTCAATCGTACAACATCATTTTTCGGAGAAACTTCTTAAAGAGCTTATTTATCTAACTTATTTTCAATGTCTTCAAGTTTTCTATAAAGAGTCGTATACCTAACTTTATTAGCCTCAGATATTTCTAGCTGTTTCATTTCTAACACGGTCATCCTGTTT
>PAYF01000041.1 GCA_002714745.1 Methanobacteriota archaeon | reverse complement strand
CTTGCTATTCTTTCGGACTGTTGTATCTGATAGTTCATCAAATCAAGTTGGTTTTGGAGAGTTCCACGTATGGCCGATTGTTGACTTGCTTGATACATCTGTGCACTAACGCCGATGTAATCTAGCCAACCATATCTGCTCGCGCTAGACATCTTCTCGTTATTGCTAAAACATAGTTACAATATATATCCGTCGAGAGGGCCAATAAATACCCACTGAGTCAAACCGAGTCAAAGGGTAGCGTATGAGTCGCCCCCAATCGTTCAAGGCTGACACCTCCTGACAGGGTCATGGGAAACCTCCGATTTATGGGAATACCCAACTGGCTGGCATTCGCTGTGATAGGACTCGTCTTCATACTCATGATGAAGAATGCATATTCCTGACGATTGACTCAGGGGCGACTCAGTCCCTATCCTATACTCTGCTAATTAGTGACATCACACTAGCACTGTCCATCTCAGCAATTAGAGAAGACGCTTTGGGACCGTGATTCTTTCCAAGAATCGCCCAATACAGTGCCACGTAGGCATTTCTTCCTCCAACTCCAGTCTCAGCTGCAACCGATCTGATGCAACTCCCAATTTCTGCCTCGGTCCAATCGCAATCATCGAACTCCGCACCCAAAGCGGAGAGGAATCCGATTTGCTCCTCAGTGAGATTATCTCGGGCCTCCTCGGATATGCTGGAACGAATCTCAATCTTGGCATCCGAGGGGAAGTGCTGACCATCTACCCAGTTTCGCATCCTGCGCAACCTGCTCGTCAAAGAGTCCTCAGGATCTCCTTCTAGGTGCCCGGACTTTCGTAGAGACTCCCAGACATCATCGTCACTAGATTTAATCTGAGCGAGCATGGAGAGGTGTCGGAAGGATACCCCTGCAATCGAATCTGAAGCATCTACTCCTCTTTGTTTCTGACTAAGTCTCAATGCTCCCAACTGAGTGTCACGAGCGACCTGCTGTCGCCGTGACAAATCATCATCCGAGCCGCTTGGAGGATTCGCCACCAAGCGCTCGTACTCGTCCGCGGTGGTGAATAGTGCCGGACCCGTATCGAAGTCGATGTGCCGGCCTACCTTGCTGCGCGCAATCACATAGCGCATAATCTCNGGAGGCACCAGTGCTAGGGCATCCATCGGCCCGACAGTTAGNCCCGAAGANCTCGACATCGGCCCCATTCCCTTGAGTTGNATCCACTCGTATACCATCTTGTGAGGCGGCNCGCTGCCGAGCATCTCGCAAATTGGGATGCCAGTATCGTAACTCCCTCCGGCGGCTCCGTGATCCTTGCCGGCAGGCTCGCATGTGATTCCATGAATTCCCCACTTGGCCGCCCAGTCTACTCTCCAGGGCATCTTTCCTTCAGCAGTTCTGATGTCAGATTTACCTTCGACTCCGTGCCTATCGACCCAGTGAACGTACGGACGTTTGTATCCTGTGACTCTGACTCCGTCAAGGCTGCCATCGGAGCCGACTGGATTGTANGGATACCAGTCATCGGGAACTTCTCTTCCCGAGACATCCTCGATGACTCGTCGTATCTCATCTCGCTGTTCAATCGCTGAATCCGTCTTGTCAGCGAAAGCACCACTCTCGTAGGTCTCGTGATTCATCACTACTTCTGGCTCAACACCTATCTCCTTCAGAGCATCTAGGAAGGGAGCTAGGAAGTGCTCGGCATAGTTGCCACCATCTGGGTTCGGCTTGCCTTCGGGCCCGGGAGCCGGGATGTAGGCGAGAGGATGCCCGATGTACTGCTCGTAATCTTCAGATAGGAAATCATAGACTCTACGAAGCGGATCCATCGAATCTACAATGAAGATGTAGCGTGACTCCATTCCGGCATCTAGGCAAGCGCGATGAATCATCTCAGCAGTCAGAATCTCACGCAGGTGCCCAATATGGAATTCTCCAGAAGGAGTAATCCCGGATGCTATTACTTGAGAAACGCCTCGATTCGAGAGCGTCTGCGCGGTATGGTCCGCCCAGTGCATTCGACTACCTCAGACTGTTACCACTCTGACTAGTCCACGGAGGGGAGTNCCCTCGATTTCGTTGTTGTTTGACTTGTTTGCGAGCACCAAGCAGAGTTTGACGTCAGCTCCTGCTGACCTGAGGTTCCTGATGGTCTTACGCATCGTTGTTCCCGAAGAAATGACATCATCAACAACTACAACACGCTTACCTGAAACTCCAGCGAAGACTTCTGAGAGATGCCCTCCGGCTTCCTCACTGATGCTTCTGCTGATGGCCAGATCGAGATCCAACTGCCCCGCTATTGCCTGAGCAAAAGCAATCCCGTTGAGACTGATGCCAACAATAGCATCGACCTCGTCATCGATTTCTTCCTCTATGATGTCTACTAAAATGTAAGCAGCAGCCTCTATTCTACCGGCTTTGACTGCAATTGAGCGCCAACCTACTCTGATGTCCGAAGGCCTCTCTTCTGTGGCCGCACCGCTTGAGGATAACCAATCTATAGTGGTCTGTGAAAGGGACAACTCATCTGCAATCTGCTGAGTATTGAGTCCATTCTTGCGATGGTCCTCGACTTTGCCTCGCAACTCCTCTATACTGACTGGCATCAAACCGTCCCACTGACGGGCATCTATGAACCCACCGGGGATAGAATATNGAAATCCTGCTTTGTGTTAGAAACGACCTGTGCTGCCGAATCCACCTTCTCCTCTCTCGGTTTCTCCGAGTTGTTCAAATGTCACCTCTGTGAATACTACTTCGGGAATGGGTGAAATCAGCAACTGGGCAATCCTCTCCCCAGCTTTCACCGTGTATGAATCGCCCTCTCCAATCCAAGTCATCAGCACGAACAACTCACCTCGATAGTCGGCATCGATGGTCCCTATGCTATGGGGCAATATCAGGCCCTTGGAGCCCAACGATGATCTGGCCCTGACCTGACCTTCGTAACCCACTGGAATCGCCACATGGAGGCCAGTCCGCAACTTCACACTCTTCCTGAAAGGGACTTCGGTGTCTTCGAGTGCATACAGGTCCCATCCCGCAGCGTGTCTGCTACCCATTGTGGGCATCTTCGCATCGGGATGGGTGCGAGCCACCTTGACCTCGAGGTCTGAGCCCATAGTACCGCTGTGTGGTTCGGTTCTTTGAGCGTTCGCAAGACACATCTAGCCCCGGTGAGGTGAAAAGGGGGCCACGGTTCGCCAAGCCGATGACCGACTATGGCTACGATGACCTGCTGGACCGCGCTCGTGAGCGCATCCCCAAGGACATCAGCGAGAGGTCACGCTGGACCATGCCTGAGCCCGATGTGATGATTGAGGGTAGCCAGACGATTCTGCGAAACTTCGCCGACATCGTCAACGCTATGGACAGGGACGCCAATCATGTCTACCAGTTCCTCCTCAACGAGCTGGGAACTTCAGGTACTCGAGAGCAGGTTCGTGTGATGTTCAAGGGGAGAGTTCCACCAGTTAGAATCAAGGAGAAACTTGTCGCTTATGTCAAGGCATTCATCCTTTGCGACCAGTGCCGAGCCCCTGATACCAGATTCATCAAGGAAGGCAGGACGAGCCAACTTAAGTGCCAGGCTTGTGGAGCTACAAGACCAGTTAGGCTCTGATCTTGTTGACTGATTCCAGTTTGGAATTCCTGAGCAATTGTTAGGAGAAGTCGAGCAGGATCTTCCCGCGATTCTTGCGGTCGTGCATGTGCTTTTGAGCGTCAGCAACTTGCTCAAACCGCCATACTGAGTCGATGACCGGGTCTATTTGGCCCTTGAGGAGCATACCTGAGAGGGCTTCGAGATGCCCCTTGAACACAGACTCATCATCCAGCAGCCCCATGTGGACTCCGAAGACCGCTTTGTTAGATCTCATCATCTTCAATGGATCAAATTTCGGAGTTGATCTCCACATGTTGAAAGCGGTCATCATCGAGCGTTTTTCACCCTTGACAGCAGAAGATGCTCCGAAGCAGTACAATTTCCCCCCACGCCGTAGAGCCTTGTATGAGCGCATCAGGTGCTTGCCGCCTACTGGATCTATGGCGTGATGTACTCCCTTTCCATCAGTCAGTGACTTGCAGACTGAGATGAATTCCTCGGACTTACTGTCAACAAAGTGCATTCCTAGAGATTCTACGAATTCCCTCTTCGGAGCCGACGCTGTACCAATCACTTTCGAGACTCCGTAGGCCTGACAGATTTGTGCCACCGCAGTGCCAACTCCTCCAGCGGCATGGTGGATCAAAACCGTATCTCCTTCGGAAAGATTACCCAGATAGACCAGCATGTGGTAGGCCGTCCCATAAGTTACTGGAAGGGCTGCTGCTTGGTCGAATGATACTGAATCAGGTAATGGAATTACTTGGTTTGCACCTAGGCACACCATCTCGGAGTATCCTCCGAATCCAGTCATAGCCAAAACACGCTGACCTTCGCTTAGTCCTTCGACTCCTTCGCCTACTGAGAGTATCTCTCCAGCAGCCTCGTATCCAGGAGTAAATGGATAGTCGGGATTAGAGCCATACAGCCCCTGTCTCATCATCAGGTCAGCGAAGTTGATGCCTGCACGATGAATCCTCACGCAAACCTCGCCTTCTCTAGGAGTCGGGTCATCCTCCTCCACGATTTGAATCGAATCGACTCCACCGACCTTCGGATAGACTACCTTTCGCATTCAATCACCAATCACAAACTCTTCCGCCACGGCTCCGCCTTTCAGGTGCTCGAGTATTCTGTCCAGCCCTTCCTCATCATCCGGCAGAGTGTACCAGATACCTTCGGGATAGATGACACAGGATGGACCATTCTCGCAGTTATCGAGACATCCTGCCTTGTTCACTCTGACATCATCCAAACCAGCAGCACGAGCAGCCCGCTTGAGACGAGTCAACAACTCTAACGAATTCTTGGATCTGCAACATCCTCTAGGATTGGCCTCTTCCCTGTCGTTCGTACACACGAAAACGTGCTTCCTGAACTGATGCGACATCCGCCCACCTAAATCCTGTCGAACTTGGCGGCTAGAACAAAGTCTGATTCAGTCAGACCGTTTATCTTGTGAGTCCAAATCATCGCTTTGACCCTACCCCAACCGACCTCAAAGTCGGCATGATGNCCTTGCTCCTCACAAATCGCACCANCTGCGTTGGTGAACTCTAGAGCTGAGATGAAGTCAGAGAATGACCACNCTNTCTNGAGATGATGGCCTTCTATAATGCTCCATCCTTCTACAAGCTGAACTAGTAGATTGGACTGCGCATCATGGTCCAGTGGAGGAACTCCGCCCTCACAAGGCTCACATCGCTTCGCGGCCAAATCTGACATCTAATCATCCCCAGAGGTGACTATCGTCACTACCGTCGGCACTACGCTCGGCTTCTTCTTGCATACTCGAGCGGCGTCGAAAATCCTCTTTCTCAAAGGTCAGTAGCTCCTTGTCCTCGATGTAGGGGCGCCGAAGGTGAGTAACCAGTCTGACTTCGACAATCACATCCCTTGCTATCGACCTGAATCCACCGCTCTCGTCAAGAATTTCGACAGCGTTGCGAGAAGTCCCGATGAGCATTCCTCGAACCCATGGTTCAGCACCCTTGGGAAGGGATCTGGCATCTAGCAGCACCTCGATTAGATCGTCCTTACGTAGACCAGATTTACGGTCTAGCAACGGACCGTGGAATACATCCTCCAAATCAGAAAGATCAGGTGAGCCATACTCCTCGTGAATTCGTCTTGCCCATCCGGGAAGATCATCGATTCCCTTACCCTTGCGTGTCCCTGCCATGCTATCGCGTCACAGTCGTGATAGAAAAGGAGTCGGATTGTCAATAACGCTCCATTTCGCAGACTGTGGGCTTGAAAGGGGATGGTAGAGGCCGCACACCGGAGGCGAGCGTATGGCAGGGGCTGACTGGAGGAGCATACCCACAGTGCTGTATCCTCAGGAGATTCTCGACAAGGCATTCAGTAGGGCGAGCCGCCAGTCTGATTTCGTCGAGGATCCAGACAAGTATCACAGAGTACGCAAGCAAATGGACAGGATGGTCCAATCCGCCGCAGATGTAATCGATTCGACCCTGCTGAAATGGGTCGATAGATGGCCCAGCCTGAACGCTCTTTCCCAGTTCGACCAAGCTCTGATTGACGCAGCCGTGGGAAATGACGAGTACCGCAAGAGTCTGGGGGCAATTCAGTGGGCTGCAGAACAGGTCCGCAAGATTGCAGGAGAGACTCAGAGGAAGATTTTGAGACTAAGAAACATCGAGGGATTCCATCAGGCCCGGCGCCACGCCTACGGCCGATTCTCTTCCATTCTCGACCAAGTATCTCCGCAGATATTGTGGCTTGGTGAAGCTCGCGATATCCTGCGACACCTCCCATCATTGGATCCAACCGAGCCCTGCATCGTGGTAGCCGGTTCTCCTAATGTTGGCAAGTCGGCCCTAATCACGGCTCTCTCAAGTGGCGAGCCCGAAGTTGCATCTTATCCATTCACAACCAAACAACTCCACCTAGGACACTTCGAGCACCGACGCAGGGCCTATCAGATGGTAGACACCCCTGGACTTCTAGACAGGCCTATGTCGGAGCGGAATCGGATTGAGTTGCAGGCCATCGCCGCGCTCGAGCACACCGGTGACGTACTTCTCTTCCTGGTGGATTCATCCGAGGGCACTACTACTCCTTTGGAGCAGCAAGAGCATCTGTTGGAGGAGGTCAAACAGTTGATGTCTGAGCGACCGATGATCGTAGTGCATAGCAAGGCTGACCTGATTGACGAACTACCCCAAGGGGCCAGTACTCCGATTAGCGCTGAGACAGGCCAGGGCTTGGAGGAACTTAGGTCTAGACTGATTGAAGTTATCGGGGCTGACAAGGTAGGGGATCCTCTCAGTCTGCCTGAGCATTGGCATCGGGATGAGTAATTACTCAGCTTTCCAGTGGTGCCCACATATTGTACAGTACAGACTGTAACCTCCGAATGAAGAAGGTAGGCCAGAGACATCGATAGCAGAACCACAGTTCTCGCAAATCTCGTCCATGTACTCGGCACCCCTTACTGGTTCTTCAACAACACTGATTTCCAGTCAGGCTTCTTTGAAGCGCTTCCAGACTCCCATTATTCTCTCGTGTACAAACATCTCCCCAGAGCCAGCGAGCAGAAGGATAGAGACAATCGCAAGAATAATTTCTGCAATCGGATTGAGAGCAATCTGAGGTGTGATTGTGACCAATTGTTCTCCACCAACTCCAGAGGTTTCGGTGCTCGCAGTAGCGAATCTGTAGTCACCGGGCTTGAGATCAAATATCAGTGAGCCCCCGTCTTCCTCAGGCCCTCCTGCTATGAAATCGAAATCCTCAGCCGTACAGGTTGTAAGTCCGTTTGAGTCCGGCTCGCAGCCATCCGGCGGAGGACTTTCTATTACTCCAATCCAACTGGTCGCGAATTGCTCCCACTCGATTGTGACTTCTATATCAAGCAGCATGAATGCAAGGGGAGAGCCCATATCATCTCCGCTCAGACCAACCGGGCAACCAGCACTGTCGTCAGTACATGGGACAAGCGGGATGTCTGTACGGCTAGAATCGAGCGTTGGTGAATACAGACTAACCAATACGAGTATGGCACAGATTACACCCATAGCAGCCGGCAAAATAGATAGAATCCTAATCATCATTGTACTTACTCCTTCTATCGCTCACGGTTCAATCTGACGCTACTATGTTATGACTTGGAAGAATACCAGCAGGATTGCTATTGCAGGAAAAAGGTACAACATCACTGTAAGCCTCTTCCTAGAAGATTCTCGCTTTCGACGCGTCTCAGCGCATTCGGAATTCGAGCAAACAGGAGGGTCTTCGTCAAGAGGGATTGGCGCCCAGCATACTGAGCAGTGCCTGTGGTCAGCAGTTGAGAAACTCCGCTTTGTCCGCTCGCGCTTCTGAGCTTCACGCCCACGTTTGGCAGCCTCACGAGCTTCGCCAGCAGTTCTCTGAGCATCCCGCATTATCCGGTCGCGCTGACTCATCCTACCACAGTCCCTCCGAATTCCTCACCCTCTATCGCCGACCTAAGCGCACTAATACTCCTGCCGTCCAAGATGCACAGCGGCATACCGGCTTCTGCGGCCACATCAGCACCTATCGGGTCGACCACTTGCGATGGCCCTGCCTTGGAGTGCTCTGCGGGCCCTACTATTTTCTGTAGTTGGGAATGAGTCAAAGTATCGAAGGAGCGTGCATCGGGATTGGTTCTGGGGTCAGAGTCGTGCACTTTGGCGACATTGGTTGCGATGATGCAACGATCAGCCCCGGACGCTACAGCCAACCTGATTGCTACAGCATCGGTAGTATGGCCGGGCCTAGTTCCTCCCATGACAACCACTTGCCTTTCTTCGAGTAGAGAAACCGCTTCGTTGACGCTAAGTGGAATGCTTCCCGAGACTGGGATGCCGGCATCAGCCAGACTCTCACGGACGATAGTGGCGTTCAGTCTGGTGGCGGCTATGCCAATCCTGTCCAAGCGATCCTCGGAGTCGACAATCGGCCTTGCAAGCTCAATTCCTTCACGAGCAGCCACTCCTCCTCCTACAACTATGCCTAACTTGTCATCCATCGCAACACAGTCTCTAACGACCTCAGTCAGACTTTCCAGCCAGGCATGCCTCTCTTCGACCTCGGGCCTCAGTAAACTGCCTCCTAGGGCGGCTACGACCTTCGCCATTGATGGCTGCGCGTACATGCACCCTTTCAATGCCTGCGCCTCAGGCGCGGTGAAGGGTTGAAATGCCGCCCCTCAGGCCTCTGACAGAGGCATAGCATGTCTGAAGACCTAGAGCAGCAACAGCGCAGGCTACGTCTGAAGAAGGCGCTTGAGGAACTGTCATCCATGCGAGGGATGGGAACCGAACTGGTGACAGTCATCGTGCCTCCAGACAGGATGATTCACGATGTCAGGCAGCACCTGTCCCAAGAGGCCGGCCAAGCTGCCAACATCAAGTCGAAATCGACTAGGAAGCACGTGGGCGATGCGATAGAGTCAGCTTTGGCCGCGCTGAACCGATATAAGACTCCGGGAGAGCGTGGTCTAGCCTTCTTTGTCGGCCACGTCATTGTTGGTAACAATAAGTCCAGACTCATCATCACGGTAATTGATGATCCGCCCGAGGCATTCCCTTCCTTCAGATACCGCTGCGATTCGACTTTCGAGGTAAGTCAGTTGGAGGAGATGCTGATTGACAGGACAGCTTACGGGCTGTTCGTAATTGATCGCTCTGAGTCGGCCTATGGAATAGCATCAGGCAAAAGGATGCACTGCCAGGAACATATCACCTCACAGGTGCCCTCGAAGCACGGTCGAGGAGGCCAATCGGCTCAGCGCTTCGAGCGACTAATCGAGGAGGCTGCTCACAACTTCTTCCAGAAGTCCGCTGAGAGGGCATGTAACTACTGGCTACCTCAGATTGAGAATCTAGAGGGCATTATCGTGGGCGGCCCGGGTGCGACCAAGGATTTCGTGGTCAAGAAGGACTACTTCCATCACGAGATCAAGAAACTCATCAGAGAACCCCTGTTTGATGTCGGCTATTCCAACGAGAGCGGCCTGCGCGAGTTGATTCAGCGAGCCGGAGGTCTGATGGACCAGATTGAACTAGATGCAGAGAGGAATCTGGTCGACCAATTCCTGCGCGAAGTAATGCAGAATCATCCCAAGGCCACTTACGGTGAGGCGATGGTCAGATCCGCTCTCGGCCAAGGAGCAGTACACACCCTGCTCCTCTCAGAAGGCCTTAGGCAGCGCAGAGTGGGTTGGACATGCAAAAAATGCAAGCACGAGTGGGAAGCCACGCAGAGTAACCGGTCCAACATTCCAAACTGTCCATCTTGTGATTCGGAGAACATCACTGAGGACCCTGACAAATCTATGGACTTGGTGGACGAGTTGAGCATGCTAGCTGGACACATATCGGCCAAGGTCAGCCTCATTTCGATGGACACGGAGGAGGGCGCCACTCTCAACGACTCATTTGGTGGAATCGCCGCTATCCTAAGGTATGCATGGAGCTAATCGGATGAAGATTCTCAAGCAAGCCGTAAATGACGAGGTGGCTGAGGTACTTGCTGATGCAGGCGCTGAAGGGGACTTGAGTGAGCTTCTGGGCCCGGCAACTGTTGAGGAGCATGGGGACCTAGCCTTACCCTGCCACAGTCTTGCTCCGTTACTCAAGCGTTCACCTGTAGACATAGCCGAGTCAATATCTTCTACACTCGCTCCTATTTTAGCAGGCATAGCTGAAGTTTCTGCGGTAAGCGGATTCGTCAATATCAAGGCCGAGCCCGAATGGCTAGCTGCAAGGCTGGGGGATCTTCTTCCAGACGACAGACTGGGAGTTGCAATCGAGGAAACCAGAGTCGCTGCAGTTGACTACTCTGCTCCAAATGTGGCCAAGGAAATGCATGTCGGGCACCTTAGATCAACAGTCATCGGCGATGCGATTGTGCGCATGCTGATGCATAAGGGCCACACTGTACATCGCGAGAACCACGTCGGCGACTGGGGCACCCCCTTTGGCATGCTCATCGAGCATCTACTGGATCTAGGGGAGGGCAATGCAGCCGATGAACTCGGAATGGGAGATTTGGACGGATTCTACAAACAGGCTCGAGGAAAATTCAACTCGGATGAGAAATTCGTTGAACGCTCTCGCAATCGTGTTGTAATGCTGCAGAGTGGAGATGAGGAGACACTCAGGCTCTGGCAAGTCCTCGTGGACGAGTCGATGCGCTACTTCAACGAAGTCTACGGTATGCTTGGAGTACTGCTGACAAATGATGACATCATGGGCGAGTCCAACTATCACCACCTGCTGCCTGAGGTGGTAACTAGACTCCATGATCGCGGAATACTTGAGGACAGTGAGGGCGCCAAGGTCGTCTACCCTGGAGGTTGGGTCAACCGCGAGGGTGAGCCGATGCCACTCATCATCCAGAAAGCGGACGGGGGATACAACTACGCTACAACCGACCTTGCATGCATTATTGACAGGGTTGAGAGGCTGGGCTGCAATGACCTGCTTTACGTCGTAGGAACTCCTCAGACTCAGCACTTCAAGATGGTATTCGAGGTTGCCATTCAGGCCGGGTTCATGGACGACTCCCACAACGCTGCCCATGTCAAGTTCGGCTCGGTGATGGATTCAGACGGCAAGATACTGAAGAGCCGCGAGGGCCAGGCAATCAAGCTGGTCGATTTGCTTAACGAGGCAGTTGTCAGAGCCGAACAAGCGATTGCGGAGAGAAATCCATCTATGGAGGATGAACAAAGGCATAAGATTGCTAAGACAATNGGAATCGGNGCTGTNAAGTACGCAGAT
Source organism: Methanobacteriota archaeon (assembly GCA_002714745.1). Taxonomy (GTDB): domain Archaea; phylum Thermoplasmatota; class Poseidoniia; order Poseidoniales; family Thalassarchaeaceae; genus Thalassarchaeum. The sequence continues at coordinate 19,377 of PAYF01000041.1, read as the reverse complement.
TTGTCTACNGAGAGGNCGAAGGACTACGTCTTCGACTGGGAAAGAATGCTGTCATTCGATGGCAACACGTCTCCCTATCTCCAGTATGCTCATGCTCGAATTTGCAGTATATTCCGCCGCTCGCAAATCGTTCGGCCACTTCCTAGAGACACTGTTATCTCCCTAGGGTATGAAGAAGAAGCACTGCTTGCAAGGCGATTGATCAACTTCTCGGCTATGGTAGACGAATCTCTCTCCACCTACTCTCCTCACCGCATGTGCACATACCTACATTCCGTCGCATCAGCATTCGCTTCATTCTACGAGAATTGCCCNGTACTGTCTTCGGAAGATGATGNNATCAGAATGAGCCGCTTGGCNCTNTGTGACNTAACNGCTAGGACACTATCNACTGGATTGGNTCTTTTGGGAATAGAGAGTCCCGAGCAAATGTAATCAGCCAGAACCCGTTGAGTGTGCCATGCCCTCAATAGGCGACATGGCCCCTGACTTCACCCTGACTGCCCAAGACAAGTCCTCCGTCTCTCTCAGCGAGATGAGAGGGAGTAGNGTGATTCTAGCATTCTATCCTGCAGCATTCACCGGAGTTTGCACCAAGGAGATGTGCGCATTCTCCGATGGCATGGCAAGTCTGGAATCAAGCGGAGCCAGCGCCCTCGGGATTTCGGTCGATTCTCCTTTCTCAAATGCGGCCTTTGCAGAAGCAAATGGGATAACATTCCCTCTTCTCTCAGACGTCCATAGGGAAGCAGTCGAAGCTTACGGCGTCGCCCTAGGAGATTTTGTCATTCCCGGCTACACAGTCGCCCAACGCTCTGTTTTCGTAGTCGAGGCTGATGGAAGCATNGGATANGCTTGGGTNGCNGATAATCCAGGATTGGAGCCGGACTACGACGCCGTGATGGCTCACTGCGAATCGCCGTAGGCGAGATATCTGGCTATCGAGCCGTAGACTACTCCNGAGACGATTAGACTCTCCTCGTTGAATCGNTCCATGGTGTCTAGGTAGGTGTGATACTCAGNTGACCCGGANCCGTAGCATACGAGGGCTCTACCGTATTCCTTGTCATCNCNATCTTCCTGNTCTATGTCGTAGACGAACGGAGCATGGTCNGAGTTGTACGGCATTTCCGTCGAGGACAACTTCCTGATATTGATTGGATACTTCTCTGCCAGTTCTGAGTATGCCTTGGAGAATGCATTGACTACTCCTGTAATGTGGTCGACGTCAGCTTGATTATTNCCGAACATAGTAAACCCTGAATTCCTCTCCGCATCGACGTGATTCATGTCGAGGTTGATGTAGAGTCTGAGATCCTCTTCCAGCATATTCCTGTGCTTGTCAACCCATTCCCTAGACCCCCATAGTCCCTCTTCCTCGCCACCCCAGGTGCAGAAGTAAAGAGTCATCTCCGGCATCCCCAGNCTGGACTCCAGCAGTCCGAACTGCCTTGCTATCTCCTGTACNGTGGCCACTCCAGAGGTATCATCTACNGCACCCTGGCCATTGTACACAGTGTCGTGGTGTGCTCCGAANATNACTAGAGACTCCGACTTACCCTCGATTATACCACATACCACTCGAATGGTAGCCATNCCTCCATTATCGACATCGGTGATNAATTGCAGNCNCGCTTCNCCGTTGANTACCTCGTCGATTATTGTCTGACCGACNCTTCTGGAGACCATGATGAATCCAAGCCCGTCGGGNATNGGGTCTATCGAGGAGATTCCCACCGACTTGAAATANGGGACGCAGTCACCAGAAACCAAGTCATCGCAGTTCTGCCTATCATTAATCAGAATCATCCCCTCCAGATCGTTCTCTGCAGCGCGCTCAAACAGNACCGTGTTGCTTTCAGTATCGGACTTTAGCCATATCAACCCGACTGCGTTNGAGGCCGAGCTCCAGTCAGCAGTATCNTTACCCGTCCCCAAGTCNATNACNGNCATNTCGTCTACATAGCGTACGAATGAGGAGCCACTGTAACCCTGCAAAACGAAGTCNTCGCGGTGTGTGAATTCGACAATCTGACGATTTATGTCAGCAGATGTGCAGGGAGTAGGNCCGCCGATTANATTNCCTATATCTCCCGGAGTGCAGAGTGATAACTCAGGNTCATTACCGATTACNAACATNGGCACATCGAACTCTTCCAANGTCGAAGGAATNCCCATNGAGGTGAAGTTNAGTTTGATTGAATCGGCCGTGTTCTTCTCCTCTATCGTACCNGAAAGCCNACCCTCCCATTCTGGATGGCCCAAATCNACTAACGCCTGTGCGTACATCCTAGCCTGTTCAGCATCGAAATCAATCANCTGGTAGTCNGGCTCACCCTTGATCCATTCCACTATTCGNTCTCCGTACAGNACCGCTCCNCCTGATCCGCCAATCAGAATCAGAGCGGCAACAGCCAGAACATGAACCGGCAANTCTCTGANTNGAGTCACAAGAGCCGATNCACGCTCGCCCAGTNTGGCAGAGGCNATCTCAGCCTCNATTGCAACATCTTNTGAATCCGATTCCACAGACNGCCCCGNCCGANCTCNTCTATTGAACCCACGCCGAACATGAATACTCAACGGCGGTTATTCGTCCAAGACTTCTTCGCCGGTCCATCGCTTGCCNATCGAATGCTCAACGCCCATTTGGTCGAGAATTCTCGCTACAACGAAGTCGACTAGATCATCGATGCTATCTGGGGCGTGGTAGAAGCCAGGGCTTGCTGGCAGNATNACCACACCCCANGAAGACATNTTGGCCATNGCTTCTAGATGCGGCGTGGCGACAGGNGTCTCGCGTGGAACTAGAATCANNTTCCTTCTNTCCTTAAGNGCGACTAGAGCGCTGCGAGTAGCCAAGTTGTCGGAAATTCCAGCGGCAATCTTGCCGATTGTNGTGCCGCTNGCAGGACACACTACACAAGCCTCGTATCGAGCAGAACCGGATGCTGATCTNGCAGCCAGATTACGGTTGTCCTCGAGACTCACACCATCCCTTAGAGCTAGGTCNTCGGGTGTGATTCCGCATTCNAGATCNAGNTTGATNGCACCTGCATTGGTCACTATCAGACTGACCTCCCATTCNGCTTCAAGCAGNGCATCTAGCAGGCGNACCCCGTACNNTGCNCCAGAAGCACCAGTGATTGCTANNACTGCCTCNGGCATNCCATCCCGTCCCANNCTCTNCCCTTGAATGGTTGCATCTACTTACAGACTATCTGTGAGCGCATCAGCGAGATACCNGTACTCGTCAATGTGATTGTANAGCTGNGCNGATATNCGGATGTATTTCGTTCCATGGTGACGCCATGGCATTACAGGAACTTGAATTGAATATTCATCTAAAAGTTGGTTGTGGAACGGATCTCCTTCAAGACTCATAGGACCGACCTCTTCATCGGTGGGAACTTCCACAGAAGCCATTGAGCATACCATTGAATCAGGCACTGGGGGCGTGGTTCCTAAGGCCTCACAGATGAGATTCCTGCCTTGAATTGAAAGATTTCGATTTCGACTCATTATCTCGGACCATCCCCCTTCGACCAAACCTTCCATGAAACTCATTGCATGAGGTATACAGAGCCAAGGAGTGGGGTCCTGTGTACCGGGCCAGGCGAACTCGAACTCGAACTTCTCCTGAGCAGTTCCCTCAAATGAGAAGCCATGGCTGATGTTGAGCGGGTGAATCAGGTCCTTACGGTCTTCACGGATGTGGAGGAAAGCTGAGCCCTTAGGGGAGCACACCCACTTGTGGCAGTTGCCAGCACAGTAAGCAGGAGCGAGGCGACCGAGATCTATGGGAACTATTCCGGGGCCGTGAGCTGCATCTAGAAGCACATCAACGCCTCTTGCTTGTAGCCTCTGGGTCAACTCCTCGAAAGGCATCCTAGTTCCAGTCGGACTTGTGACTGTATCGATGAGGGCCAGAACTGTACTTTCCGTCACGGCGCCCATAATCAGGTCGATGACCTGCTCAGGACCATCCAGTCTGAATGGAATCTCGACTACGATTGTTTTGGCACCGGACCTCTGCGTGACATAGTCCACAGCGTTCCAGCATGCTTGGTATGAATGGTCTGGGACGATTATCTCGTCACCCGGCTTGAGGTCAAGACTCCTGAGAACGGTATTCACTCCCTGAGTTGCGTTGCTGACGAAAGTGAGCCCGTCCACATCTGCATTCAACATCCGTGCTACGGACGCCCTAGATTCGTCCCAAGAGTCTGAGTATTCTCTTTCAAAGAACCTTACTGGATCACTCTCTAGACTACTCCTGATTCGTCCTTGTTCCTCAAGCACACCTATGGGGGTGGCCCCGAAGGAGCCATGATTCAGGAAAACTGTCTCTGGATCCAAGGACCAGTGATGAGCCAAGTCGCTTCTGCGGGGCAGGCTCATACCAGCACCCCTGGCTCCCATTCGACAGGCTCCAAAGGAACCCTGCCAAGATGCTTCTCACAGGTCTCTATGAGTGCCTCTTCCATCCTCTCTAGCCCCATATGTCTGCCCTCCGAATCGGCCTTGTATCCCAGTTGTGACAGGCTCGTGTGAATCCCAGCAGTCATCCCGCATCCCTCTAGGTCCTCAACTCGGGTTCCAGGAGTACTTACGTTAATCGACATTCCATGGCGGCTGACCCAATGCAGGAAGGAAAGCCCGATTGAGCAAACTTTGTGCCCATCAACCCACGCTCCTTGCATAGACTTGTCCTTGTAAGCGCTAATCCCACATTGTTCGAGTGCATCAATAGCCCAGTCTTCCAATCTCTCGATGATTGCACGAACGCTCTGCTCTTCCACTTCCCATTTGATAATCGGATATGCAACCAACTGACCGGGTCCGTGCCAAGTGATTCCTCCACCTCTATCTGTGTTAACCGTTGGATAGCCCTCAACGACCACTCCATCTCGAATTGCCTTCGGCCCTACTGTTACTACTTCAGGATGCTCGACCATGATGAGCGTGTCAGTAATCCTATTCTCGATTCTTAGTTGCTGAAGGCGCTTCATCTCCTCTGCCATCACAGTATGTTCGACCATCCCCGCTCTGAGGATTCTGACATCTCCCATGCTCTCACCTCAAGAGATATGGATGGCATGCCCTAGAGTCTTCAAAACACTCTCATGGAACGCCTCAGACATTGTCGGATGGGCATGGACGGTGCCTGCGACGTCCTCGAGGAGAGCACCCATCTCAAGCGCGAGGACGAACTCAGAGTGCAACTCAGCGATGTGAGTACCGACTGCTTGTACTCCGAGAATCACGTGATCGGACTCTCTAGCAGTGACTCTGATGAATCCTCCAGTCTTCTCGGCCTCGATGCTGAGTGCACGCCCGCTGGCAGCCAGGGGGAACTTACCTACGATAATATCCTCTCCGCGCTCCTCGGCTTCGTCGGGTGTGAGTCCTACCGAGATGATTTCAGGCTCGGTGAATACGATGGCTGGGATTGCGACCTTGTCGAACTCACGCTGATGTCCCGCTATGATTTCTGCCACCATCTCGCCCTCAGCGCTGGCCTTGTGTGCGAGCATTGGCTCTCCGGCCACATCCCCTATTGCGTAAACTCCGGGAACTGATGTACGGCACATTCGATCGATTCTGATGAAGCGGCCCGAAGTATCCATTCGAACACCCATGTTCTCCAATCCCCATCCTTTGGTGTTTGGACTCCTCCCTACTGTCACGAGGACCTTGTCGACCTTGATTGACTGCTCTTCTCCATCTTTCTCAAATGCGAGCTCGACTTTTCTCGCTGCACCCTTGCCTTTGATCTCTGCACCTCGAGCCAGCGCATTGGTGTGAACTGTGACCTTGTGCTTCTTGAGCCACAACTCAAGCGGCCTGCGGATTTCCTTATCCATGATGGCCAGAACACTGTCTAGGCCTTCTACTACTGTCACATCCGTTCCGAGCTTAGTCAGAGCACAACCCAACTCAAGCCCGATGTAGCCACCGCCAACGATGGCCACGCTTTTGGGAAGACTTTCCAAGTCCAGAGCGCCTGTTGATGAGATGATGAACTCCTCATCACATGGCATGAATGGTAAGTCGATGTGACTAGAACCAGTAGCGATAATCACATTCTCCGCCTCGATATTGACTTCTCCTTCTGAAGCCTCGACAGTACAGCTCTTGGGGCCGGTGAAAGTTGCCCAACCCTTGACTAAATCCGCCCCAGCAGCCTTCAGCAGACTCTCTACTCCCTTGTTCAAACGTTCTACGATGCCATCCTTCCAAGAAACCAGAGCGGCCATGTCGACCACGGGCGTGCCATCAACTGATATGCCCATGTGGCCATCTTCTGCACTGTGTTGCTGCAAGGCCTCGAAACGATCTGCTGCGTGAATCATGGCCTTACTCGGGATACAGCCTCTAATCAGACAGGTCCCACCAGCCTTATCACCTTCTACGACGATAGTATCCAGCCCAAGTTGAGCAGCTCTGATTCCGGCGACATAACCGCCAGGACCGGCACCCACGACTAGGACCTGACACCTGCGAGCCTCAGCCATACCAACCTCACATGAAAATCAGGGCAGGATGCTCTAGGAATCTCCTGAGATGCTGAATCAAAGCAGCCCCATCAGCTCCATCCACCACTCTGTGGTCGAATGCGCTTGACAAGTTCATAATCTTGCGAATCACGATTTGCCCGTCTCTAACGACCGGCATGTCGCGTGCCTTGTGGACGCCTAGAATGGAAACCTCTGGGTGATTGATGATTGGAGTAGCGCCCAAACCGCCTTCTCGGCCAAGGCTTGTAATGGTGAAAGTAGAACCTGATAGATCGTCTAGACTGGCACTTCCGTCCCTCGCGGCCCCCGATACTCTTTGCATCTCTGCTGCAGTCTGCCAGACATCTAGAGACTCAACGTGCTTAACGACAGGAACATACAACCCTCTCTCGGTCTGAGTCGCTATTCCCAGATGCAAACCCCCATGCCTTCTGACCACTCCCTCTTCATCATCGAAGTGCGCATTGCACTCGGAGTGGTCAGGCATAATTTTCGATAATGCCAGCATGATGAATGGTAGGTAAGTCAGCTTTGGCTGACTTGGGTCACGGGTGGAGTTGAGCATCTGACGCAAGGACTCAAGTTCGGTGATATCGACCTCTTCGAAGTATGAGAAGTGAGGGATTCTGCTCTTCGAGAGTGTCATTTGCTCGGAGATCTTTCGTCGCAGGCCGACTACCTTCACTTCTGTGATATCGGTTCGCTTGGTTGAGTAAGCCACTGGTGCTGCTCCAGCAACAGAACCTCCAGCTGCAATGAATGCATCGAGATCAGCATGCCTGATTCTGCCAGCAGGACCCGAACCCCTAACTTGCGAGAGTTCTATTCCTGCCTCGCGTGCACGACGTCTTACTGCTGGACTCGCAAGAACTCTTCCAGACTTGGCGACAGGCATAGGAGCCGGAGTAGGTGTTGGGGCAGGAGTTGGAGAAGCAGCAGGCTTTGGTACTGACTCAGGCTCAGGAACGGGCTCAGGTTCAGGCTCAGGAACGGGCTCAGACTCCTCTTTCGGCTCCGAGGTCGGAGCACTACCTGCCGAGCCAAACTCGACTAGAGTAGCGCCGACAGCCACCATGCCGCCGACTTCGCCACTCAACGAAGCGATGACGCCGCTTACAGGAGATGGTATCGTGACAGTCGCCTTATCTGTCATGACGTCGACGATTGGATCATCCTCTGCAACCGAATCACCTACGGAAACGTGCCACTGCACCACTTCACCTTCGACCACACCTTCTCCAATATCTGGAAGTTTGAACACGTGATTCGACATCTAATCCACCTGAGTCTTGCGTATCGCCGCGGCTATGCGAGTAGGTCCCGGCATGTAATCCCATTCAGTAGTATGAGGGAAAGGAGTGTCCCATCCAGTAACTCTCTCTATCGGACTCTCGAGGTGGTAGAAGCACCTCTCCTGAACCGAAGCAGCCATCTCTGCTCCGAACCCGCTGGTCTTGGGAGCCTCATGGACAATCACGCACCGACCTGTCTTCTCAATCGAACTGACAACCGCTTCACGGTCCCATGGCACTAGAGTCTGAAGGTCGATTAGGTCACATGAAACTCCACAGTCCTTGATTGCCTGCTCGCACACATGAACCATTGCCCCCCAAGAAATTACGGTGCAGTCATCTCCCTCCATCGCGAGTCTGGCTTCGCCCAAAGGTATGCTGTAGTGGGCCTCGGGGACTTCGGCCTCCGGGTGCCCTTCCCAAGTAGGGACATTGTGCGGGTCTCCGTAAAACGGCCCCCTATAGCAGCGCTTAGGTTCGAAGAAGATTACAGGATCATCACACTCAATGGCACTGATCAGTAGACCCTTCGCATTGAACGGGGTCGAGCAATAAGCGACTTTGAGGCCGGGAGTGTGAGTGAATTGCGACTCAGGAGATTGAGAGTGATGATGCCCTCCTCTGATTCCACCACCAGCCGGAGTGCGTACAGTGACTGGAGACCAGTACTCGCCACCCGATCGGTGCCTGATTTTGGCTAACTCGTTTACAATTTGATCATAGGCTGGGAATATGTAGTCAGCAAACTGGATCTCGACCACGGGTCTGAGGCCGTTGAGACCCATTCCAAAGGCTGCTGAGAGGATTCCTCCCTCGGACAAGGGGGAATCGAAAACACGATGATCTCCATGCTTGGCTTGGAGTCCGTCTGTAGTACGGAAAACTCCACCGAAGTATCCGACGTCCTCTCCGAAGATGATTACTCCGTCGTCGTTTTCCAGCATTAGGTCCAATGCGCTGTTGAGAGATTGAATCATGTTCATGTTAGTCATCGAATCCCTCCTTCATCTCATTAAACTGCTCTTCGAGGTGCCACGGTACCTCTTTGTAGACCTCCGTGAAAATGGTGTCAGAGCTGGGATATGGCCCGGTAGCTAGATCGCCGTGAGAAACCGCTTCCTTGTACGCGCTCATGACCTCCTCGTCAATCCGCTCCTCTAATTCTGTGTGTTTTTCCTCACTCCACTCGCCAATCTCGATTAGATGATCACGTAATCTCTCGATTGGGTCTCCACCCGGCCACTTAGTGTGCTCATCACTAGGGCGGTATCTACTGGGATCGTCACTGCTGCTGTGAGCTCCGGAGCGATAGGTCAGGACCTCTATGTGTGTTGCACCTATTCCGGCTGCAGCCCGGTCCCTCGCCCACTTGGTGACAGAGTAAAGGGCGAGGAAATCATTACCATCGACTCGCAGTGAAGCAAGTCCGTAAGGAAGCCCTCTGGAAGCGAATTCACCGCCACCAGTAGCGAAGTTTGCGTGAGTCGAGATGGCCCATTGGTTGTTGACCAAGTTTAGGATTACCGGGGCATTGTACACACTGGCGAAGTTGAGGGCGTAATGGTAGTCTCCCTCTGCACTGGCGCCGTCCCCAATCCAGGTGATTGTGACCTCGTCCAAGCCTCTGTACTGCGAGGCCATTGCGACTCCAACTGCCTGGCTGAATTGAGTCCCTACAGGGCTCGATACGGAGATGAACCTACCATCGCGGTATGAGTAGTGTACAGGCATCTGCCTGCCCTTGATATTGTCTTCGACATTACCTATGCAATGACAGATCATGCTGACCATGTCTCGTCCCCTGACAAATTGGGCACCGGGTTGTCTGTAGGTCGGGAAGATCCAGTCTTGATTTTCTAGCGCCATGGTCTGTGCGATGGCTACGCACTCTTCTCCAAACGAGCGCATGTAGAAGGAGAGTTTTCCAGTCCTCTGCATCTTCATCATGCGGTCATCGAATATCCTGACTCTGACCATGTGCTCTAGCCCCTCAATGAGCTCATCTGTATCCAGTTTGGGATCCCATGCCCCGGAAGCTTTGTTGTCTTCACCCAGAACTCGAATGAGGCCGGCCGCGTGAGCAGCAGTATCCTCAGCACTACACTTCACAGGGTCGAGCCAGTCGAGGTCTTCGGGTTTCCAAGGCCAGGAGTCGAAACTGGCTTCATCCCCCGGGCGATGTGGCGCGTCAGGGATGTTCAGGCTGGGTTTCTTCTTGGCCATTCTGTCACCTCAATTCTGTACTTGTCCACCTAGAAGGACAGGGGCGCCCCCTCGAGCCTCATCCCAGAGCAGGCCAGCTCTGTAACTCGAGCGTACCAGTGGGCCACTGGCTACAGCTCTGAATCCAATTTCACGAGCTTCTGAATCCCAATTCGCAAATTGCTCGGGCTCGGGAAACCTGTCGACAGGGAGATGACGGTCGCTTGGCTGCAGGTACTGGCCTAGAGTCAGCATTTCGACTCCAGCATCGAACAGCAGTCTCATCGCTTCACTCACCTCTTCATCAGTCTCTCCGAGGCCGACCATAATGCTTGACTTGATTAGAATGTCAGGTCTGAGCCTGCGAGCCTCTCTCAATACACTGAGTGATTGCTCAAATGAGGCCCGTCGGTCGCGTACAATAGAATCGAGTCGTGGAACGCACTCAACATTGTGGGCGAACACCCTGAGAGGCAGTCCGTCCAGCAATGCATCGAGTGCCTCCATATTTCCATCTAGGTCAGAGCAGAGCAGCTCGAGACCAACCTCTGGACACCGCTCGCTGACGGTTAGGATACAATCTCTGTAGTGACCAGCTCCCCCGTCCTCGAGATCATCTCTGTTCACGACAGTAATCACAGCATGGTCCAGCCCCATTCTCTTCACAGCCTCAGCCAATTCGAAAGGCTCGGATACATCTAATGGAGATGGTGTCTTTTCAGTGCCAACGGCACAAAATCTGCAACCTCTGGTGCAGACCTCACCTGCTATCATGAATGTTGCAGTGCCTCTGCCCCAGCAGTCGTGCACGTTGGGGCAGCGAGCCTCCTCGCAGACCGTATGGAGGCCATGTTCGTGAACGCTCGAACGAGTCTCATTGTATCTGGCCTGAGCATCACCAGTCGGAAGTGAGGTCTTGAACCAAGGAGGGAGTCGCTTTCGCAACGCCTTTCTTCGCTCAGCAGCACTCTGTCTGGACACTCCGCCGCAACCTCCCGCGAGGGATGAATCAGCATCGATGGTAGGTAGGCGAGGGGCCATCGAACCGTCGGATGGAGTACCGACATTAACCATTCTGCTACGCATGACCTCCCGGCATGTGCCGATACAACTGGTAATATCAGATGTTGCCTCCGGCCAAGCATGGCCGAAGGCACCGTATTGGTCACTGGCGGGGCAAAGCGCATAGGCAGGGCGATTTGCCTGCGCCTGTCCGAGGAGGGATATTCCATCGCTGTCCACTATCGGGACTCGAGGCAGGAGGCCGAAGAGGTCGTCTCAGCAATCAATGCATCAGGCGGTAAGTCCTTTTCGATTGATGCTAATCTGGCAGATGCCGAATCGGCCTCTGCTCTCGTCTCCAGAGCGAGTGAGAACGGCCCGCTGTGTGCCATTGTCAACAACGCCTCGCTGTTTATCCATGATGATATACAAAGTATCGACACTGATAGTTGGGATTCACATATGGATGTCAATGCTAGATCTCCGATGCTGCTCATCAGGTCCCTGAACGAGATTNTAGANGAGGGAGAGGCTGCCTGCGTGGTAAATGTCCTTGACCAGAAGATTGCTGAACCCAATCCAGATCACCTATCTTACACCGCTTCAAGATATGCTATGCTGGGGCTGACCGATGCATTGGCAAGAGGTCTCGCCCCCAAAATTAGGGTCAACGCCGTGGCCCCCGGCCATACTCTNCCGAGCGATAATCAGACCAAATTGGGATTCGCCAGAGCCCAGTCGGAATCTCCTCTAGGGTACGGTCCGGCACCAGAAGACATCGCTGATGCGGTATGCTATCTCATCGGTGCTAGAGCAGTAACTGGTCAGATTCTATTTGTCGATTCGGGCGAGAGATTCTTGTCACGAGCTCGAGATGTNCTGTTTGAGACGGAGTGAATATGTCGACNAGCCACAGTGAAGCCATCGAGGCCTTANTNTCNACTGGAGGCTCTGCATCGTCTCTNTTTCTTGAGGGNGCAATAAGGCATGTTGATGTAGGGNTCCACGAACACGAACAAGGCTCACTCCAAAGGGTGATGTTCGACATCCATGTTGTGGTCGACGACTCCAGACCATNCAATGACTCAATAGATCAGGTTCTAGACTACGAGTATCTGGTTTATTCACTTGATAGAGTAGTCGCGATGAATCGCCCCTCACTCTTGGAAACGCTAGTAACGAGGCTGATGGACGAGGTAATCGCCCCTGCCGAGGTTCTAGCAGCCTCTGTCAGCGTCAGCAAACTCGATGTCACGGATGATAACTCCAGACTGGGCTGCACCCTGACTAGGGTCAAATGATGGTGCAGGGGGCAGGATTCGAACCTGCGAAGCACTTTGCACCGGAGCTTAAGTCCGGCCCCTTTGACCTACTCGGGAACCCCTGCAATCGGTCAGCGGGGCCTTCTTCACTTGAACCGAGCGCAAGATACCGTCCGTAATTGACTCGTCTCGTACCCTTGGGGTACGAACGCTTTAACGCCACTCTAACGGCCGAATCATCGTGCATACGAGCAGTACGCCGAATATCCTCCCCGGCAAAGNCCGCTTGGCAATCTTGGTAGCCTTGGTGCTTCTGACCCCCATTTACTCCTCCTTGAGCGAACCCTCGGAACTGAGGTCCTCCGAGCCTATGATGGTCCAAGACGAGGTCGAACTCAAGTTGTACACCCTTTACCTCGCCTCGCAGAATACATCAGCGGGCGGAGACGGCTACATTACAACCGAAGTTCCCGATTCAGGAGGCGAAGACTCAGCCAGTGCTCTAGATACCGAAATAGAATTCAGATCCAGCGATATGCTGTCCTCTCTAACTATCTATGGAAGAACCCAGCACGGCAGTTCAGGCTCATACTATGTTCCTCTTGATTTGTTCCTCAGAGCTACTGGACCTAACGGTGCCACAGTGGATTGGACCATCACTCTGAAGGCAGGNGGCTCNCAAGTCGGNACCGCATCATGGAGTACTGATGCTTGCACTCAAGGAATCACCAACAGCTGCAGTTTNGATCANGAAGAGTTTGACGTGGATCTAGGGCAGGATGCATCNTTCACTATATCGAAGGATGAGATGCTNGAGATTTCCATTTCCGCTGAGATGACCGGCTGTGATGGCGGCGGATTCCCNGGCGGCTCAAGTTGTGAGGCNGAAGTGGCATGGAACGAGATNGACGGCGAGCCAGACAGGTTCTCTCAGATTGAAGTCGAGGCNAATGCGATTTCAAACAGCCTAGTCCTTCTACAGAGNGAAGGGGCAGAACTTGCCGAGGGGCCCGAGTTGGACTGGTATCCGAACGACATACTCTCCGACAGGGCTATGCAATTCACCTTCGATGTCAAGAGCTCATTTGGCAGGTACGACATAGAATCGACTAGGCTACTGATGCGAGATCCAAACGGAGTCTACCGAATAGACCACATCATCAACGAGGACGATGAGGACATCGAAGATACGAGTCAGGGTATTTTCGGCGAGTACATCTGGACCTATCCCGGAGGATTGCCAGCCGGAGAGTACTCGGTGGAACTTGAAATCACTGACATCCAAGGAAACGACTTCCTGATTGAGCATGAGCCAATAGAGATGCATCAGTGGGGCGTTTCGATTAATCATCGACTTGACAAGTCGACGGAGTACATCGCCCCTGGTCAAACCACAGCTATTCCGCTGCAGTTAGTGCACAAGGGAGATTCGACCAAGTCTATGGAAGTAGAACTCGAAGTCCTGACCAACTTGGGCAGTTCTTGGATTCTTGAGTTCGATTCGCCCGGAGGTTACACACTTAACGCAGGCGGCGATATTCTCAACCCAATCCTCACTCTGACAGCCCCCGATGACCTTACTGGGACTCCTGAGGGTATTGAGATTAGGGCTGTTGCCGAGGCCGAGGTCGAGAGTGTTCTGCAAGTAGTCCACCAAGACATCCTACAACTAGACCTCGACAAGATAGACGTCTTCCAGCCACCTGAGGTTTCAGTCTGGAACGAAGAACATGATGTACAGATGGCAAACTCGACTAGGCCTGATGACTTCGACCAGACTGCTCCAAGATATGTCGAGTACGGAGAGTTCACTCCATTCCTCTTGGAGATATTCAACACCGGATTCGATGCCGACACCTTCCGTGTCGATGTGCTGCAAAGAGCCAAGTCGATTATCCAGATTTACGATAACGATACGGGTCAGAGAATCCTAGAGGATGAGGGAGATGGGACATTCCATACCGCCATCCTTGAACGCCACTCGACGCAAGTGCTTCTATTCAATGTCAAACCTTCTTCTGATCGAGACGACCCCGACATTGGCCAGATTGAGATTGAGGTAATCAGCGAAGGAAACTCTTCGCTGCGGACCACTGTAGCTTTCACCATTCAGAGGACCTTCGGAATCCACGCCGAAGTCTCACAGGACTGCGATGGCACCCCTCTAGGTCACATCCGGGTAACCCTGTGCTCGCCGGGTTCGGGCAACGCCGTAGTTGACTTCCGAGTTAGGATTACCAACAGTATGACTGGAGGAGAGTCCGCTACTTGGTGGAGAATTCAGAATCCATCCTCACTGCAAGAGAACCTAGAAAACGATCCAGCCTATGGGCAATGGCAATTCACTATCACTGACGATTCTGGCGATTCTGTCCCACGCATTTCCTTGGGCCCGGGTGACTTCTCAGAAGTCTTCGTCACTGCCATCCTGACCAATCAGGTAGTTGCCGGTAACCACACCATCTATCTCAGAATCATCGAGGACATTGACGAAGATGATGCTAGATACTTCGACCTCCCAATAGTCTTCGAGATTGAGTCCGGCGAACCCGAACTCCAAATTGTTCAGGTCTCTCCTAATTACGAGTTACTTCCCGGAGAGGCTTATACGTTGCAATTGAAGGTCAAGAACAACGGAAACGGCCCGCTTACTGTACTGCTGGATGCAGAGGTAGAGCAATCAGGTTGGACAGTTGATATCGACGGCCCCTCGGGCTCCCCTCTAATTGAATTGGGGGCCTTTGAAGAGACTACATTCAACCTTGAGGTCAGCGTCCCCGAATCAGCGAACAACGGAGATCAAATTCCCGTTATCGTGACCGCCACTCCGTTCGATACCGAGCAGAGTTGGCCTGACGAATACACGGCCGAAATCTCGGTCATGATGACCGTGGGAATCTCCTCTCTGTTCGAAATCCTAGTCAATGAGATTACTCATCCAAGGATTTCTACTCTGATTATCGCGCTCGTCGGCATACTACTTCTGTTCGCCGGAATCCAGAGCCGAATTAATCGACGCAGATGGACTTCTCACCTAGCCTATCTAGAGTCTTTAGGCGGGAGTGATGATGATGATTCCGAGGTCAACGACGAGGATTCTATTCCGGCCCCAGTAATCGTCACAGAAGAAGAGGAATCGGACGATTACGAAGATGACGAGATAGAACTTGTCTGAACCTTCTGTGATACCTGTCCGAACGGCGCTCCATTCGTCTTAAGACCCTAACTTTCTGCCGTAGGCAGTAAGGGGTGACGGAGTGCTGACAGTTTTAGACGACTCAACTGTCCGAAGTCTGCCCCGCAAGCGTAGATCGGCGATTCTGTTTACGGCTCTCCTGATGCTATCCTCTCACGCCGCATTCCAGTTCGGAGAGTGGGAGGCCCTAGCGAGTACAGATGCTGACGGAGACGGCCTGACCTATGGCCTTGAGTTCTACATCAACACTCAGCCNCAGGACTGGGACTCTGACAACGATGGTCTACCGGATGGTTGGGAGTGGCAGTACGGCCTCGATCCACTTTCTTCTACAGGAGATAACGGATCAACAGGAGACCCCGATGGAGACGCCTTCACCAATCTGAACGAGTACCAGTATGGCATCCCCGCAGGCTGGGATTCAGCCTCCACTCCTACTGTTCTAGATAATGGAGTCTGGTGGAACGGGACAGTCCCAGTTAGACTCTGGGATGAGGAGAGCGCTATGCAGATCATCCAAGGTACCGGCTCTGATGGAGTAGATGAAGACCCTATGGGNAACATCTGCAACGACGGNATGGACAACGATAAGGACGGATTGGTCGATAGCTTCGATAATGATGGCGATGGCGATGCCGACTGCTCNAGTGATGACGACGATGGCGACGGNCTAATCGACGAGGACCCAGATGGTTGGGACACAGACGGAGATGGCATGCCTGATGCATGGGAGGTAGCAAACAACCTAGATCCTACATCTAACTCCAACATGGATGGGGCCTACGGTGACCCGGATGGAGACGGATTCGGGAACCTGTGGGAATACGTCAATCCGACTTGGGGGACTAGGAACGGCTCAACTAACCCCCCGACTCAGTATTTCCGCCCCGGTCCATTCAACATGACAGCAACTGANTCGCCATGTAATCCAATTTTAGGCCTAGGTCCCGGAGGCTGTCAGATATTCACCGCTGAGGTTGACAGCATCACTCAGACCGACCCCAACAATAACGACACTGACGGAGACGGACTGAATGACTCATACGAGGCATTCGTCCTTCTGACTGATCCTACATCCGTTGATACTGATGGAGATGGAATTTGGGACGGCGTAGAAGTCAACGGCGAATACGGNGACCCTCCTCAGGCTACCGACCCTAGAAACAACAACACCGACGGCGATCAGTTTGATGATGGTGAAGAGGATGTTAATGGGAACGGAGTAGTAGATCCTGGAGAGACCGACCCGACTAGGATAGAGGATGCCGGCGACATAGACAACGACGGCATCGACAACTGGGAAGAGAATATGACCTGCACTCTTTGGAATGTTTCNGATACTGATGGAGGCGGAGTGAATGATGGTGACGAACTCTCTTTGGCNCACTCAACCGACCCNTGTGTGTCCACAGAGACGATTGAGAAGGATATCNTNGACTGGGANTCAACTANTTCCGTTCTGACTTTGAACTCAACTACTATGCTCAACCCGAANCCTGTCGATTGGAGACAAGATGGCGCTCCAATGGCGTATTACATGTTATCCAATGGAAGCCTAACTGGATTCAGATTCGAATCGATACTTAGCAATACTCTGAGAAATGTGGATACCGATAGGCCCGTTGACGCTATGTCGGTCATTTTCACCAATTTCTCTTGGTGCTGGAATGCTACAGCCGGGGCAATCAATGAGCCTCATTGTGATGATGATTATGCCGACACGGACGGAGATGGGCTGGCTGATTGGGAAGAGGCTTTAGGCACATGGGGATACCTATCTGTGCCAACCCTTTCCGACACCGATGGAGACGGTGTTAACGATCTAGATGAGGTACTCAATGATACTGATCCTAGCAACCCCTGTCACAATCTACTGGATTCCGATGGAGACGGCCTGAACAATTACTTTGAGAACACCACAGGGTGCTCTTTGGCATTTGGAATGGGCGGAAACGGAACCGTCGACACTTACTTCACGATGTGGAATGTATTCGATACCGATAACGGAGGAGTAGGTGATGGTCAGGAATACATTGATGGAACAAATCCCCAAAATAACTCGGCAGATGATCTCAATCCAGTAGACACTGATGGCGATGGCATCCCTGATACCATAGAGCAACAGATTGGAACCGATTGGAGAGACCCTGATACAGATGGAGGAGGAGTGCCAGACGGCCAGGAGTGCACTCAGGAGTATTGGGGAGTAAACTGCCTTGACTCTGATGGAAATCCATGGGATCCCACGGATGATATCAATGACAACATGCTCTACTTCGTCGCTGAGAACACCTCCGAAGGTGTAGACCCAACTCAGAGACACTACTGGCGGTGGCACACCTACGATTACTACACTGGAGTCTCTTGGGGTGTGAACACCACTCTAGTAGGCTACACTGAGATGTTTCCAGAATGGTCTACTACCCAGGGCGTTGCCGACCAGAGCTTCTGGAATGGAAGCGAAGTCCTAGGCTGGACAATCAATTTCAACGAGGACGGCGTAGTGGGCCCTGGAGAGGAATTGATTGCACCATACAATGCCGTCAATTACACTAGTTGGCTGGACACCAATGCCGGCCTGAACTTTTCTAACTTCACTCGTGACATTCTAATCGACCAATCTGCTGTTGACACTCTGTACGTCACAGCCCCACAAGTATTCTTTGGGACCGAGATTACATCTAACTCGACAGCCTTCTCAGGCAGTAGTTACGCCTATGACTTACCCGATTTCTTCTCAAGAGACGGCGAGTATGTAGAAGCAGTGACTCAGACTGTAATCAACGAATCAGGAGCTTTCACTGCTTGGGACAAAGTCTTGGCCATACAGGACTTTTTAATTAACGGAAATTCTACCACTAACTTCACTCTCAATCATGATGGCTCAGGCAGGACTGACGGGCTTGAAGCAGACAGTGACATCGCACATTGGATTCTGAACAGTACTAAGGAAGGTAGTTGTGATGAGTTCACCACTGTGTTCTCCGTAATGCTCAGACTTGCGGGAATTCCTACTAGGAAGGTCACTGGATTCGCCGGAGGAACCTGGACAGGAAAGTCGTTCGAGGTTTACGGCAAGGACTTCACTCGTTGGGTCGAGGTCCATCTAGAGACCAATCAGAATCAAGGAGGCCTAGATATGGGCTGGATTCCATTCGAGGCCTGCCCCCCCATGGCCGCGGTCGAAGTAGTTGACGAGGAATGGGGCCCAACTTGGTTTGAGAGGGATATGTCTTCAGGCGATATCTGGCTCAACGGTACTCTGCAGTTTGTCGAAAACTCTACTGGAGCCGCTAACATCTCCGTCTACCTTTATCTCGTCAAGTCAAATGACACAGGAAATGTCCCGGGTAGTGCTGCAGTCTCTGAGCATCTTGTAGCAAATGGGACCACCGATTTGAACGGTTCATTCGCATTAAACGGAACCCCCGAGAAACCGATTGACCCCGGATTCGGCTCTTTGGTACTTCATCTGCATGAGAAGGGGTATGTGGGCTCCCAGGGCATTTCATTCACTTGGAGACTCAATGTTTCTGATGATTCCAATTTGAGTATCGGCGAACCACCTCCTGTGGATCAGCCTATGCTGGGGGCTGGAGTGGAGACTCTGGTTTCAGGAGACTTATCTCTGGCCAGCACGCCAATGACTGACCCATCAACGCTCGACAGCATGCAAGTAATTCTGAACTATACTACAGTAAATGATGGTCCGGTTAGCTTGATTGCAGATGTAGGCGCAGGAGGGTATTATGAATTCTCGATTGATATCAACGAATCAGAGCCCTTGGGAGTCATCAATGCATCACTTGAATTCAACGGCTGGCACGAGGAGGATCTCAACAATGCATCGATACCAACTTACCACATCAGGCCAACCTCCAAGTCATTCATGTTCAACATCA
>PAYF01000040.1 GCA_002714745.1 Methanobacteriota archaeon | reverse complement strand
CAGCAGCAAGGCATCTACAACGCCATTCTAGGACTTGGCATTCTCATTGCCGTTGCAGTACTCTCAATCACCCTGCTGATGAATCTCAGCGAGCGTGATTCTGAGTTGGCGACCCTCAGAGTACTAGGCGCTCCGATATCCAGAATCAGGATGATGATCCTAGGTGAGCACTTCGCAATCGGACTAATTGGAGGGATCCTCTCAGCCGCATTCACCATAGTGATGGCACAGTATCTGATTTCGCAACTCGTCCAATGGGCGTTCTACTTCTCCCTACAGCCGAATTTTGCTAGCACACTCCAACTAATTCTGATTGTAGTGGTCATCTCCGTGCTCTCGACACCAATCGGAACATCGCGAGTCAGTAAGATGGACCTAGTGGAGAAGGTCAAAGACCTCTCACAGTAGCGCTAGTCTGTGAGAGTAGTAACTTGGAACCTCAATGGCATCAGAGCTGCACATCGTAAGGGTCTGAGTGACTTCACCAGCCGAATAGACGCCGATGTCTGGCTGTTTCAAGAAGTCAGAGCACTGCCCGAGCAAATGCCCGAAGAGTGGCAACCTCCAGAAGGGCACGATGTAATCTGGCACCCAGCTCAGAAGAAGGGTTACTCGGGTGTGATGACTTGCTCTAGAGTAGGCCTCAGCGAGATTGGAAGAGGCATCGATACTGAACTCGATGATACCCGTGATCCCGATGGGAGAGTATTGCACACCAAGCACGGCAATCTTCACTGCGTCAACATGTATCTGCCGAACGGCTCATCCAACTCTGAGCGTCAGGCATACAAGGACAGGTGGATTGAGGACATGCTAGTTTGGTCGAAGCAATTCATAGATTCAGACGAGCCGGCTTTACTTTGCGGAGACCTCAACATTGCCCATCAGGAAGACGACATCTGGAACCCGTCGGGCAATCGCAAGACATCCGGGTTCCTCAACCATGAGAGAGAGTGGTTCACCCGGCTTCTCGACTTCGGTTGGCATGACCTGCTGAGGATTCACGTGGGGCAGCGGAAAGGGCCCTACACATGGTGGTCCAACCGAGGCAGGGCCAGAGAGCTGGATCGAGGCTGGAGAATCGACTACGTACTAGCCAATGATGCTGCAAGACCGATGTTCAAGTCTGCTGAGGTGCTCCGCGAAGGTGGCTTGGTTGTGTCCGATCACGCACCTCTAATTGTCGATCTAAGTATGTAATCCGCTCCCGTAGGGAGCGGTTTTTTCGGAAAAACCGGAATACACCATTTTTCAAGTGATGAAGCAGTAGCGAGGCCGCATGGCAGATACGCTGGAGGACAGGCTGGATAGAATCCTGCCCGACGGGAAGGGCGTTTGGGTGCCCCTAGATCACGGGGCTTCCAACTATCCAGAGCAAGGATTGGAGGANATGGATTCNCTAGTAGAGAAGATCATCTCTGGCGGTGCTGATGCAATTGTTTTGCACAAGGGCNCACTTACTCACCATGCCGANGAACACGGATGGCACGGGTTCGTCTGCCACGTCTCCGCTTCAACCGCCCACGGTGGCAATAGGGACCAGCACAAGGTCAACGTCGCTACCGTCGAGGAGTGCTGGCAGCGCGGAGCCATGGGNGTCTCAGGACAGATNAACCTCGGTGACGAGGCAGAGACTGAGATGATTGAATCTCTAGGTAGAATCACAACAGAGGCNTTNCCNCTTGCAATGCCAGTTCTAGGAATGGTNTATCCTCGTGGCCCCAACCTCAGGATTTCCGAGGGAGACTCCACTAAGGGAGTCGCCCATGCAGCACGTCTNGCTTGGGAGTTGGGTTGCGACGTAGTCAAGGTACCTTGGACGGGCTCAGTTGATTCGTTCCGAGAAGTAACGCAAGCTGTCCCGATTCCGGTACTAGTTGCAGGGGGTCCCTCGACAGGATCTTTCCTAGAAACCCTTCAGATTGTGGAGGATTCGATATCAGTTGGTGGAGCAGGAGTGTGCATGGGCAGNCAGGTCTTCGCTAGTGAGAATCCACAGTCTCATGTCGCCGCCCTTAGGGCAATAATCCACCATGGTGCAACAGTCAAAGAAGCCTCAGAGTTGCTTGGAGGTCAGTGATGGAGATTTGGCTGGANGCTACTGACACCGATTCGCCCGATATCCCCCAAGGCGTCAGCAGAGTNTGGTCNGGGNGCGCCTCTGATGTTGCTGAGGTCGCTCTTGACGACCATCGTGGTCAGGATGAGGCACTTTCTTTGATTGGAGCCGTACCTTGGATATTGATCAGATGCAGCGACTGGAATATGATTCCACTAGAGAACATNGTCGCCGCCGCCTCAGGNAGCGGCACCAAGGTGGCATCTGCAATCNCTCGTGAGATTGACCTCAACGGGGCTGCATTCTCACTGCAGCACGGAGTTGACGCTGTCCTACTTCCTCCTGAGGAAGGTAACGAATCGTTNTGGTCGGCAGCAAGGGATNTGNCCNCAGANACCATTNAACCCACNGANACAGTAGAAGGCCCNAGACTCGTTTCTGCTGCAATTCTGTCAGCCGAGTCTGCTGGNGTCGGNGAGAGAGTTTGCGTGGACCTCATTGAACGNCTCTCGCCGGGTGAAGGGCTGGCAATAGGNTCCTCNNCCAGNTCACTATGCTTAGTACATGGAGAGACNATTCCTTCCGAGTATGTACCCTCAAGGCCATTCAGAGTCAACGCAGGAGCGATTCACGCCTATGTCTTGATGGCCGACGNCTCCACGAGATATCTCAGTGAACTTCAATCCGGCGACGAGGTAGCAGTCCTATCGAGTGATGGCTCGAAGCGAGGAGCCGTGATTGGCAGACTCAAGGTAGAGCGCAGACCGTTCATCATGCTCAGATTCTCAACTCCGATGAGTGAAGGGCAAATCATGCTCCAGCAGGCCGAGACNGTTCGCCTAATATCGACATCTGGCGAGGCCTTTTCAGTCACTCAAATCGAAGAAGGTATGGAGATTTTAGTCCTCAATGAGACTAGCATGCGACATATCGGTCAGGCTGTTCCAGGGGAGGTNGCTGAGAGATGACNATACTAGGAANAGGAACTGCGAATGGTGGAATATCAGTTCTCCATGCAGCAGGCCTTGGGAGGGGTTGCTCAGTAGGTATCGAACTCCAGTGTGAGGCAAGACTGGTTGAAGGAGCAANCNCTCCATCTNGTGACCACCATGGATTGTTAGACGCAGTCATGCAGATCTGGGTTGAATCAGGCTATCCNCGATTCGATACTGCCGGTTGGGAGATTGACAGCCAGATTCCAATTGGGCAGGGTCTGAAGTCCAGTGCAGCGGTAGCGTGTGCCGCCTTCAGGGCTTTAGGCCAGGCATCTTGGACTGGATTGAGCGATTACGAGGTAGTCGACATGNCCGTCGAGGCCCAGAGAAGATCGGGNTGCTCGATTACAGGAAGCATGGANGATGCNTGGGCGACCNTATCTGATGGATGGAAACTAGTTGACCCATCTGTCCCNTCNAAGGAATCTGTGCTGATGGAAGGNGATCTTGAAGGAGNCCTAGAAGTCCTGATTGGTCTGAGAGGANCTAGGNCCANTACCACTGATTNGATNGACTTTGNATCTCAGAGCAAACTGTTCGAGAGGGCATTAGCATCTCTCTCAAACGGCTCTGTACTATCTGCAATCTCAACCAACGGCATGGCCATNTCTGCAGCTATGGCTGATGANGAANCTCTCAGATTNTGCAACTCCCTCATTGTNAGAGGGGCCCTAGCTGCCGGTGTCAGTGGTTCTGGTCCTGCAGTCGCAGCAATTTGTCATGTCGACTCTGAAGGTGTTGCCGAGACTCTCGAAGACTCATGCGAGCGAGTAATCAGAACTCGGTTTACCAACCGCCTAGAAATTGAGGAGGAGGTGGACGGTTGGGAATGACACTGGGTGACAATCTCAAGGTGACTCTGTTCGGGGAGAGCCATGGCGCTTGTGTCGGCGCTCTGCTCGAAGGAATCCCCGCAGGTACNCCGATAGATGAGGACGAATTGAATCGCGCCATTGCNAGCAGACGACCCGGTAGAAAGGGAATGTCAACCAGATCAGAANTNGATCAGTGCGAATTACTATCCGGAGTGTATGAGGGAAAGGCCACTGGCTGGCCAATTCTGATGCTTACCCGTAACTCGGATGCTAAACCGTCAGATTACTCATTTCTCCCTGACCAGCCCCGCCCTGGACATGCCGATATGGTAGAGAGCATACGCTCAAATGGCTCCAATGACCCCAGAGGNGGAGGCTCACATTCAGCTCGACTTACTTATGGTCTGGTCACTGCAGGTAGTCAAGTCAAATCTCTGCTAGACGAAGCAGGATGGAGTTGCCACGCCCACTTGCACAGTGTTGGAGACATTGTCGCGAGNCCACTCTTTGAGTTGAACAGAGATTTCGAACCCAACTTCTCCTCGGACATGGCGCGACTGAATTGCAAAGATCCAGAAGCCGCCGGAGAGATGTCTGAAATGATCGAATCCATTCGTAAAGATGCAGACTCTATCGGCTCATGCGTTGAGATACTCATCACCGGACTTCCCATAGGCCTAGGCGAGCCTTGGTTCGATGGAATTGAGCCCGCGCTAGCACGGGGCTTGATGGCGATTCCGGGAGCACGTGCAGTTGAATTCTCTCATGGAGCCAAAGCTTCCAGAATGAGAGGCTCTGAGCACAATGACAACTGGATTCCAAGTGCTGATGGACCTACCTTGGAAGGCTCCGATTCTGCCACATCTGATGGAGCAATAGGAGGGATTGCGACCGGAGCCCCAATTAGCGTCATCGTCCACTTCAAGCCACCTAGCAGTATACCTCGCGAACAGATGACTCTTCATCTTCCAAGCAATGAGGTAATGCCTCTCAAGGTACGGGGCAGACATGATCCGGTGATTGGTCCTAGGGCTGCCCCTGTGGCTGAGGCAGTCGCTATGCTGGTGCTTGCAGATTTGGGCATTACAGCAGAATTACTGAGCCCGCCATAATCAGGCGTTCTTTTCCTGCATCTGCTGGATTCTCAGAGGCAGATTGATTGCGAACATGGCAGCGATGATTGTGAACACCATGACAGTTCCCAAAGCTACTCCGTACACACTTGTTAATTCCACACTCTCTCGAAGACGATGAGCTGCGACCTCATCGAATAGGCCAACGAAAGCTGGTATAATCAGGTTAATCATCAGAGTCACCAAGGCGACCAAACCAGCGATGGCCGGAGTAATCATGAGGGATTTGTAGTACTTGTTCGTGATCTTCGTGACTTGCATCACGTAGACCTCACCAGTCCTGATTGATGTATCAAGCATTGAGAATCTGATTATGCCGCTGGTCAACTCGATGTACATGACTAGGAAGACTGCGTAGAGCAGAAGCAGAATTTTCTGGTAGAACTCCTCCTCAGGCAACAGGTCAAGTCCGAAGTCGACCTTGCTCCCTGCGAATCTTAGAGTCACGAGAATCAGCAGGGCGTATGAAGCGATAATCGCTCTCTGATCCCTCTGGATAATTCCGTAGATTCCAGCAATCAGCCCACCAATCATCAGTATTAGGTGAAAGATTCCTCCGAATGAGGGCAGCCCCAGAGCGTTTGAAATCGAGAACCATGCGGTCCCGCTGACTGGAGTGACCATGAAGGTCAGGAATCCGAGCATCACTAGATTAACAGTAGCCAACTGTTGCAGACTGGAAACCATTCTGTCGGGAGGCAGGAATTTGGTAGAGCTTACAATCGGCCCTCCGAAGAAGGACTCGATGACTGTTGGAACATGTACTTCTGGAATCGCATCCTTGGGAATATCAGTACTCGACTTAAGNCGNCCGGCCGCCTTCTTNCTGCTAGGTGCGGNTGATCGGACCTTCTTGCCCTCATACAGATGNGATGTGTCTCCGCCACCATCGGTTTCTACTTCTTCGGCCATTCAAACACCCCTAGAATCCCCTAGCCCCGGCTAGTGCAGTATTGAGCAACATATCAGGCTCCCAATCCATTACAAAGGCACCCAATCCTCGCAACTCGCTGAGTAGAATGTCACGCTCGGTCTTGAGCACCTCNTATCCGGTTCTGTCAAGTCTCCTAGCATCGAACTCNAACTCAAGGCTGCTTGGAGAAAGAATAGTGACATCGAAGTTCCTAGAGCGCAAATCTCTGACTGCATTGACTACAGTAGGGTCATCCTCTAATGGACTGAGGATGATGACCGGACTGCCTCTGTTTATGTGNGGCATGATTCGGTCTGTGACTATCTTTAGCGGAGTGTTACCCTTTGCCATAGCACCTGCAAGTTTGGTCAGCAGAACAAACAACTGCTTCTTCCCGGTGTCTCTGTCAACTGATACAATCTCATCTCCATAAGTCACCAGGCCGACTGAATCTCTTCGAGANAGGAAGTATTGGGACAGNCTTGCCGCGGCCCTAGTGCTGTAGACCAGAGAATTACGACTGACCGGACCAGTCTCTGAGATGCCTCTACTATCTACAATCAGAATGATATCGCTCACGGCGTCTCGCTCATACTCGTTGACCATCATCTTGNCAGCGCTTCTTGCAGTCGCATTCCAGTTGACCTTCTTCATTGGGTCCCCTGGGATGTACTCTCTCAGATTGTAGAAGTTCGAGCCCTCACCGGGATTGCGTATGTTGACAGCACCGGTGAAAATTTTCGGTACCCTGCTCTTAATCATAGCATCCTTGATGTCCTCCATCTTNGGGAAGACCAGAAAGTCGTCGTAGAGATTCAATTCGCGCTCATTGTGGAACAGTCCGAACGGATCCTGAACACGGATGCATACCGGACCTATTGTGTAGAATCCTCTGAGAGGAGTCTCTATGGTGTACGAAATCTCGGTCTCCCTCTTGGGNCCCAACTCCATCAGAACGTAGTTGGCACCCTTCTTGATTCGCATGACATCGGGAACTCTGTCTCTGACCTCCAGAACCTTGGAGAGATTTGAGCGGTTCTGAATTCTNAGTGTNACATCGATTTCNCCNTCCTCGAAAATACGAGCAGACGAAATCTTCCTCATNGCTGTGATGCTGTGCAGTTGNATCCCCTCGTCNGAATCGGGNTCTTCCATCCTCCTGCCGGTTGATGCTACATCGGCATGAGTGGTACGGAAGGCTGCCCAAGTAAGGAACGAGAGCAGCACNACGGCTACNGTTACGAGTTGCGAGTTTCGAAGTACCAAGCCAAGGAGGTACAAGGCTATGGCCAGCGCTGCNAACATCGCAGACTTTCTGCTCCATGCCAAGNTNTCACCTCCAATCGGTAGTAGGNNCTATCTCAGACCGTCGGNACCTGGACCTGTCTCANGATATCCTGAANGACCTCGCCGTTCTCCAGNCCCTTAATCTGGTGCTCGGGCTTCAGNATNAGCCTGTGTGCTATCGCTAGTTCTGCCACGGACTTAATGTCGTCNGGAGTNACNAAGTCACGACCTCGCATTGCTGCTGCNGANCTNCCGGTCTTNAGCAGAGCTTGGGAACCTCTNGGNGANGATCCAACAAGGACCCNNGGGTCCTCACGAGTCTTGGCAACGATCTCGACCATGTACANNCTCACTGCNGGATCTACGTAGACNTCCTCGATGGCCTGNTGCATGGCGACTACTCTAGCCGGGTCAGTGATGACTTCGACTTCGACCTCGTCCTTCTTGCGCTCGATTCTGCGNTTCAATATCTCGACCTCATCGGCGCGGTCTGGGTATCCGACACTCATCTTGAACATGAATCTGTCAAGCTGAGCCTCAGGTAGTGGNTAGGTACCCTCCTGCTCCACAGGGTTCTGAGTAGCCATGGTCAGGAACGGTGCTGGTAGTACGTGGGTGACCACACCTACTGTCACTTGCTTCTCCTGCATGGCNTCTAGNAGTGCGGCCTGCGTCTTCGGCGGTGCTCTGTTAATCTCGTCAGAAAGCAGTAGGTTGCAGAAGATAGGTCCAGGCTTGAAACTGAACTCTCCCTTCTTGGCATCGTAGATGTTTGTTCCCGTGATATCTGCAGGNAGCAGGTCGGGAGTAAACTGNACACGCTTGAAGTCGCATCCTAGCGCGTCAGCGAAGGTGTTCGTCATCAGCGTTTTTGCAAGTCCCGGATAATCCTCGAACAGTAGGTTACCATTCGATAGGATGTTTACCAGAACGTTGTCAATCACGTGTGACTTACCGATAATGACCTTCTGTATCTCAGTGCCGATTGCACTGGAGATGGCCCCTACGGCTGTCAACTTCTCACTCATCTTCTTCTTTCCGCGAGCGGCTTCCGCCTTCTTCGCGTAACCCGCNTCGACATCGTCGGGNGGACTCTNNTCTTTCTTGGCTGGTGGTGTTGCATTCATTCTATCTTCTCTCCATTTTAATTTCTCTTCCCCCATCGTCTGATCGCTTGCATCATCTTGCGCAGNTCTTGGGGGGAATATGCTTTGCTCTCGCTGTAAACNAGCTCTACGAGCCTTGGGTCTCCAATCATCGCTTGGANCTCTGATGGTTGTTTGGATGCCATCTCATCTCTAGTTAAATCATGATGGACTCTGATTTTGGTAATCAGAGCCTGTTTGACACGNAATCTATAGGTGCCCGGATCGAGCTTATTCGGCCGCTGGTTGAACTTCGTCAAATCGAAGACGTGCCTCCAGTTCTCCTTCTGCGGGACAACCATCATTGCCACCAGCAGAAGCAGACCTACATTGAGCACGACCAGCCACTTGAGGAAGTTGTTAGAAGTTAGCAGGACCACAGTTCCCATGCTCTCTACAAACGGGGCAGAGACGACTCCGGTTATGTGGCGACTCTCGTCGAAGACCACTTGGAAGTTAGAGTTCTCAAGTCTGATTTCACCAGATAGTTGGATGTTGTCATGTTCCATCATCGAGTGGAGCAGTAGATTGTAGTAGACCTCATTGCCGAGCCACATGTTGTTGTCTTGCACCTCTTGCATCCAGCAGCTTCCGACAACACCTTCACAACTTTCGCTGAGGCGACGTTCACCNCCNGTAGCNTCTCCCAATGTCCACAGCCTGTTGGAGAAAGCCTCCTCGTCGGCGACGAAAACAATACTNCCAGTAACTCCTAACTCNCCTACATCGCCACCGATACTAGACTGTCCTTCTCTGACTTGGTCATAGGCAGTGATGTTGTTGTAGTCGAAGCGGATAATCAAGGCCAAATCGCCCGGTGCCGGGTTCTTTGGATTACTGGCATCNCCGTCTCCCTCGAGGTCGATGAATGCCGATGATGAGGCTGTAGCCAGTACCTTGACATCNCTCTCATGAGGGTGAGTGGTATCTCTCTCAGAAGGCTCGAACTTCATTCCNGTNGGNGANCGGAACATGATTGGCATCCTGCAAGAACTNGGGTTCTTGTTGACNATCTGGAACTCACTGCATCCCCTATTTGCAGCTCCAGCCTGCATCTCATTCACATCTTCNGAAACTGCAGCNACACTCCANACNTTCAGCCACGANGGATAGTATGGGACATTTTCCTGNTCATACTCGAGGTAATGCTGATTCTCATCTTGGAGAGGGAATCCGAAGTANGTGACTCCGAANTTGGCAGCCAGNCTATTGGCATTGGTTCCATCCGCGGCGACAATTACCTTTCCTCCCTTCTCAGTNACGAAGTCGTAGATNGCATCCGCCTCAGTTTCATCGATGGGCTTCTCGGGAGCTATGATNAGTAGCATGGTTCTGTGAGGATCCTTCCAATCGTTTACCAACATTGGAGTAGACATGGTGTTGGCGATGAAGTAACCTTCGCCCTCAGAGCCAAGAGATTCNCTCATGTCTGAGACTTGGTAGAGNTCCTCTTCCTCATATGCAGAGAAGGCTGTAGACTTGCCAATTACGAACAGCATNGGNAGAAGCAGAAGCATCACGATTGTTATGGCAATAGCNCCGATGATGTAGGTGCTGAATTCGAAACCNCCCTCGTCTTCTTCTGCCATTGTNAACTCTCCNTCACTCATTATNCGTATCCAAGGCAGCACCTACGGTGCTCCCGGGAGCCTAATTCCACAGTTATAGGTTGCTGAGCCAAGTTTAGGTCTCGAGGACTATTTGTGAGTNTATGGTGCTATTTTTGCACCCCCTCAAGCACCTCATTCAGGTCNNAAATTAACAGNCANTAAGGCCCCTTTCTAGCATACCCAGCAGCAACTGCCAGAGTGGCANCAATATGGATAATTCCTAGNGATGGAAGACTGGTACTNACCACCTCAGTTACACCGTCAGAATCTCCCTCCCCAGANTTCTCCTGAATNNTCTTCTTCATNCTGNAGAGGAGGCTCCACGCTGATAGTGGTATCATCACTCACNACTGAAGCCNCGCCAGAGTTCATCGCTCCATTAGATGAAATTGAAACCTCGATCTTGCAGTTTCGGCGAGGATGACTCTCCGATGCGGTTGCGACTAAATCAGCCTCAATGGTCTGACCAGATGCGATATTCTTTGTCATCAATGAATCCAGACCGTTGTCAGTAGTGAGCAGCGGACAGTTGTCGGTGACTTCGAAATCACCCACCTTGTCCTGCACATTTCCGCGATTGACGACACTGACTCTGAGTATGGCATCAGAACCTGCGTTCATCGGCCCCACGGGGTCCGAGATATCCACTTCAAGAGAGTATATTGTCGGTATGCGCAACTCTCCTGAAGCCTCTTTGTTCTCACCTGGAAGACCTACGGGCAGACCGGCCCTAGAGACTAGATTGGCTGTGATTGAGAACTCCTCCTTGGAGTCAGCAGCGAAATTCCACACATCGATACCTGATATCCCGAGAGTGAACGACTTGTTTTCTCCAGCCCCGATGGTTTCTGATTCTGGGCCGTCGCCTTCTCCTTCGAACGGTATGTCGTATTCAAATTCTACAACTATATCCAATAATTCTTCGTTGCTGACAAAGAAGACCACAGANGCTGTACCGTCCTGTCGGACTTCAAATGGAACATCCTCGTTATCTTGCGGATATTCTATTCCTAGTTCCCATGAACCGAATTGGGCATTTACAGTGGTCGATGAGCAGACGACCAGCAGTGCGATACCCAAGATGAGTTGTCTGTTCATGCTAGACNTCCNTTAGTCCGCTTCCGGCGCGTTTTGTTAAGACCTTGACCATCTTGCGTCTGTANGANGGAGGATACCANGTATTCAACACAGGCCTAACTGCAGTACGCACTGACTCCGCAAGNTCATCGATACTGTCTTTTCCTTTCCAATCGTTCAGGATTGATGCAGCTTCCTCNTCGTGATAACCNGGAATTGACTCCAATCCTGTAGTGGCTACCCTGAGATCNGCAGGCCCCCCACTCTTTCCGGGCCTCCAGACCACCGCAACTCCCGCCTCCGGNAAGTCCCANGAATCTCTNTGACGGAGNTTCTGATAGTCGCCGACCAATTCGCAGGAGTCATCCGGCATGGTGAGGTGAGTNACTAACTCACCGGGCTGTAGGACATTCCTCGTNATCCCGTCCAANTCGAAGAACTCGTTGAGNGGCATAGATCTCATNCCNGATGGNCCTGCGAGNTGTATCTGNGCNCCTAGGCACATCAGCACCNGGGCCAAGTCCGCTTGGTANGTGGCGACNCACTGGGTGTTCTGATTAGGGATGACCCTACAGTCTGCACCAGTCCCGCAATCACACTTGTAGCACCAGTCAATTGACTCTCGCCATTCCTCTGATTGATTGAACCAGAAGCATCGAGTATCGAGGCAGATATTCCCGCCTACTGTCCCTGAGCGCCTAATCATCACACTCGCCACCATCGCCGCCACCTTGGATATCAGAGGGTGAACATCATCAGATTCGGCTAGTTCATGCAGCCTGACCATAGCACCGATGTGAGTTTCCGACAACTCGGACAACTCGGTTATCCTCGCCAATGATATCACGTGAGGCTTCACATTGAGATGCCACTTGTAGTTCGGCAACAGGTCTGTGCCCCCAGCAATCCAGTCGAACTCATCCCCGGCCTCGCCCAACTCACCCGAAAGCGCAACGGCATCTTCGAGAGTCTCAGGAGTATGGAGTTTGAATGGTGGCATACGCATCAGTTAGCACCTCCGTGCCTTCTCTCTTCATGCTTCCAGGCGCTGCCAGCTAAGCGAGGAGCGTCGATATACTCGCCACTTGGAGTCACGCTGACGATCCACCTGTCGTCCTGCTGGTCAGCGGGAATTAGTGGGTCGAATCCAAACAGTGCGCCATTGTGGTAGGGCGAGTCATCCTCCATTGATGCGCGAATTGAATCCCGATCTGCGTGTTCGGCAGCCCTCTCATCAAGCACTTCTTGTAATTCAGAATGCTCGAGTCTGGGCGACTGTAGTCCAGTAGGTTCAACATCCTCTTCCTTGCACCTAGCCTCAATCAGTCGATGCATCCTGTCGGGTGTGATTGGCAATTCACTGACCCTGACGCCAATCGCATCGTAGACCGCGTTGCAAACCGCGGGAAGAATAGGCAACAGAGGCCCCTCTCCTGCTTCCTTGGCTCCAAAAGGCCCCTCCGAGTCATTCGACTCTACAATTATCGGGATCACCTCAGGCATCTCATGGACACTTGGAATCTTGTAGTCGAGGAGATCTGGATTCATTAGATGACCATTGCGTCCGTACTTCATCTCCTCACTGAGGACCTGCCCCAGCCCCATGTGGCAAGAACCAATCATCTGGCCCTTGACAGATAGAGGATTCAGGGCCTTACCGCAGTCATGCGCGGCCCAGATCTTGAGCACCCTGGTCTGACCGGTCTCTGCATCTACCTTAACTTCGGCCACATATGCCGAGAATGAGTAAGCTGGAGCAATTCCTGCCCCTGCACCCTTGTGCACCCTACCCATAGGAGGGGTTCGGTAGGCGCCAGAAGAAACCAGAGCCCCTTTCTCCTCCTGCGCCTTGTGTAGAGACTCGAGATAGGAAGTTCCCACTGCTGGATCTCGCTTGTCATAGATTCGCCTATCTCCAATGACCAGCTTATTGGTAGGAACTCCAGTAACTGAAGATGCCGCTTCAAGTAGCTGCTCTCTAATTTCCATCGCCGCAGAGATTGCGGCATTGGCATTCATGAAAGTGACACGTGAGGAGTAGGACCCTAGGTCCACAGGTGATGTGTCAGTCTCTCTGCTTCGAATGCGAATCATATCCAATGGCAGACCCAGAACCTCGGCGACTGACTGGGCAACTACCGTGTCAGAACCCTGACCAATTTCTGCGGCTCCGGTGTGCACGGTTACTCCTCCATCCATGTCTATCTTGAGATGGACAGTGGCGTGCGGGAACTTGTTCGGCTCCCAGTGAATCGGTAGGCCACTTCCCGAGATGAAGAATCCACAGCCAATCCCCATTCCGTGGCCATCAGGCAGTTTGCGGAACTTATCATCCCAGCCCGAAGCCTCCTTTACTCTCTCTAGACATTCCCTCATGCCCATGCTGGTGACTCTGAACCCGGTGATTGTAGCAGAATGAGGCGGCAGTAGGTTGGCCAGCCTGAGGGTAATCGGGTCGACCCCTAACTGCTCAGCCAAATCATCCATTCCGACTTCTACTGCGCATCGTGAGTTCACCGCCCCGTGACCTCGCATTGCCCCACTTGCTGGCTTGTTTGTCCACACTCTTGCCCCGGTATAGTGGAACGCTCCAATCTCATATGGAGCAGTATGCAGGACTCCGTTGTAGTATGTGGTGACGTGGCCGAATGATGCGAAGGCTCCACCGTCGATTAGAGCATCAGTCTCGATTCCACAAATCCTACCCTCTGAATCAGCATGAAGATTCATCTCTATCCGAGATGGATGCCGACCTCTATTGACCCAGAACACCTCTTCGCGGTCAAAGTTGATTCTGACCGGTTTGCCAGACTTGCGTGACAAAATGGCAGCACACATTTCATGCGGAAACGGGTCGGACTTCCCCCCAAATCCTCCTCCAACGAAAGTCCGATGGACATTGACCTGATGCATGGGGACCTCAAGCACGTCGGCTAGGGCTCGGTGAACATAGTGCGGAACCTGCTGCGGAGTGTACAGAGTAAGTCTGCCAGAAGGATCCCAGTTGGCAACCACGGCATGTGGCTCTGTGAACCCGTGGTTGGCGCCAGCGAAGAGCCAATCAGAGGTATGACTCGCTACTGCATTAGCAGACATACCCTCGATATCTCCGAACTCTTGGAACACTCGCTTCTGAACGTTCGATGAACCGATGTGATAGTCTCCACGATCATGAATTGGCTCCTTAGAATCGTCAAGGCCTTTGCGCATGTCGTGAATCGAATCCAAATCCTCGTATTCTATCTCAATCAGGCGAACTGCCTCTCTCGCTGTCTCCTCATCCACTGCNGCAACACAAGCAATAGGGTCNCCGACATGGCGAGNCTTCTCCACGGCCATGGCATGTTCNTCCTTGGTCACCGGNAGAACTCCGAATCTAGCAGGAGCATCTTCTCCTGTTGCTATNGCGACTACTCCTGGTAACTCCATGGCTGCGGAAGCATCAATCGATAGAATCCTAGCATANTGTCTGGTNGATCTGACAATCCTACCGATTAACTCACCTGGGAGACGTATGTCATCGCCATACTGGGCCTGACCGGTGACTTTCCATCGACTATCCACCAAACCTGTCGGCTTGCCGATGGTAGAGCCTGTGATTAACTCGTCATGACGATGGCCTCCTGTAGCCTTCGATGCAGTAATCGCCTCTTCGTCTCTGGGCTTGCTGGTTCCAAGACTTCCTCCTGAGCCGGGTCGAGGGAAGTGCAGTTTACCACTCTGCTGACGATACCCCTCTACTCGCTTCTTATCGGACAACTAATCGCCCCCATTGGACAGACTTGGGTCTGGATCACTCTTGGCACTAGTTGGATTTTCAGTAGGCTCGCCCGAAGTCAGAATATCAGATGCCGCCTTGACAGAATCAACTATCTGCTGGTACCCTGTACATCGACACAGATTCCCCTCGATTGCACATTTGATTTCACTATCATCAGGCTGAGGATTCTCTTCCAGTAGGGCCGAAATGACCACGAGGAATCCTGGTGTGCAGAAGCCGCACTGACTCCCTCCGCACTCGGCAAATGTCTGCTGGATGGGNTGCAGGNGATGCCCGTCAGACAATCCTTCGACTGTAGTGATNGANCACCCGGATGCCTCTTGGGCCAAAGTTAGGCAAGACAGTCGTGGCTCTCCATCAATCAGAACGCTGCAACACCCACAGGTCCCCATGTCGCACCCTCGCTTGGTACCAAGACTGCCGACTTGGTCACGTAACACATCAAGGAGAATGGCATTTCCATCGATGTGCAGAGAAGCCTCTTCCCCATTCACCTCGGCATTCCAAGGGAGCTGCCCAGAGCGGGGCAGCATGGGGAGTCTGAACTGAACCATCAGCAGGTCACCGAGAGCAGCGCCCTTTGAGTATTCCTTTGACCCCAAGGGGGTCAATTTGGTATTGTATGCTCAGGAAAATTATCCCCAATACGCTTCTCTGATGGCTTGGTTGGCTTCCATACACATCACTACATCACTAGGGCGCGAAGGCATCGTAGCCGTTCCATTCAGGTGCTCGATTATGGGCTGAACATTGCTCTCATTGACAACACCCCAACCAACCTGTGTACACGGTGCCACAGGAGAAATTGGAGTCGTTCCCGAGAGAGGATCCCATGTATTGAACGATGGATACCAGCCAGATAGGTTCAACGCATCTCTGAGGTCATCATTGGTTAGGGAGAAATTGGTCCCGTTTACCATCANGCCATCTCTGATTTCAGGATCGGCTCCAGATGACATGTCTCCGAACTCGNACCTGAGCNACATCAGGACCTTGGAGAGAAGACCAGCGGTNCTAGGGGTGGCGAAAGAGGTCCCGGAAGTCTCGTGATAACCGTCGATGTCATCATGGTTAGGNAGGTTTTGTGTCCAATCCGCAGCCACATCTGGGTAGGAACCGCTCATGGTCTCCTTCTGGTCATCACCCTCTTCGGCATAGCCGGAGACCCCGATACTCCATGGCGGCCCTGCAGTAGGGTCCTGCACAGCAGGCGAGGGAGTGTTGTCTGCAGCACCTGTGTGAATCTTCTTGTTNTGAACCACAGCTACCTTGGTAGCGTCTTCNATACCAGGAACTGGGATGGAACCTATCGGNCCGAAACTGGTTGTGATGATGTCTACGAGAGGTTGGTTTGCAGCGGCTAGTACAGCGGCATCGCTAAAACCCTCTACAAAGAANATTACAGCATTCGGATTAGCATTNATTACCGATCCAGTTACTGCAGTCCCATGNCCGTCCTGAGGNTCATCTAGAATTGGAATGTCGGTGTTATCATCAGGNGTTGTNCCAANNATTCNGGTACCTCTGAACCAGACGATATCTTCTGAGGTTATGTTGTCCCANCANGNCTCCTTGTCGGCNTCGTATCNCTCCTGCCAGGTCCCATTNAGGGTGACATCGCAGATTTTNTTCACGCCAAGNCCATCTAGNAGCCACTGAGGGTAATCCTCANCCATCCTGAAGTGATTGTGATAGACGTTGATTCCTGTGTCTATTGGNGCGACTACACTGAAAGCNCCGAACTNCTCTTCCACCTCCGGTATTATCTCAGTTGCTTTCTCATCACCCCATAGCAAACACCCGCTTAGAGTGGTCACGATGAGAAGGAATGAGAGGACGAGAGCTACACTTCGCACGATGTCCCGTGAAGACAGGTAGATTTCAGTCTTAGTCGTCATTGCTGTAGTTATTCAGTCAAATTCATTTCCTAAACTCCACTGCACATTGTCACGAGTAGTCAAAGGGTGATTAATTGAGTAGTGCAATATCCTCCCTTTTCTCTTGGCTCTCAAAGACCGTTTCAACAATTGTTTCTGTGGTATTTGGAGCCTTCAGAAAAATGCCGGTCAGAGTAGGTCTAGCAATTGTAGGGTCATTTTGTCTTACTATCGCTTTTTCAGTAGGTTTACTGTGGGGATACATTGCACCATCCCTGCTCAGCGATGATTTGCAAACGACAGCGCAGAATTCTCTTTCCGTTGTCTTGGCAATGACTTTGATTTGGATCTCTATTGCAACATTCATCCCCAGTCTAGAGCGGCGACCTGAAGAGGAGCACGAAACCATCAGGCCAGCAACTGAGGTAATTGAGATCCAACAACATGCGGACCCAGTGGACGAAGACGAGACCGAACTGGTCGAATAATCAGACCTTCTCGAGAGCCATTATCTCCGCACAAACCGCGACGGCAATCTCTTCAGGAGACTCAGCCCCTATCTCGAGGCCAAT
>PAYF01000039.1 GCA_002714745.1 Methanobacteriota archaeon | reverse complement strand
CGACAAGGTCTGTGTTGATGAGCTTACCGAACTCTTCTAGCGTTCTAAAGCTAGCGAAGTTTGATACACCATCATGCTTAGCCACGTCTACGTCGTACGGCACATCGTTGTTGGACTGCAAGAAGGACTCCAACTCTGGGTAGAGACCTATGTCAGATAACCACTCTTGAAACCCTGCAAGGTCAGGCTGGACGTTGTAAGTCGCCATCCTGTTTACATTCGAGAGCGGTAGTTTCTCGGACATACATCCGTGATCCAGACCGTTAGCGAGAGCAACGTGCAAGGTATTCACTGGGAAGTGAAGGTTACCGATGCAGTTGTCATTCATAGCTTGCTTAAGCACCCTCTGCATAGCGAGGCTGCCGTCGAGCAACTCATCCCACACCATGAGAACTTTGGTGTCCTCATTCATGTCAGGATTAGTGACAAAGGGGAGCTCAGTGTTACCGAAGTACTCGGCAACATGCTGCTCTCTGCTTGGGCATACCACGATGGATTTCTCCATATCCCTCCATGTCGCACCAGATCTCTCGTACCTGTCAAGTCGACGTAGACTGGGTCCATCGCTCTGCCAGCCATCAATCATCCACAGCTGTTTTCTGAAGCGTACGACATCATCCAACTCGTAAGCTGGTTTGCGATAGCTCAGAGTCAGTCTAGTCACATCTATGCCATCATTGGAGCCGACAACAGTGGAGGTCTCCTTGATGGTTCCTCCGTAGGATCTCACAAGTCTTCTTCCCCAATTTTTGGCCATGGCCTTGGAACCGAGTTGCAGGTCCCAGCCACCTGTCACAGGCCCTTCCTTGGTGATGAAGAACATGGGATCAGATTCCATTCCCTCGAGCATCTCGTCCAATGTGCCTCTCAACTGCTTTAGTTCGATATCATCCAAGCGTCTTCCAGCTGATCTCAGTTGTACTGTAGCTTCGAAGTACGAACCAGCCTTCCTAGTGCAAGGTGGGCAGACCGCGTTGCTGGTCTGAAGAAGTGCCTCGTGCCTATCATCAAACTGATGTCCCTCGATGGTACCTGATGCCTCGACATGGAGTCTGCATGTCCTATCATCGATCACCTCTACTGAAAAAGAGATTTTGACATTCTCTGCACGCTCCTCTGCAACTAGGTTTTCCCTGATTCTCAGGTCTGCTATGTCCTCAGTATCCATCTTTGACCATCTGCCACGCACCTCGTACGTGTCGCACTTTGCGCAGCGGAACTGCTGTATCCTCTCCGGGAGTTTTGAGAGCTCTGTTCGCTGCCTTAGACACGCTTCGCACATCCTATCGGAAGTTAGGGGCGGGGGGGCCCCGCAAGCGATGCAGAATGCTCCGTCAGACATGGTCCTCGCCGAACTGCGCCTCGACGCCCCGTTTCAAGGGTTCCCGTAGGGAACAAATGGGTTCTCACTCACTTTCTTCAGTTGATACAGCATCCTCGACCGCCGACAAGCGGGTATCAACATCGGCCAGTCTAGTCACTAGACGATATACGTAGGCTCCAATTAGACCAATCATCGCGGCGTACGCCAGCCCGAGTTCGGTTACACCACTCAATGAATCGCCTCCTCGTCCAGTTGATGCTGTAAGTGACT
This sequence comes from Methanobacteriota archaeon, assembly GCA_002714745.1. Classification (GTDB taxonomy): domain Archaea; phylum Thermoplasmatota; class Poseidoniia; order Poseidoniales; family Thalassarchaeaceae; genus Thalassarchaeum. The sequence goes on along the minus strand of PAYF01000039.1, from coordinate 14,114 downwards.
CAGTCTTGATTCCATCCTATGCAGGATGTCGCTGAGTATCGCGAAACCTGCGAAAAGCAGCAGAAACGAAGCGAAACCGAACATCAGTAATGTCAGTATCTCCGGAGCCAGCCCAGACTCTTCACTTTCAATAATCACGATGCCGGGGTGGCGCTCTTGGTACCACGTTGTAGCGAGAGCAGTTACCGGAACTAGAGCGAATCCGAAGAGTCCTATTGCAGCAATGGTGTCTCTGGTTCCTTGTCCATCCGGCTGAGATCCTCTGGCCAGAACTAGAAACAGAGAGACTGCAGTCAGAAGTCCGTAGGTGTTTAGCCTCAAGTCGCCCCAGTCCCAAGGAACTCCCCATTCAGCAGACCCCCAAATCGGCCCTGAAATGACTACTCCCAATCCAAACAATAGAGCAAGTTCTGAGCCTGTGCATATCATCCTCCATCCTAGCTCGGAGCGTTTTGCATACCATGCCACTGAGCCGATGAACAAGACGCAGTAGGCTAGGAAAGACGACCAGGCTAAGGGAACATGCCAGTACAGAATCCTGTATGCCTCGGGAGAGTTCCAAGCTTCAGGGTCGACTGTCGGGGCCCAGATAAAACCGAGAATCAAGGTCAGACCGGCCCCCATTAGGCCCAGAGTGGTAAGCGCCACTCCTGCTCTTCTGACGACTGTCATGAAGGCGCGAGAATGCTACTGGTCATGAATGCTAGTCCTCAGGCATCAGGTAGGAAAACGGCGACTGCCCAGACTGCAGCAGAGATTAGACTTGCAATGAGGCAGGATATCAGAGGATCGCCGAGATTGAGGCCAAAGGACATTCCATCNGTCATCATCAGGGAAAGAGCGTCCGTCAGTTGGAGGAAGGGCCAGACTAGAACTATCAGCAACAATGAGACCGTAGCTGCCGAGGCCCTGCGTAGATCTGCAACCAGTAGGTGCAAAGCGGCTGCCGCAGCGGCGATATCTATCATAATCACCGCTGGTAGCCAGAGCCAACGAGTAATCTCAGAGTGATGTGCGATGTCTGCGGGATCTATCAGAACTACCCATGCGAGGTATGTAATCGGTAGAGGTAGAACGATTGAGGCACCAAGGAAGGAGTAGGTCTGCCTTGCGCCGGGGCCAATCATAGCATTCCACCAAGCACCGCATCTTTCCTCGGCGAGACGACGAGTGAGGGCAGGCGAGATGACTACAGTAACGAATGCCGGAGTCAATACTAGGGCAGCGACTAGGTCATTTCCAACATGAGTCGCGTCGATTTCTCCTATCAGCGCGTATGATAGAAGGAGAGCNACTAGAGCNGGTGCTGCCCTNCCAATGGTNTCCATAGGNTTCCTANTCTCCATCTTAATTGCCCANCGAATNAGCGCTCCGTGAGTACTCTGCTCNGTAGATGGCAGCGGGTTNGGCAAGTCAGAAGGANTTCCTTCNGAGNNGCCGTTTGACTCGTTCANNGTNCCATTAGNGANTTCCANGATACGATCACTGCAGTCNATAACCGCTTGATCATGAGTCGCTACAATTGCCGCATGACCGTTTAGCATGAGTCCTCTCAGCCATCCAATNAGGAGTTCTTTGCCTGCTCNATCTAGTCCTTCGGAAGGCTCATCCAACATTACTACTCTGGGCTCTGCACAAAGTGCTGCGGGTGCNATCCCACACAGAACTGCTAGACGTCGGCGTTGTCCGCCAGAAAGTTGGGNGANCCTATCGGCTCTTCGNTGCTCAAGTCCCCACTCTCTGAGAACATCNGAAGCAGTCGGCTCGGACATTTCCATACCNGCGACCTTGAGTGCAACCTCAAGTCTCTCTTCGACAGTTTCCTCACCGCAAATTCCGTCTCTCTGTAGAGTCAATCCGGTAGGNGGTGGCTGNNNCCTTCTCCCNTCGTAGTCCCTGACNACNTGCATCTTTCCGGATTTGCTANGTCTGTTGATTGACCCTCCGGANAGAGGGAGTATTCCNGNGCACGCTTCAAGCATGGTTGTCTTGCCTGAACCGTTGTCACCGACGAGTGCAACAATCTCNCCCGATGAGAGTTCGAAATCAACGCCCTTGAGTACTGCTCTACTNCCTCTCTCNACCGAGAGGTCTGAGGTNTGCAGCATCGGGACTGTTGCCATGGGNCCGGGAGTAAGGTGTATCGTTTGAGTGATTCCATGCGACGAAGCGGCTATTCGCANGTACCTAGGCGCGTGGACAAGGAGATAGTCGAATGAGTGCATTGGATTGGTCTGACATCATGCTGCTGNCCGCAATGCTTTCTGCGGCTATTGCTCCATTTGTCTGGGCTGTNCGCTCTCAGACCAGNGTAGCATTGGCCACTGTTCTTTCCCTTCTACTAGTCTCATTTGTGCAGTTCGCCGAGTCCTCACTAGGTGGCTTCGCAATGGGTCATTCTTGGGTCATCGATTCAATGGGAATTAAGCCTAGNATAATGGGTAATCCTGAGGAGTCTTACAGGATGCTGAGTGCGGCTTGGCTACANGGTGGCTGGATTCATGTCCTTGGAAATATAATCGTCGTGGCTTTGGTCGGAGTTCCACTAGAGCAGCGTCTAGGCGCTCGCAGGTGGATTTCAGTATACTGCTTGGGATTTATGGGAGGTAACATCGCATGGATTCTCACTCATCCCGAATCATCAATCCCTGCCATTGGGGCCAGCGGGGCAGCTTTTGGCCTATTGGGAGCATACATGGCATGCTGGCCGGACGATAAGATCGAATTCCCTCTCCTATTCCTAATCAGAGCGTGGCCGGTTTGGTTGATTGTCTTCGTCAGACTGGGCCTTGAGGTATGGCAGATTTACGACTTGCAGACTGCGACTGCCGGGCAGTCTAATGTTGCGCATATGGCTCACGTCGGCGGATTCTTCCTGGCGTATCTGCTTGCTAGGCCATTGGCTAGAGGTGCTCCGAGCTCTCTGGACGAGTCTGCGGGAATCTCTGGAGTAGAGCGTTCAAAGGCCATCAGAGAGTATGCCAAGAGTCGGATGGGTAGCCTGGAAGAAGACCCTTGGAAGATGTCTGGAAAACCGCTTCACGGCGCGGCTGAGAGGATTCTTTCTCGACTCAGAGAGGAAGGAGATGAGTTAGAGACAAGGCGGGCATGGCTGGAGGAGTTGTCCGAGAATACCATCTGCCCTAGCTGTGATGGGGAGATTGTAGCAGAGATGGAAGGGGAAATCTGCCGTCTTAGGTGCACGCTTTCTGACTCCCACCTCAATTGGCCATAATCGCATTTTGTCTATGCTGTTACAGGTTGGGATTATACAGCATCCGAGTTTGGCTCTCTGTGAGAGCCATGCGAAATAGCACCGGAATGAGGATTCCTGTAATCCTAGCGCTTCTGGTGTTCGTGATGGATGTCTCGGTGGCTGCAGGAGCTCTAGTGCCTACGCCAGAGCAACAGTCGCATGATGTCTCAGAAGATTTCGATGATGCAGATTTGCCTCCTCTAATGTGTGGAGAAAATGTCTGCCCGGACAAAGATAGGTCGCCCGGATTTCCACCATCTGGGTCAGGTTGGCCTGTCGAGGAGCCCGGTTGGTGGTTCGGCTACTGGTATGACATGGATTCCAATGGCATGGATGACAGATTGCAGAAGATAATCGCTGGTCAGAGGGTTTCTGTCTCGACCACCTCGATAACCGGAGCAGATGGGTTTCCCACAGTTGCCATAGTAGTGGATTATTCATGGCATCCAGGGTCCGATGATATTGATGCCATTAAGCAGGTACTGTTTAACCATGGATGGCAGGAAGAGGGTTCGTGGTTCGACCCTCTAGGCATCCTTGATTCAATTGTCATCGACCATGTCCCTGTAAGTTCACTGATTGACATCTGGTTGTTGGATGGAGTGGTGATGATAGAAGAGCAGAACGTCATTGTACCCTTATTGGATAAGGCTACACGTGGCTCAAAGGTCAGAGACTCCGATATCTTTGACGAAACCATGCGAGACTTCGGTTACGATGGTTCGGGTGTAGTAATTGCAATTCTTGATACCGGCGTAGACAACGAGCACTTCTCCCTAGATGACTTCTCCGACTCGAACAACGACAACGAGAAGGATCCCGACGAACTAGCAGACCCGAAGTGGGTGGCGGGTTGCGATGCTACTTCATGGAGCTCACAGGACTGCGAAGATGTAGATCCTGATGACGGAGATGGTCATGGCACTCACGTTGCAGGAATCGCCCTAGGAACGGGTGACTCTCGTCGAATCAATCAGGGATATGCGCCAGGGGCGTATCTAGTCGATGTCAAGGTCATGACTGATGCCGGAGCGACCAACTCAGCGGCGACTCTCAGAGGAATTCAATGGGTGGTCGACAATGCAGATACGGACTGGGGTAACAACGATTCCAGCGAAGGAATACAAGTGATGTCCATGTCCTTTGGATCCGCTAGCCCAGGTGGCGATGATGATCCAGGAGACAACGGCACTAATGCTGATGCTAGGGCTGTGGATGCTGCTGCTGAAGCTGGAGTAGTGCCTGTAGCTGCGATTGGCAACGATGGTAAGCGCAGAGTGACCTCGGTGGGAGCCTCTGACAGCGCCATCACCGTCGGTGCAGTCGACGATGAGAACACCATCGAGCGTGGCGACGATATGATTGCCTCCTACTCGAACTCAGGGCCGAGGGAGGACGATGGTGATGACAATGAATGGGAGGAACTCAAACCTACAGTTGTAGCTCCCGGGTCGAACATTATGTCTGCTCAGCATGCAGCTTCAAGTAGCTCCTTGCCTGGTGCCCCCAAGCCTCTGGCCGAGGACAGTTACACCCAGATGACAGGTACCAGCATGTCCTGTCCTGCAGTAGCGGGTTTCGTCGCTGTAATGCTCCAGATAGATGATGGATTGAAGCCTCAGGAAGTCAAGGACCTACTGCAGAATAATTCAGAGACTAGAGGTCAAGCTTCGCTTCCAGATATCAGCAACAGATGGAATGAGGACTATGGATTCGGAATCATCGATGGCAATATGATTCTGAATGCAATGCTCGGAGGTAACGTCGATCCTGGACCTGGCAATGGCACAGACCCCCCTCCAACCGGTTCTGGAGATTGGGTTGTGATGGAGAGTCCAGAGGAAGAGGCGTGGTTGGTCGAGGGTGAGACCTACAGCGCTAGAGGGCATATAGACGAGGATAAGGATACCAACGGCACGATTGAGGAGGTTTCGGTTAGAGTCTCCTACTCTCACAGACCGGAGGGTGAGCCGAAACAGGAGGTCGTGCTAGTCGACTGGCACGCAGCCCAAGGCACTGCAAATTGGACCACTCCTTTCACTCTGCCCGAGTTTACAGAGGATGAAATCGAGGTAATCGAAGTAATCATCGAGGCTCAAGCCAGAAATGAGTTTGAGCAGTGGAGCGAGGTTGTCGAGCAGAAGCACGAAGTAGGTCTCGTTGCAGTTACTATGGGAGGTCCCAGCGGTCAGACGGCCGTTTCGGAAAGTGTCAATGTCTTCGGCACATGGGATTCCGTCAATGGCGGCACTGTTCAATGGAGAATCGGGACTGAACCGTGGGAGACTGCGCAGACCTTCGGAGGCAGTGGCAGTTCGAATGGAGACTGGTCGGTGACGTGGGACACAGAAGAAGTCGATGATGGATTCTACAGAATTTCAGCCAGAATGGTCAGCGGTGACGGCATCTACTCAGAGGAGGTCAAGAGGGTTGTCGAGGTCGATAATGACCCACCTGCACCCAATCTGATATTCAGGACTGGATTGTCCGTAGAGGAGTACGGAGTCCCAATCAGTGAGACCTATGTCAATACCTTCCTTGAGGTAAGGACTGAGATCCGCAACGACGGCGACATGACTGCCTCTAACTTGGCCATATCACTGTACGAGGATGGGGCGCGCAAGGATGAGATGGTGTTGCCGAGTATCGATAGTGGCGATATAGTAGAAGTAGTTCTGTACTGGAATCCTACCACTATCGGAGACAAGACTGTGCTAGTCTCTCTGGACCCTGCAAATACTATTGAGGAGTTGGATGAGACAGATAACGATCAGTCAATCACGTTCCCTGTGATTCAACGGCCCCAAGGAATTGATCTAGCATTCAGAGACGGAGCAGTCAGGACTGAGCCTCCAATTCCACGCCCCAACGAACAGTTCTTGATTACTGCCAGAGTAGACAATCTGGGATCCACCGATGCAACAAGCGTCGAGGCCTCCTTGGAGATTCACAACGGTCTCGGCTGGGTTTTGGTGTCATCAACAGCGATTCCTCTAGTCATGGGCCAAGGTGCCTCGCAAATCTCCTTCGCCCATCGCATGAACGAGTCAGGGCCTGTCCATGTCAGAGTAACAGTTGCCGGGTCCGGATTAGCAGATTTGGACTGGTCAAATAACCAAGTCGAATCCACTGTACTCGTCGATGAATCCACCTTGGCTGGTTCGCGGTCCCTGGCATTCGGCACTGGAGAGGTCCCAATAAGACTGATTGATCTTGATGATGAGGGATTGGTAATCACTGAAAAGGAAGGTGTCCTTTCCCTTTATCGCCTGAATTCAAACAGAATGTTGACCTCGTGTACGAATGTATTGGATGAGATGTGGTCCGGAGATTTGACCTTCAGCAGCACAGAGGACGGTTGGGCCCACATAGTATGGACAAGGCGTTTCATTGACTCCTCAGGTTACTTTAGGCAGACTCTGAGTTACTCTACTATCGATGCTAGTTGTGAGATGACGCCGATTCAGGACCTAATGGAGCCGATTTTGCTTTCTGATGGCAAGTACTGGGGAATTGACATCGACGTAGAAGATTCGGAGATACTGGTCTCAGGTTATCACCGTGAGATGATGGTTTCCGGCTCGTTCGGAGACCAGACCAGTGTCTTCATGCTATACGCAGACGCACCCACTAAGTCCTCGGACTGGTCACTAACGCCTAATGTGGTCGATGAGATTGATCTGATTCCCGGAGAGACCACTGCTCTAGAGGTGGAGTTCGGAGATGACGAAGGTGCCCATATACTTTACAAATCCACTAGGAGCGACTCCACGGGAATAGAGAGACATGGGCTGTGGTATGCACATGGATTGATTGAACAGTCATCTTGGACATACAGGAAATCCGTCGCGGATGATGTTACTCTTGCAAAGATGAAGGTGTTTGTGATTGGCGATGATGAGAAGATTGTAGCGACTTGGAAGCAGGGCGAGGGAGTTGATGCTGAGATGGTGGCAATGATAGCTGATTCATCATTCAACGCGATCAACAATCTAACCGCTACATTCCCTGCTAGGGGGATGACAGCGATGGAACTTGTAGAGACAAATAGAGGTGTCCAGATTCTATTCGATTTGGTTGGCCCGACTGGTCCACAGGTGAATTACGGAATTATCGACCCTGAAGGCGAGTGGCTGGGCATATACGATAGGCTCAATCTAGGAAACCTGTACTTAGTCGATAGATCTCCCTCGAGCAGTGAGACTCTATTCATCCACACATCTGCTAGTGGTTGGCAGATTAGAGCGGTGATTGACGATTACGACCCCAATAATGTAGGAGATTCGATTCTAGATAGGTTACGCCACCAATTAGGTTTGGACGAGCAGAACTTCAACATACTACTTGGTGGCTTTGCTATCACCGTTCTGCTGCTTTGTACTGTGATATTAGTGAGCCTATCTGCCAGAGGCCTTAGGTGGGTTAGAAGGAACAGAGGTGTGGCCTCAGGGATGGTTATTCTCGAAGAGGATGTGGTAGATGTGGTCGATGAGTCTGACATCAAAGTGGTGGCGGAGATTCAGCCAGATGTGTCGGAGGAAGTTGAGTTGGTGGAAGAGGTAATTCCGACCCCTGTACCGGAGGTGTCCCCTACACTCCTGAACCTCCCGGACTCGCCAACGGATCAGCATGAAAATATTCCAGAGGCCCCTGCGCCTCCTCCGTTGAACATGCCAGTAGTCTGCCCGAGTTGCTCAAGCAGATTCGAGGTTGCAATGGGCAATTCATCGGCAAGCTGCCCGGTATGCGACGAACGGATAGTCCTCTGAGGAGTTTGCATGACTGCTATACTGCTCGCTTCAGCCTCTGAGCGCAGGCGGGAGATTATGGCCGGACTGGTATCTGAATCAATCCGATTAGAATCCAGAGCTCTGACTTCAGATGAGATTGACCCTCCGAGTGGAATCGAGGTAAATGAGCGAGTCGAGATGATTTGCTCCGCTAAGGCTGAATCTGCAGCAGAAGAACTCACAATCAGCGGTGAGAAACCCGATTTCGTAGTCGTATCTGACACCCTAGTTGAAGATCCTACAGATCCATTGATTGCTTTGGGTAAGCCTCTTGACGAACTCATGGCTACTAGTATGCTGTTAGGACTTTCAGGGAGGAGGCATCGGGTTTGGTCCTCTACAGCAATCCTATACTCGCCCGCCTGTGGAATAAAAGGAACTGAGATTCTCCACGGAGGATGGGTTGCAGACATATGGACTGATTCTGCTGTTGTCGAGTTCGATGAACTGACTCAAGATGATCTGGCTAATCTCATATCAAGTGGTTCTTGGAAGGGCAAGGCTGGAGCATACGACTTAGCCGGAATGGCTGGAGAGCATGCGGCCTTGGTCGAGGGTGCAGAAGTGACTGTTCTTGGATTCGCTAATGGTGCCATGGGAGTTGTATCTTCGTTAATGGACTAAACGAAGGTCACTCCGCCGTGCTTGAGGACAAACTCTCGCTGTAGTTCATCGAACCACTCCAGCATCCCGGAGTTAAATCTCACCTCAATCACCTCCGGATCCATCAGTAAATCATCTTGGATTCCCTGCAGAGTTCCGGGTGCAGCACCGCACGAAACGCAAGCACCATCGAGGTCGATAATTAGTGAGAGGCAGTCTCCTATCGTGGTATTCTCGACTCGGCTTTCTGTCACCACCAATCCACCTCCGTGGCCGTCCAATGCTGCCCTAACTGGTCCGAGTCTTGCCATCAAAGCTGGAACCAGATCAGGGTTATCCGACTTGGTCAATTCAACCAGAGAGAGTGCTTCCAATCTAGCTATCTCATCGGGGTCATGAGTTTCGTGAATTCTCCTTTCCGACTCTATTTTCATTGCATCCATAATTTGCTCCCTATAGACTTCCTCCAGAGAATCGGAGGCGGGTTCTGATGAATCTCGTGACTCCTTCACGAACAGGCGGAGAGGTAATGTGATTTTAGGGTGACCAAAAACACAAGCAGACATTCAAAAGGGGGCGATTCCGAGAATATTTCATGACAGCCGCATCCGAGCAGCCCGATGCCTTGATGGAAATCATTGACTTGCATGTCGGGATAGATGGAACGAGTATTCTCAAAGGCATAGATTTGAGGATTCTCCCAGGGGAAATTCACGCCATCATGGGCCGAAATGGAAGTGGAAAGACAACTGCTGCGAATGTGATTATGGGGCACCCGGATTATGAGGTCGAGCAGGGCAGTGTAATACTCAATGGAGATAGTCTGCTCGACGAAGATCCTTGGGAGCGCGCGCGCCGAGGGGTGTTTCTCTCCTTCCAATATCCTCAAGCCGTTCCCGGGCTGCAGGTAGGAAACTTCCTGCGTAAGTCAGTAGCGAGCATCAGGGGAGAAGAGGCGGCCAAGGGGGCTCAGTTCAGGAATGAATTGAATGAGGCAATGGATACGTTGGATATTCCTCGTAGTTTCCTATCAAGATACGTCAATGACGGATTCAGCGGCGGCGAGAAGAAGCGATTCGAGATCCTACAGATGATGCTGCTGCAACCCAAACTCGCAATCTTGGATGAGACGGACAGCGGACTAGACATAGACGGAATCAAGACTGTTGCATCTGGAGTGAATCAGGCAGTCAGAGGAACTGATTCGGGCGCCTTGATAATTACTCACTACTCAAGGATTCTTGAGCATGTAAAGCCAGATTATATACACGTCCTGATTGGGGGAAAAATTGTCGCTTCTGGAGGTCCCGATTTGGCAACCCAACTCGAAGAGAACGGTTATGACTGGGTCGAGAAAGCAGCTGCAGCAAAGGAGGCCTTCTAATGCCTGACAATCAAGAAGCCAGAGATGCTGTGGGAGACTACAAGGCCGGATGGAATGACTCCGAGAGTTCGACCATTAGATTCGACTTCGGCCTCTCCGAGGAAGTAGTTAGGGAGATTTCCAAACTCAAGGAAGAGCCGGAATGGATGACTGAGATTCGTGTCAAGGCCTACAAGCACTTCATTGAGCGCCCGATGCCCAATTGGGGCAATACAGGCGCCCTAGGTGAAATCGACTTCGATTCAATCTGCTACTATCTACGCTCTTCAGAAGCCACCGAGAAGGATTGGGATGATGTTCCCGAAGAGATTCGTAACACATTCGACAGGTTNGGGATTCCAGAGGCAGAGCAAAAGTGGCTCTCAGGAGTTACTGCACAGTANGAATCCGAGGCTGTTTACCACAGCATACGCGAGGACTTGGAGGAACAGGGTGTCATATTCCTCGATATGGATAGTGGATTAAGAGAATATCCTGAACTGGTGAAGAAGTGGTTCTGCTCAGTAGTTCCGCTTACTGACAACAAGTTCTCTGCACTCAACACCGCTGTTTGGTCTGGTGGGTCATTCATCTACGTGCCCAAGGGAGTTCATGTCGAAATGCCTGTTCAAGCTTATTTCAGAATCAATGCGAAGAACATGGGACAATTCGAGAGGACTCTTATTGTCGCTGATGAGGGNAGTAGTATCCACTATGTCGAGGGGTGCACCGCGCCCAGTTACTCCACCGACTCACTTCACTCAGCAGTCGTTGAGTTGATTGCCCTACCNGGGTCTCACATCAGATACTCTACAGTACAGAACTGGAGTTCCAATGTGTACAACTTGGTCACCAAGCGAGGAATCGCTCATAAGAATGCCAAGATTGAGTGGGTGGATGGTAACATAGGAAGTAAGCTGACGATGAAGTATCCNGCTGTTATACTNAAGNGAGAAGGNTCNCATGCAGAAGTCATCTCGGTTGCATATTCNGGNGATGGGCAGCACCAGGATGCAGGGGCAAAAATCCACCATCTGGCATCCAACACTACCAGCAAGATTCTGTCCAAGAGCATCAGTAAGAACGGNGGGAGAGGGACCTATCGGGGTCTAGTCACGGTATCTCCGAAGGCTGAGAATTGCAAGCTCAATGTGGTGTGCGATGCACTGATTCTAGATGAAGAGAGTCGCTCAGACACCTACCCTACGATGGAGGTCTCAAACCCTACTGCAAGATGCGAGCACGAGGCTAGCGTCTCCAAGGTCAGNGATGACCAGTTGTTCTACCTGATGAGCAGAGGCCATTCCGAAGAGGAGTCTCTGGCAATGATCGTTAACGGATTCTTTGAGCCTTTTACTCGAGAGTTGCCCATGGAATACGCAGTAGAGTTGAACCAATTGATGGCCCTCGAGATGGAAGGAAGCATAGGCTGAGGTGGTCNCTTGCAATCTGCTGCTGAATACCTCTCCCTATCGGAGCCCGATAGGNCNGACCACCTNTGGAGATACACTCCCTGGAGAAGGGTGCACCCTACTGGCGATGTAACCGAAGTCCCAGAGATTGNTTCGGCTACAGTCTCCATCGCTAATCTTGATGGTAGCCCTGTNCCCAATGGAGTCTCACTAGAGAGAGTGNGNTCATCTATCGGTGACTTGCCGGATTCTGATCCTNTNACTCTAGCTTTNCTNGGGGCTGTGACCGCAGCATCCGGATGGCAGATNAAGGTGGATTCGAAATTTAATTCCAATAAGCCTCTATTGCTNGATATCGACACCGGAGAAGGCTGTTCTGCAGTTCACTTGAATGTGGACATCGGAAGTCTTAGTGAACTCGAACTGATTACTCGTGTNAGGGGGNGCGGAGAGTGGTTCGGCCTNCTGAGGACTGGNGAGATTGGTGCTGGGAGCATNATTAACGACACCGTTGTCGGACTAATGNAGCAAGGGACGATGCTNAGAGTGGATTCNGTNGAAGTCGGCAGAGATGCTCAGGTTCGTGCTGGAACCGTTTCGTCNGGCTCAGACAGNACCAAGGCTGATCTNAGGTATCTCATGAAAGAGACTGGTGGGAGTGTTCGAGTGCTGGGCTCAGTGCTAGGGGCTGGCTCGATGCACCTTGACCATCATGTAGAGATTCTCCATGATGCGCCTGAGACTTTCAGCAGACTCTCATGGCATTCAGCCTGCGGGGGCGGCAGCAGGACTGTAGGAACTGGGATGCTGAAGGTGATGGATGGCTCAAAGGGTGCCGATGCGGCTCAGATCTTTCACAATTTGCTTCTCTCAGATGATGCTGAGGCCGACTCAATTCCCGAGTTAGAAGTACTCGAGCACGAAGTAGTGGGTTGTGGACATGGCACAGCAAATGGGCCACTGGATGAGAATCAACTATTCTATCTGCAAGCCAGAGGGTTGGATCCATCAGAGGCTAGGAGAGTGCTGATTGCCGCCTTCCTGAACTCCACTCTCTCTGAGATGGGCAGTGAAGAATTACATGATTGGTTGATTGTCATACTGTCTTCTGAACTGGAGAGACTGGGTTCTGGCGTGGACAACTGATTTGTGCCCTCTGTTTCAGGAGCCNTTGTGGACGTAGACCACTGTGAGGATATTCGTTGTCAGTGCGGATTCGCAGGGCCTGCGATTCCGATGAGGCAGCACATGGAATGCCCGAGGTGCCGCAGGGTTGTAGAGGCGTGCTGTGAAGGTGTACCAGACTACACCTAGGAAGATCGNTCNCTNTANCNGGATNATAGGCCCGNCATCANNANNCCNGCAGCAGCNCCAAACATCATNCCNTGCTCCTCAAAACTACTNCCNGCCAAGTCTCGGAAAGCTAGAGTCATGGCACCTGTCATTGGCAATACGAACACTGCGAAGCGTGTAGCCCATTGCCTAGGAGTAGGNGCCCTTCCCATCGGCCTTAGAACTACAGAGCTGGACTTCTGAATAACCTGCCACTCAGCCTCCGGNGCTCCAATCTTCAGCCTCTGAAGAACGGCAGGTCTGATGCCTGGATCGGCCGATACGGGGCCGGTGATTTCACCCTTCCCAGTAATCAGTTTTAGTCTGCCTAAATCAGAGCGTCGTTCAAGCAGTCTTTCTGTCAATGCCGAAGCTGAGGCTGCGTNCAAACCATGCATATCGACAACCAACACTCCTCTATCTCTTCTGACCTGCTCATCAACTCTCCATCTGGCTACTTCTGATCCGGGTGCGATGTCCTCGATTTGAGCTAGGATGGCTCGCACCTTGGCTACCTCGGCCTCCCTTATGGATGTCAAATCCCTGCCTGAAGTCGACTGTTCCCTCAATCGATGCAGGGCGAATGTGGCGACGATGACCGAGGCTGCTAGGCCTGAAACTGCACCTGAGCGAAGTGCCTTGGGGACATCCGGTTCATCAAGGCCGCTGAGGAAGATAACTACGAAGGAAGCCATGACTGCNACCATNGATCCGACGACTAATCCGAGCCAAAGNGCATCCCTCATGCCTAAGTCAGCCACAATCACCGGATGCAGTTATCGCTCAAGAGTTCAAGGGTAGGTCGCAATAATATCAAATGCTAATCGGCAGTGCTGAAATCATGTTACTGCGCAACGGCCTTTACAGCCGAGAACGCGAGCGGCGAGTAGCGAGAAATATCGCGGCAGTAACTGGGGCGTATCTGCTCCTTTGTTTTCTCGCGCCGCTACTGATACCAGAGGGGACTGTTCCAGAACTATCTGGCCGGGCCAATGCCTTTGACTATACTAACCAGAACAGTTGGGGCAATCAGAATCACGGAGAGGATTCGAAAATGGGCCATGACCAGTCGGCTCATGGTGGATCATTCGCTTGGTCTGAGTTGAATCCTCTTTGGGCATTTGTCTACGCCTTCGGTGATTTAAATTGTCATCAGAAGCATGAACGTTCTTGGGAAATAAATGGCAATCAGATGCCAGTGTGCACGCGAGATATTGGAATATTCATGGGATTTTCAATAGGTTGTTTGATTTTTGGACTTAGGGGATTCAACAGGTGGACTATCAGGGATACCTTCCTTTCAGTTTTCCCTGATTTGAGGATGCAAGGGGTATATGAAAGGGATTTGAGGATGATTG
>PAYF01000038.1 GCA_002714745.1 Methanobacteriota archaeon | reverse complement strand
GTCATCATGATCATCATCGTGATCGTCTTCGTCATCTGAGTGGTCATCATGATCATCATCGTGATCGTCTTCGTCATCTGAGTGGTCATCATGATCATCGTGATCGTCATGATCTTCTCCCATTGCGAGAGTGGTACTCTCGAATGGGCCCTCGATGAGTAACTCGCAAAGATCAGAAATCAATATCGATTCGTAGTCAAGAGTAGTTTCACCACTAGGCATCGTGTGTGTCATTGCCGAGACTGGAGCATCACTGCCAAGTGTATCCAAAGCAGACTCCACCCAAGGCTCCAGGTTTAGGCCGTGATAAAAGAACAAATCAGACTCTTGCAATCTAATTAGGTCACCTGCAGAAGGTTCGTAGTCGTGAACTGGGACATTAGAAGGGCTGATTATCTCAACATCCAATGTATCTCCAGCCACTGCTGAAACTAACTCACCGACGTGATAGGTAGATACCATTACCTTGCCAAGTACTTCATTCTCCCCTTCTTCTTCATCCGCACTAAGGCACCCTGATAGGCTGGACAATACTAGGACCAAACTCAGTAGGGCTGCTCTATACGCGTTACTCTTCATAGGCCCGCCGCATGCTAATAGATATTTAATCAAACCTAATAATTATGCTTTTGAAAATTATTATTAGTGAGGTATACCTCGGCATTTTATGAGCCAAATTATCTCATTCAGCGCAGACAAAGAATTCGCGGATGACTTTGACAGTTTGATTAAGCGATCCGGATATCAGAACCGGAGTCGCTTCATTCGAGATGCTGCATTGTTTTTTGCTGAAATCCAGCAGAGGGGCGACTTGATGAGTATGGACGGAGAAGAAATTGCTGAAGGCCATTTTGTCGTGTATTACCAGCATGATCACGGGAAAGGACAGAAACTGCTAGACCTTCGCCATTCCGAGTTAATTGAAGTGGCATCATACAGCCACAGTAGCCTCAAGCACAGTCACGCTTGTGTAGATGTAATTCAAGCTAAGGGAAAGGCCGTAAATTTGCGTATTGTCATTGAAAATCTTCAGAATACACCCAATGTCGACAAGGTGGAATTCATTTCTGCTCCCTTCCGAGAAAGCGGTTGTTGCTGAAAGCCGCTGACATCAGTCGAACCTGCGTCGCATTGAAGGAGCGACGCTATGGCCCATAGTCGTGGAAATACCCTCGGAACTGAAGTCGATGCTCACGGGCTCGATGGGTCCAACCAAGCAGAAGGCAGCCCGACTGGTAGTTGATTTGGCCTCCACTGCTGGTGCCATTGAGTTCATCGAAGTGGAGAATGCACATGTCTCTGGAGTCAGTGTAATCACTGGTGGACACGGCCTCAGACGCTTCTTGGCTGATTTGTCCGGTGACCTTGATGGAAAGGTTGCAATTCCTACCACCCTAAACTCGGCCGGATGTGATCATCAGAAGATGGATGAGATGGGTATTGATCATCCCGACTTCCTTGAGCAGCAGTTTGAGATCGTGCATGCATACTCCGAGTTGGGCATAGAAGCAATCCTCTCGTGCACGCCTTANGATNGAGGAATNGAGGANGACGANGGANTCGGNTCTTGGGCCGAGTCTAACGCAGTCTGCTTTTCCAACTCNTACACCTCGCTAATCACCAACAGGGAGTCGGGCCTCTCTGCGNTAGCNACCGCACTCACTGGTTGGGCTCCAAAATGGGGACTCCATCTATCTGAGAACAGAGTCCCGAACATTCTTGTGAAGGTCGAGTGCGCTATGTCAGACCCCACTGACTGGAGCATTCTAGGTGACTGGATTGGCAAGCAGATTAGGNCTGAATGGAATCTCCCATGGGGTCCGATGCCGCAAATTACTGGCCTACCTGATTGGGCCAGCTTCGAGATGCGAAAGGCACTAACTGCAGCAGCAGCGAATTACGGCTCCCCNATNCTNTGGGCTGACGGCCATACTGCTGANGCCCCAGATGTCGACGAGTATCAGGGGGAATTGACATTCACCAAGGAGGACCTAGCCGAGCGCTACCGTGAATTGGCTCCCAGCGGACAAGTCGACTTGGTCGTAATCGGATGTCCGCAGGCGAGTGTGGGCGAGGCCCGAGCAGTTGCTGCTGCGGCTAGGGCTAGGATGGAACTGGGCGAAATCATCCCAGACCAGAGACTCTGGGTATTCATGAGCGCCCACAACCACGACCTGATTTCAGCCGACGGGACACTGGATCTTCTGGAGGAGGCAGGTGCTTTGGTGCTGCGTGACACCTGTCCGGAAGTCACTCCGTACAATAGGGCCCGCTACAATCACCTTCTGACCAACTCCCTGAAGGCCGAACACTATCTCACAAGCGGNCTGAATAGGATGCCAACAAGTGTAGCAAGTATCCAGGAATGTGTCGCTCATGCCTTCGACCCTACTCTAGTTGAAGGAGACCGNCCCGAACTGCACAAGACTGGAGCAAATCCGATTCCATCCTCTAAGGAACATGTAGAGGGAGAGTTCGAAACTACTGGCCTAGGGATCCCAAGCCAGTCGAACTGGAAGGTATCAGGCAAGGCCNTNGTGACCGATGTCCCAATCACATATCTCGGGTATGTGAACCGCGATACGGGAGTCATCGAGGAACCAGGCCATCCATTGGATGGAGAGTCAATAGGNGATACCGTGCTAATCTACCCCAAGGGCTCGGGCTCTACAGTCGCCCCATTCGTGCTGATGGGTCTGATGTACACTGAAATGGGGCCCAAGGTGATAGTCAACCGNGATGTATGTCCTCTAACACTCCCAGCAGCTTCTCTTCTNGGCGTNCCATATGCCCACGGCTTCACTGACGACCCTACCATGGAGGTCAACTCAGGNGACGAGGTGGAGATCAGCCTCGAAGGCGGAGTCACCACTCTCAAGGTCCTCAATCGTGCATGAGAGCATTGATGACTCCGACTCTTCGCAGCCNCATACATGCCTGCGCGAGCAGACCCCGAACCCTGCCGCGAGCAGGACCTTGGACTGTTCGAGGTAGTTGTTCGAGATGGGGCGGCTAGAATTGGTNGACTCCACACTCTGCACGGCTCTCTGCAGACTCCAGCCCTGCTGCCAGTAATCAACCCTAATCTGAGGACCATTGAGCCCAGAGAGATGTGGGAAAAGTACGGCGTNGATGCCCTGATTACGAACTCATATGTCATCTGGAAACATGATGATTTGAAGGACAAGGCTCTNGCCGATGGAATCCACTCTCTTCTCGACTACCCTGGAGTTGTGATGACCGACTCAGGTACCTTCCAATCATATGTCTACGGTGATGTNGAGGTCGGAGTCAGTGAGATAGTCGAATTCCAAAGGGAAATTGGCGTCGATATCGGGACCATGCTNGATGTCTTTGGACGTCCGGACATGAGTCGCTCAGAGTTGGAGGAATGCGTTCGCGAGACTGCCAACAGGGCCCCCGAATCGCTTCAAGAGGCCGGAGAAAAGATGCTCCTCAATGGGCCAATTCAGGGAGGGACACATCAGGACCTGAGGGCCGAGGCCGCAGGCCTGATGGGTTCAGCAGAGGGCGAGCACAGGGGATTCTGTGTGCACCCTCTGGGAGGAATTGTTCCGCTGATGGAGAAGCAGAAGTACAGAGAGCTGTTTGAGGCGCTGATGGCTGCAAGGTCCACAGTACCTTCAGACAGACCGATTCACATGTTCGGTTGCGGCCATCCGATGCTGTTCCCTATGGCGATTGCAATGGGCGCCGATCTGTTCGACAGCGCGGCTTACGCACTCTTTGCCCGAGACGACCGACTCCTTTCTCCTGATGGCACAATCAANCTNGAGGGGNTGACNGAGTGGCCAGTATCNTCTGCNGCTTTGTTCGGGCACACTCCAGAAGAAGTCAGAGCGATGGACAATGATGAGAGATCAGTCCTGCTCGCACACCACAATTTGGAAGTTACTCAGACTGAACTAGCTAGATGCCGTGAGGCGGTGAGAGAAGGTCGAATCTGGCAATTAGCAGAGAGACGGAGCCATGCTAACCCGCAGTTGAGGGAAGCATTCATTTGGATCTTGGACCAACTGGAAGAGATTCCAGACGAACCATCCGGCGAGACCGCTCTGCAAATGTTGGCGTCCACCAATCCAGTGAGGATGGGTAGAGAGGACCTCAGCGAGGATATAGGCTCCCGCCCGCACATACTGCATCTGCATGCTCTGCTTTCGATGCGATGGAGAGTGCCTGGGTCTTGGTGGAATGGCAGTGATGGCGACCCGGAAAGAGTCGTGCTGATTGAATCCGCACCCCCTCCTTGGCGCAACACCGCACTCGGTGCAGCAGTCGCTTCACTCCTAGAAAACCCTCGAAGTGTAGTCATGATTCCAACTCCACTCGGGCCAATCCCTTTCAGCATGGAGGATGTATCTCCATGGTGCCATCTCGAGTGCTCCGATGAGACTTGGATGGAGTCATATGAAGATGAGGAGATATTGGAGGGTCTCGAAGAGCTCGGACTGCACGACATACCATTAGTCAGGATGATGCCCACCGAGGTGCCTGAGGATGATGCCTACTCAGAAGTCAGAGACTGGCTCGACAGATGCTCAATCGTGGACAAGTTGTCTGTTCTATGCGCTGTCCCACCCCTTGAGGCCTGCAAACTGACAGGAGAAATGGAAGTTCGACGCTCCAATACCGACCGGATTGTCAATGTCTTCAACGATGATCAGCATATCCTCTCTCCGAGACTGACCGATGGAGGAATCAGCCTCGCTCTGGAAGGAGCATCCAGACTCAACTCTAACCCAATACCTCCTGCGTTATTCGATGAACCAATTTCAGACCCTCCCAGCGACCATCCCGGAACTCCCCGAGTCAGACTGCTTGAGGACGCCATACCATTCGTTGGAAGGGGGCGCAATGTGATGCATGGATACATCCTCGGAGCCGATCCTCACCTGATTCCGGGACAGCCATGCCTAGTGGTGGACGACGAAGGGACCTTGGTCGCTCATGGGACAGCCGTCACAACACCTAGAGAAATGGCCCGACTTTCAAAAGGAGTGGCAGTTAGAGTCCGTGAGGGTGCCCTCAGGGGCGATTGAGAGGACTTTGACAGGGATTAGTTCAAGTGACGAATCGCTGAGCAATAATCGACTCCATAGGAGTCGAGGTGCCCCATGGACCCTGCGACCGGAACAGAACCAGTCATCACATCTCGCAATCTTCGCAAGATGTACGGTCCTCATCTAGCCCTCGATGACATCAACTTAGACATCCCTCCTGGAGCCATTGGGATTCTAGGCCCCAATGGTGCTGGTAAATCGACTCTGTTCAAATGCCTTCTAGGCCTAATCACGACCACGTCGGGTGATGGTACCGTCTTAGGCTATGACATTAGGACCGAGGGCGAAAAGATTCGATCTAGAATTGGATACATGCCGGAATACGATGCATTGGACCCCGGGCTGTCGGGAGTAGACCAGGTCAGATACTCCGGGGAGCTACTGGGGATGAACCCGGCCCATGCGACTAGGAGAGCCCACGAAGTACTGCAGTATGTGGGGCTCAAGGATCAGAGATACAGGAAGATTGAGACATACAGCACTGGGATGAAGCAGGCGGCCAAACTGGCATGCGCTCTAGTACACGACCCGGACTTATTGATTTGTGACGAGCCCACTAACGGCCTTGACCAGAGGGCTAGAGATTTCATGCTACAGACACTAAAGAAGACTGTCACAGAGGGAAATAGAACAGTTCTGATGAGTAGTCACGTAATGGACGATGTCCAAGATGTATGCGATAGGATTGTGATGATTCACAAGGGCAAGATTGTCGTACAGCGTAGGATAGACGACCTTGCAAGCCAAGTCGAGAGGGAGATTGAGATCTCTGTCTGGGGAGGTGCCAGTCGGATGCAGGAAGAACTCGAGTCGAGAGGCTTAGTTGTGCGCCGAATGGGACGTGTATTGAGAGTCATCAGAGTGGATGAATCTACAACTTCTGAAATCATCAATGCCGCGGTCTCAGCACAGGTTCAAGTCCGTCAGATGCAAGAGTATGACCCCGATTTGGAAGACATATTCCTGCTCATCATGGATAAGCTTGGAACGGAAGTCAAGGGAACCTCCGATCTGATGACTGAGTCTCACACAGGAGGTGACTAAACTGCCTGATGAAGACCTCGATTTTGAAGGGACAAAGACTCGGATGGAGGTGGCCTATGGGGCTGGTGATGGCGACGAGGATGCCAAGGCGATAGTAGCCAAGTCAGAAGCCCACGTCGGCACCCTGTTCGAGCAGTCTTACCGCCCATGGGACGGAGAACTCGGCCCTAGATGGACTAGGAACTACGCGATTTTCAGGCACCATGTCTACGGCCTATTCAGAGGCACGGGCCACAGGCACTATCACCCAATGGTCAGACTTTCCATATTCGTCATCCTGCTGTACTCTCTTCTGCCGGTACTGATGCTATTCCTTGCCTCTCTTTCAGGTGATGGATTTTTGAATGATACATTCTCGAGATTATGGGGAATTAATCGATACAATCTGTGGGGGCAGGTTTTGGGTTACTTCCCTAAGAACCTGTGCTGCTGGCCCATGTTGACTGCGCTAGTGGTCGGAGGGATGATTTCTGACGATAGAAAGTTCGGGACCAGCGCCATCTACTTTTCAAGGCCGGTTACGAGGACTGACTACACCGTGATGAAGTACATCAGCGTAGCAGTAGTTCTAGGCTTCGTCATCGTACTCTCATACTTTGTCTACTATACTTCCGCTATTGTCTTCAACGGAGAGGGATGGGCATATCTGGTTGACACTCTGCCCATGTTCCTCGGAGGACTGATTGCAGGAATTCTAGTGGTGATTACCTATACTTCGATTGGTTTAGCCCTATCTAGCATTAGTCAGAGTAGATTCTTCGCAGCCATCGCCTTCCTTGGCGTCATCTATGGGACCAAACTACTTGCATTGCTGGTTGATTCACAGTTCGATACATCGATTCTGTATGTTCTCAGTCCGTATGATTCACTTGCCCATATAGGTCAATGGCTACTTGGGATTGCGCCGAATTACGACCACCCACTCGCTTTCTCAATAGTCTCAATGCTACTGTACAATGTTGCATCGGTAGCTCTACTGACTTTCAGAGTGGGCTCTCTGGAGGTGACTAGGGAATGAGTGAGAAGACACCTGCAGTAGTAGTGGATCAGGCCTCGAAGTGGTATGATCAAGTCATTGGACTCAACGATGTCTCTCTGGCAATTGATGGAGGTGTGACGGGAGTTTTGGGTCCCAACGGGGCCGGCAAGTCAACCCTGTTCAAGCTGCTGATGGGCAGACTCAAACCTAGTCAGGGCAGTATCAGACTGTTTGGCGAAGATCCTTGGGTCAATCCAGCCCCATACCGAAGAATCGGCTATGTTAGCGAATCTGAGAGGATGTACGACTGGATGACTGCTCTCGATTTTGTTTCCACCCTTGCTCGTCTGCATGGAATGACTCGAGAGGAGGCAATAGATAGGGCAGAGCATGTCCTAGATTTCGTAGGACTCTCAGATGTTCAGAACAAGGAGCTAGGAAAGTACAGCAAGGGCATGAGGCAACGTGTCAAGATTGCTCATGCCTTGGTTCACGACCCTGATTTGATTATTCTAGATGAGCCACTGCATGGATGCGACCCAATAGCCCGAACCAGCATTATGAGCGTCATCAGGGAACTTGGTTCTCAGGGCAAGACAGTTCTTGTATCGAGTCACATCCTCGAAGAGATAGAGAGAATAACCGAGCAGATTGTAATCCTGAATGAGGGCAGACTTCTCGCCCTTGGCAACCTTCATGCCATTAGAGGATTGCTCGACAAGCACCCGCATCGCATCCTTCTGACATGTGAAGACCCTCGAAAACTCGCTAGCAAATTCATTGCCGAGGACCCAGTATACGGGGTTCGCTTCCCTAACGAGGGCCAGTTAGAGATTCAGACCAATGATCTGTCAGCGGCCCACAAGATTCTGCCCCGTGTAATCTCTGATTCCGGCGTCCCAGTCGAGGCCATTGACAACCCGGACGACAATCTAGAGGCATTACTCGGGTATCTGATAGGGGGGACTTCGTGATGGATGAGAAGGGCAGAACATTAGCCCAATCAGTATGGACTAGAATGGACCGCAAAGCGGGAGCCATTACTGAACTGACAATCAGGCAACTAAGACATCGTGTCTCGACCTGGGTTGTCCTATCAGTAGGCGCCCTCGTCATGGCCCTCTTACTGGCATTCTACATCGATGGCATCAGGGACGAATTCGAGCCGATAGACAATGATGGCGACTCAGAGGATTGGGACAATGATGGATATCCGAGAGGTCAAGAGGATAAGTACGGGACCAGCGACTGGGACGGTGAGTCGTATCCTGGCTCAGGATATTATGTCCGTACAGGGGAGATCGATTGGAACGATGACGATAGAATCCACTCTGGAAATCAAACATGGGACGGCAGCGGATTCCTAGAGTCAGAGTGGATAGATGTAGATTATACTGGCAATAGATGGTCAGGCATTGTAGACTGGAGCCAGGTAGATACTTGCCCGGAGGGAGATGCTACAGAGGACTGGTGGATTGATTGGGGGTCAGCATGTGTGTACGATGACGGCTCCTATTTCGTTAGTGGAAAATTCAAGGCATCGGGAACAGTCAATGTCCCTCGAAATTCCTACATGGAATGGGGCATCTTCACTGTGGAGGAATATGTGGAACCCGAGCCAGCTTCAATGTACATAGACGAGGACGGAATTGACTGGAATGGAATCGATGTAAACGATATAGGGGTGGAAATCGATGACGACGGAGATTGCCTTGCAATTCAGAATGACGACAACGGAAACGGAATTCCGTGCGACGTTATCTGGATACTAGATGCCGATGGCGATGAAATCATAGAAATCAGGGCAGATTACAATGTCAATGAGGATCCAGCTGAGAGCGAGTTTGAGGGAGAGATGGTGCACAGGACTTTCATCATCGGTACAGGAAAGATGGCCTTCGTGATGATGCTGGGGATATTCATCCCACTCTTCCTAGCATTGGGCCTTATCAGAGATGAGACTGAGAACGAGACTCTGCATTATCTACTCTCCAAGCCAATTCACAGGGCTGAATTCATCCTTTACCGACTACTTGGTTATCTCTTACTAGCCGGGACCTACATTCTCGTACTTGTGCTGATTATGGCATTCATCACTTCACTAATCGCCCCAGGAGACAGCATAGTCCGTCTATCCGACTATCCGGTTTGGTTGGGAGTGGGATTTGCCACTATCTTGGTATTGGCTGCCTATGGCGCTCTGTACAATACCATTGGTTTGATCGCTCCCAAGTATGGCGTTTACTTCTGCATCATCCTCGGAATCTGGGAATTCATTATGGGTTTGTTTACTATGACTCTGCCGGACTCAACAATACCGATGCTTTCAATCTCTCATTGGGCATTGCAATTGATTGATGCCATTGTCCTGATAGCTTGGCCAGACACTCTGCAGTATGCTCAGATTGCTGATGCGTTCAACCTCGAGTCTGGACTGCCATTCTTCTGGCAACCACCGGTCCACACACTTGGAACTCAAAGTCCGGTCGCTGCATTATTTGTTAGTTGCACCGTTCTCATCATGATCACTCTGTTGATGATGGCCATAGGCCAATCCAGTTTCAAGAACCGCGAAATCATGTGAGGTAAATGCATGGAGAAGATGGAGAAGTTTGTTGGCGACCTCTCGCTTTTGTGGAGGCTCGATGTCATGCCCCCAATTCCGAGACTCTCTTGGTGGTGGTACTGGGTGATTATGTTCGTACCAGATCCAGATGATCCAAAACGCTCTAGACAACTGATGATTCTGTGGTCAACCAAGGAGACACCAGCAATCAGAGTCAATGGACATTGGTGGAAGCCTGGTTCTAGGATGTCAATCGATGAGGACGGAGGACATGTCATCCCCGGTATGGTCTGCGCTTGGTGGTATGATGGCAAGCGTATGTTCGAGCCCTTGGTAATCAGAGAATGCAGGATGGCTTTGGTCAATGACAAACACCCTCTCTGGCCCGCAGACGGATCTGGCGAGGGTACAGGTGCTATCGTACCAATTCTAGACGAGGACTTCTCTCTGGGGATGAGGCCCGGGAACAAGGGTTTCTGGCTTTGCTTGACTAGTGATGAGGAAGCCCGCTCTGATGGTGCACCAACCTCTTTCGAGGCCGAGATGACACCTTGGTGGGGTCCTCCTAGTACCTTGACCTATAGGAACAACGTATACGGTCTTGACATGGGTTATGATATCCTAAGGCTACAGGGTTCGAAACTCAATCTCAAGATTGACGGAGAGGAGTTCGAAGGCACAGCTTACTTCCAGAAGGTCTCAGTACAAGCCCCCTCTTTTCCGTGGTTCTGGGGCATGCTGCACTTCGACGACGGCTCCTACATTGATTGGTTCAGGCCACACATCACTCCTGGGATGACCTCGATGGACGACAAGCCATGGCGTCTCCGAGACTTCTTCCGCACTCCTGCTATCGGAACAGGAATCTTCCACGATGCCAGAAGAGATAGAACTGAGAATTTCAAGCGCTGTGAGGTCGAAGTTTTGGAGCCCGATGAAGAAGAACCAATGCTAGACAATCACGGCAATCCGCTGCCCAAGTTCAAAGTCAGGATTTGGAATGGTCGAACTCAGATTTCAATCTTAGTCAGAGCAGTAAGCAGGGCCCGTTGGACCTTCGACCAGCCCACGCGCGCGGGTATGGTCAGCCATCTCACCTACAATGAGTACCCTCTGGAGGTACTCAAGATAGCAATCCTAGATGAGAAGGGTCTGAGGACGAGAGACGACTATGAGTGGATGGTCGGGAACGCTGAGCACACCTGGGGCATCTTACATTAGCACCGCCGCACCGTTCATAACCTCCGGCCCACCAAGCCGGAACTGAGGCGATAGGATGAGTGACGAAGACACAGTGACAAGAGCAGCACAGCATATCACGCAAGGTGATTTCATGGGAGCCATGAGTCTCTTTGAGTCTCATGTTGAGGCCAACCCCGACGACCCAACCGGTTACCATGGATGGGCTGAGTCGG
Organism: Methanobacteriota archaeon; assembly: GCA_002714745.1. Classification (GTDB taxonomy): domain Archaea; phylum Thermoplasmatota; class Poseidoniia; order Poseidoniales; family Thalassarchaeaceae; genus Thalassarchaeum. The sequence continues at coordinate 2,548 of PAYF01000038.1, read as the reverse complement.
CCCTGTTTGAGATTCAGCAGAACGGCAACATCGATGATAATGGAAACGATCGTATCAACGAGGGCCAGGTTGCCGCATACTTCCGCAAAGCATCGTCACTTGCTCCCGATAACGCAGAATACCTCGCAGCGCATGCAAACGCTCTGCTCGAGTTTGACCGCATCCCTATGGCAGTTCGAGAATTTCAGAAACTGCGTGATCTCGGCGCTTCCAGCGACGAGGTCGACGTCTCGTTTCATCTGTATGAGGCCGCTCGAATGCTAATCGACTCTGTAGACTTGAAGACGGATTTTGACAGAAGTCACCCATTCGCAAGACAGTATGTCCCAGTTTCCATCGAATTCGCGCTTCTGGGCCTAGGTTTCCCCTCCGCCGAAGAGGCTACAGAGTACCTAGCCGAGGACTAGTGGAGGCAGTTGCTTGGACAGCGACCGTGTGATGGTCGCCTTAGGCTATCATGGGGATTCCTTCCATGGTTCTCAGACACAGCCCGGTATCAGAACCGTTGAAGGTTCTCTAGTCAGGGCCCTAGAGAGACTCGGCTGGTGGACGCCTAACTGTCTTGAGATGTCGAGCCGAACAGATGCCGGAGTTAGCGTGAGGATGAATCTAGCTAGAATCAACCTGCCAAGCGAGGTAGCGGGCCCAATTCAGAAGTCCAATCTTCTGAGAGCACTGAATGACAATCTGCCTGTAGGAATGGTTGCTTGGGGTGCCAAGGCTATACCCGAAGAAATGAGAATAAGACACTCAACTTCTCGTCACTATCTGTATCGCACCGAGTTGTCTCAGGATTGGCCCAGAGAGTTGGACGAGGGTGCATTCATCGAGGCGTGTTCGTGCTTGCAGGGTCAGCACGATTTCACAAACCTGTGTCGCATCGATGAGGGAAAGAACCCAGTCAGAACCGTTGACGAGTGCATCCCGTGGATGACCGAAGAGGGTCGAATAATCGGCATCTCCGTGAAGTCAAGGGCATTCCTTTGGAATCAAGTCCGCAGAATGGCAAGCGCAATCTCAGGCGTGGCTTCGGGAAGGAACAGCATCGAAGACATCCACTCGGCCCTAGAAAGGCCCGATATCCCTGTCGACCTCGGGAGATCTCCTTCCGAGGGCCTCATGCTGTGGTCGATTGAGAATCTCCATACTTCGGACCTAATCGACTCTTCTTTGCCGGATACGAGTTGGTTTACCGCACCTACGGTTGATGACAGACAGCACACTAGATGGCTTTCACTCGCCCGTCTGGAGATGTCGACACTGCTGGAGAGGGAGTGGATGAGACTACTCAGACAAGCCTGATGAAGACATCATCTCCATCCTCGCAGGGCAACGCTTCGCGCAGGAATGAGGGAGATATCACTTCGGCTATCTCGGTATGGCGTGTCAAGTCCGGAATCAGTACGGCGCAGCCAATCCACTCATCCCCGCCACGGCTTATCTCGGCCCTGAATGCAGTGGCCCCTCCGAAGGATCTGCCCGAGCGCTCGAAGCCATGCACCCTGAGGGCCTTGGCCCCCTCTGCCTTCTCTCCTTCCTCAAGGCCAGCCAGAGCCCTAAGACTCCTGTATTCTGCAAGATTATCGCCAAACAATTCGATGTTCAGGGTGCCAGGCCAAGCACCCGTCCCCAGTACCGACTTGAACTGATCCTGATAGTGAGGCTGGGCCATGAATACATGGGCACGTCCGAGCCCACTCGATACCACTCCTGTCAGATGCACACCCCTTCCCTAGGGCGGCCGCTCATAATGTTCCTTATACGAAATCAAAGCGAAAAGTGCTGACCCTGCCAAGCGACTCCCCAACCCCTACCTGTCAACTCATCGTACTCATGCCCCTTTTTGAGAAGCGGATTCGAGTGATTCAGGTGGATGAAGTGAATCTCAGGATCTCCTTCTTGTCTGTTTTCGAGCCTCGTTAGGCTCTCTGAGACAGTAGGATGTGGAATCTGGCTCATGTCTCTACCGGGGAGCTCACCCGAGTCCCAGAATGAACCGTCAATCAGAGCGATATCGACTCCAAGGTCAGATAACCACTCACGAATTGTCTCCGCACCGTGCTCGGCCAGAGTAGAATCCCACTTGTCATGATCTGGCAGGAACAGAGCCGACTTATCTGAACCCCTGATCAAGATAGCGTGAGTATCTGCAAACTCATCGCGATGAGGGACCGGGATGAAGATTAACTCGAAACCGCAGTCTTCGGATGGCTTGAACCCCTGCATTGCGACCACTTCCGACGGTCTGAATGGAGCCATCATCTCTCGCTTCCCCATCTCGGCGATGACTGAGCTGCTTGCATAAAACGGCAGATTACTGGATCCCATGACCTCCTTGCCGAACTGCCCGAGTCCATCCACATGTCCGATGTGCACGTGTGTCAGACTCACACTATCTGGCCTGACCACTCCATCTTTACCTAGAGAATCCGCCCACAGCCTCATCTGATCAGGTAGTGACCTGCTGGCCTCAATTAGGTGCATGCTACCATCTGAACCTAGCACACCGCATGCGACTGGATGCCTGCGTAGATGCGGGTCACGGTGG
>PAYF01000037.1 GCA_002714745.1 Methanobacteriota archaeon | reverse complement strand
CTCCCAGAGATCATCCCCAATCCAATGCAGGGTCTGGATTGCCTTGCCACTGGTCATCTCGACCATCTCATTCCCACTCACCAAAGCCAACCCTAGAGCCAGAGGCTTGCCATGCTCTTGGTCGCGAATCCAAACAAGGTCGCCTTCTTCGAGTGCTGGATCGGCCATATGGATTCCAGCACCCATGCAGTCGGCCCCGTTCATCAGAAAAGGAATCGCACCGTGATCCACAGCCGCCCAACATCGCTCTGGCTTCCATGCCACTATTCCTCTAAGCGTGGGAAACCAGGAACTACCGTCACCTGTCTCAACCTGCACGCCTAAGGGAACTCGGTCGACTAGGATGAGGTCACGGCCTTCGAAATGGGCCCTTTCTAGAAAACTCTCAGACAAGTCAAGGTCTAGCCCCACTGAGCGCAACAACTCACCCAAATCGTCACGCACGTGCTTGAATCTGACCGGTGTGCGCCTGCGTAGCCTCTTGTCGCTCACGCCTTTGCGGCTCAGAAGCCTGAGATGAACATACGCATCACGTGGAGACGAACACGTTGAAGGCGAACCCCTCAGGCGACTCATCATGCTCGTAGTGTGCCTTGACCTAGAGGGCGTGCTGATGCCCGAGGTTTGGGTCAACGTGGCCGAGCGCACCGGAATTGAGGAATTGCGCCGGACCACTCGTGACGAGCCGGACTATGACAAGCTGATGCGATACAGACTCGACATTCTCGATTCGAATGGTATCACGATGGATGATATCAGTGCGGCAATAGAGAGCATGGATCCTCTAGATGGAGCAGTCGAGTTCCTCGATCAACTGAGGTCGAAGTGGCAGGTAGTAATCCTGTCAGATACATTCGCTCAATTCGCAGCACCGATGATGGACAAGCTGGGCCGACCAACCATCCTGTGTCATACTCTCGAAGTCGATGAGGAATCTCGTAGAGTCACTGGTTGGGAAATCAGGATGGAGGACCAGAAGCGCCACGCTGTAGAGGCCCTCAGAGGACTCAACTTCAACGTCATTTCATCAGGCGATTCGTACAATGACACCTCGATGCTCGCCGCTTCTAATGCTGGTATCCTGATTAACCCACCAAGCAACGTTGTTGAGGAGTTCCCTCAGTATCCAGTGGTCAACGATTACGAGCAGTTACTGGCCCACATCGAGGCTGCTGCATCAGCAATGGGCGAGTAGTCGTCCAATCTATTGAAATAAGGGCGGTCGGTCGGCGGGACGCATGGCAAAGTGGCACGGCATATCCCGTCGCAAGCCATCAGGCGGACGCCTGAAGCGCCCCAGTCGCTACCGCGGCAAGCGCCGAACTGAGATATCCACAGAGAACCAGTTTGCATACATCGCTGATGCGGACAAGCGGAAGAACTACCGCAAGAGAGGCAAATCACAGACCGTCAGAGTCCTGGGAGCTAACTCGGTCAATGTCAACGACCCGAAGACAGGTACCACTGTAAGCGCCACTATCAGCACCGTGATTGAGAATGGTGCTGATCCCAACTACGTGCGACGTAACATAATCACCAAGGGAGCAATTGTCGATACTGACAAGGGCAGAGTCCGAATTACTAGCAGACCCGGCATGCACGGAGTAGTCAGCGGTATACTCCTAGAGGACTGAGGCTCGCGAAGCCCTCAAGTCACCCCCTACGCAGGCAGGTAGCGTCAGCATGCCACACGATCCCAGCAAGATGAGCCTCTGGACGGGCTATTTCGATTCTAAGTTAAGCCGATCTGCAGGACGCAGGGTTCCCCGTGAAGCCAGTGTACCAAACCCCTCACTAGAGACTCTTGCCTGGGCCGCAAAGTCAGTTGGAATCTCAAAAATGAAGCGTGATTCAGAGGCCAGCCACCCGGCTCGTCCTAACCAGCAGGAAGGCAGACTGATTCTTTCAACTCAGGAGGCTTTGAGTGCTACTAATGCTGGCAGCAAGGAAGGGGTGATGCAGTCGATTGGCCTCAAGCTCAACAAGCAGATCAAGGAGAGCATGGCCGAAGAGGGCAATCAGAAGTCGAAGGGCCCTAAGAGAGGAGATCGCCAGAGACGTTCTCAGCGCAAGTCGTTCAAGCAGAAGGGCGCACAGAGGCGCAAGAAGTTTGGTCGTTGACCAAAATCACCTTGTCCTTCCTCTCTAAAGAGAATCCATGGAGTATAGAATAGTCAGGTCGAAGACTCTCGAAGATTTGGAGAAGGATGTGAATGATGCTATTGGAGATGGTTGGGTACCTACTGGTGGACCAATGAACCTACCATTCGGATTTGCAGGCTACTTCCAGGCTTTGATTAGAGAGTAATCACTCGACAGTTACGGTCCAGCCACGCTCGTCGGGAATCTTCCTTTGTTGGACAGCAGTCAGTTCGTCGTACAGCTTCTGGGTGATTGGACCGACCTCGTCACCGAACTCGTATACATGGTCACCGAACCTGATTGAGCCGATTGGNGANATNACNGCAGCNGTNCCGGCNCAGAAACACTCGTCNGCNCNCATNGCATANTCNACATCNACCTTNTCCTCNNTGANNTCGTAACCNANNTCNNCNGCNATCTCNAGCACNGANGCTCTAGTNACTCCNGGNAGNATNGTNCCNGTCAGTTCAGGNGTCGANACCACGCCGTCCTTGANNCAGAAGAAGTTGGCAGCACCGACNTCCTCGATGTACCTGTGATGGACAGCATCGAGGTAGATTATCTCNGCATANCCTTCNNCNTTNGCCATCTTCGANGGCACCATNCCGGGGGCGTAGTTNCCAATNGCCTTNACNCCNCCNGAGCCNCCNGGNGCAGCNCGATGAAACTCATCNGANATCTTCAGTGNAATCGGCTTCATTCCNCCCTTGAAGTACGGNCCNACNGGNGAGACATANACGAGGAAGCGATACTCAGGAGCCGGTGCTACTCCAAGGATTGCCCCGCTACCCATCAGCAGTGGACGGACATACAATGCACCCTTNCCCATNGGAGGTACCCAGCGCAGATTCTCGAGCACTGCTTGCTTTACAGCATCAAGAAACATCTCCTCTGGAACTGGAGGAATNCCGAGACGCTTTGCACCTTCTTGCATCCTCATTGCATTTCTCTCAGGACGAAACAGAACAATGCTATCATCAGCTGCCCTCTGAGCCTTCATTCCTTCAAACAGGCCCTGCCCATAGTTTAGCACGCCAGCAGCCGGAGAGATGGTGATGTCACCGAAGTCCTGCATAGCTCCAGGCCCCCATTCTCCACCTTGCTTGCAGTGCGCGACATACATACGATCGGTCTTCTGGTAACTGAAAGTCATCTTGTCCCAGTCTATCTCTGGGAGGTCATTATCCAGCACCTGCGCACCCCGATTATCCGACAGGTGAGCGACTCGGCTTTCAACGGTTCCGCTCTTTCAGTCCGCTATCGTTTTGTGCTCCCGTCCTGACATAGGTTGAAGGCGTCTGAGCACAGCCTGACAACGAGGGGCACGCATGCAGTGGGAGGAGGAGATGTGCATTGTCCATGGAGACAATCGCTCCGCTGGAGACAAACCTCCCAAGACTGTAGTCGAGTTGTGGTGCAGAGCCCGCTCTGGGCATTCTGTGACCCTTCTTGTTCAGGGATTGCGCCCCTATCTGGTGGTAGCCCAACCAGGCCGACCACAACCTGCAGATCAAGCACAGTCAGCGTTGGAATTCCTAGGCTCAATGGATGAGGTTGTAGAAATCACACCTCTAGGAGATTTGTGGACCGACAAGGGAGAAAAACCTCACTGGAAGGTTGAGGTCACTCAGCCATATACAGTACCGAGACTGCGAAAGCGAATCCGGGATATGTGGGATGTGACCAGCGCAGATATCCTGTTTGTTCAGAGGCTGCTTCTGGACTGCGACCTCGGCCCACACATCCTCGCACGTGGAGAGGTCCTGTGGGCAGGCGAGAGAGCCCCGGCCGAGACCCAAAACGAAACCACCGGTGACCGCACTACTGCCGCAGGCAGAATCGCCGAGGTTGGGGGCTCAGGCCTCTATCCTACAGACCTGGTGTTGTCCTGTAGCCTGGAAGATCTGTCGAAGGCCGAGCCATTCAGGACACCATTCGTCACCTTCTCATTCGATTTGGAGACCAGTATCCAATCCAATCGTATCCTGTGCGCTGCTGCTGTTATTGACAGGGCGGGCGAGCGCAGTGAACACTCGTTCAGAGGTGATGAGGGCGATATCATGGAAGGGCTGACCAAACTAGTCAGGTCGGAAGATCCCGATTTCATAACCGGCTACAATATCGACAACTTCGATCTTCCTCGCATGCTAGAGCGCATGGATGTCCTATCCTCTCGCTCGAAGATGGATGGTGCCGCACTCTATGGCTGGGGCAGAGTCCCGATGCTGGAGGGCGAGTTGAAGAAACGCCTCGTCCCGGAAAGACGACCAAATCGAGTCTGGCGTATTCCCGGAAGAATCCCACTGGACGCTTGGTGGCAGGTTCGCCAAACTCTCAGACCTGAGCGTGAGTCTCTGCGATTTGTCTCGAAACTACTGTGGCCTGAAAACGAGGAGATGCACAAGCTCGATATCGACGCCAGCCAGATGGATCGTGAATGGGCCGAGCGACCAGACGAGGTCCTCGAGTACTGCGTGCGTGACACGATTCTACCTCTCGATATCCTCGATAGATTACAGTCAATTGCTCGTAAGGAGGCTCTGGCATCGGTATCTCTGACTACAGTTGAATCTGCTTCACTAGACACTACCAGCCGATGGATAGACTCGCTGGTAATCAGACTGGCTGACAGGACAAATGTGGCTGTCCCGACTACTATTTCTGGGCCCCGAAGAAGAGATCAGATTGCAGGAGGATATGTCCACGAGGTCGACGCCGGAATCAGTCCATGGGTAGTTGTGCTTGACTTCAAGTCGATGTACCCCTCAATCATGATATCAAACAATATCTGTTCGACCACTTTGGTCAGAGACGATACCACCAATGAATCGTACAGCGCCTCACCTACCACCCAGACCAGATACTTGTCCAAGGACGAACGATTAGGATTGGTTCCTCACCTGCTCGAGCAACTGATGAGCAGCCGTGATCAGCACAAGGCAGCACTGGCCGCAGCAAGGGAGTCAGGAGACGAGGCCGAGGCCTTCCTGCAGGACCAGCTGCAATACGCTGTGAAGATTCTGATGAACTCGTTCTACGGAGTCTTCGCCTCGAGCTTCTATCGTTTCACTCATCCCGATTTAGGTGCTAGTATCACCGAGTGGGCCAGACACAATATCCGTAAGATCATCTCAGACCTAGAGATCGAGGGTTACGACGTCGTTTACTCTGACACTGACTCAATCTTCGTGCGCACACCAGTAGATGCTGATGCTCCAATCAACAAACCGGAGGAATCCTCGCCCGAATTCGAGTCATGGGACCGGGCGAGGGCAGAGACCATCCGCTTCGGAGAGAGGCTGGCTGAGCGATTCACCAAGGAAGGAGCGGAACTAGAGTTTGAGACCGCCTTATCGGCATTCTTCAGCCACGGTGCCAAGAAGCGATACGTAGGTCGAGTGATATGGCCACGCGAGGAGATGCTAATCCGANGATACGAGGTTCGCAGGACTGACTCCTTCACTCTTCTAACTCGCACGATGACTGAGATGTTCGAGATGATTCTCGACGGTGAGGAATGGGCGGCAGTAGAGATGACCAAGTCCGTTATCGATGAGGTCAAAGAGGGTAGAGCCAACCCAGCAGAACTAGTCATCAGTCGCTCCTGCAAGGGTACTCTGAAGAAAGATGGAACGGTCGACTTCTCAAAGGTATACAACAATCCGGATGGACTTCCGTATGTCAGAGCAGCCAAGGAGAGAATCCGTCGAGGATTGCAATTCACTCCGGGCATGAAAGTGGGCTACATCGTCACTAACTCCAAGGCCAGTCCGATGNCAGTCGAGCCGTGGCTTGTCGATGAGATAGGTGAGGCNCCACCAGTATACGATCCAGCCTACTACGCCGGACGGCTNGCGAAGTCACTGGGCAGAATCACCGAGGCGTTTGGATGGNAGGAGAAGGAATTGTTGTCGGGCTCACGCCAGCAGTCGATATTTGACTTCTGAATGTTGTACTGCGAGCCTATCAATAACGAACTATCAGATGTCATGGCAGCGTAGGGTTGATTTCGCCCTCACTTCCAGACCCCTTCGATGGCAAGCATGCGAACACTCACTCCGCTACTCGCAATCCTGCTGGTATGCTCTCCAATGGCGGGCTGCCTTGACCTTCTCTCGGGCAATGACCCTCCCACCGCACAGATGTCGTTGGACCCCTCTCAGAACATCAAGACAGACCAGTCTATCACCTTCAGCGCAGCTGGCTCCTCGGATCCAGATGGTGACTCGATGACTTTCACTTGGACCTTCGGTGACGGCAACACAGGTTCCGGCCTGACTACAAGCCACACTTATGTTCAGGCCGGTGAGTATGTGGTTCGTCTGGCTGTNGGAGATGGCACACATGAAACCACAATCAGCCAATCAATCAATGTGCTAGACTCTTCTGCTCGTGAACCGAAGGCGGAAATTAGTGCCAACAAGGACGACGACTGTGAGGGCGACGATGCGCCNGCAGGCGANTTCGTCCTAGTATGGGTCTGTGATGATGACAATGATNTCNATGACAGAACAGTCTCAGTCTCAACCACAGTAACNCTGGATGGCTCGAACTCATGGGCTGGGTGCGACCCTGAAGACTCCACATGCTACGCCGAGGAGTACCTTGTCGAGTACAACTGGGACCTCGATACTTACACCGACTCGGATGGTGACGGAAACCCTGAGAACGATATCGATGCCACCGGAGAGACCTACGAATGGGAAAGCCTCCCAGCGGGTGCTTGGGCAATCAGACTCACTGTGAAGGACAACCAAGGTCTGGTCGACCATCACGACTCAACCCTTTACGTCAACTACAGAGGTGTTTGGAATGACTTCGAGATGGATCGACGTTACCAAGAGCCAGTGGTCATGACATGGGATTACCCAGTCACCTACGATGATGAGACAAAAGACAGAATCCGCTACCTCAGAGTCAAGCTGACNTATCCTGCGGAGGACGACGATCAAATTGGCGGGGGNCTTCCNACCACCACCGCGAACAGACTCGACTTGTACATGTACAACAGCACCGACGACGAGGTGGCTAACACCTCTTCAATCGAAGACGACAGCCGCAATGCAGGNGACTGCGNNTCNGAAGACCGCTGTGTGTGGATGGTAATCGGAGGNTCTACCGTGCGTGGCTACTTACCAGGNGACTGGNCGGTCGATATCGTGAANGAGGAGACNCACACCACCGAGGTCAAGTCGATGGTCATNGAACTTCAATACAGATGACGGCGCTTCTTAAGAAGCGGCGCTCCTAATTTCNCCCCCTAGNNTAGGNGGGTGATGTTCATATACACCCCATCGGTCGGCGGGACACTCAGAAGGTGTACATTATGGGTTCACAATGGGAAGATAAGAGCAAGCCGCATTTGAATATCGTTTTCGTCGGACACGTCGACCACGGAAAGTCGACGACNGTTGGTAGACTGCTGTTAGACAGCGGTCACATAGAGCAACACGTCATCGACAAGTTCGAGCAGGAAGCATCNGANCGTGGTAAGGCCGGATTCGGCTTTGCATACGTTATGGATGGTCTGAAGGAGGAGCGCGAGCGTGGAATTACCATCGACGTCGCACACAAGGAGTTCTACACTCCTAACTACTACTTCACCGTCATCGACGCACCNGGTCACCGTGACTTCGTCAAGAATATGATCACCGGTACCAGCCAAGCTGATGCAGCTGTCCTGAATGTAGCCGCCAACGACGGCGTCAACGCTCAGACCAAGGAGCACGCTTTCCTTGCACGCGTACTGGGTGTCAAGCAGCTGATTGTCAACATCAACAAGATGGATATCAGCGGTGTTGACTGGTCTCAGGACAAGTACAACAGCGTCGTAACTGAGGTCACAAATCTACTGAAGATGGCCGGTTTCCAAACCGACGACATACCATTCGTCCCATGCAGCGCATTCGACGGTGATAACGTCTTCAACAAGAGCGACAACACACCTTGGTACAGCGGACCTACTCTCTTTGAGGCAATTGACGCTATTCAGATGCCACCTAAGCCTACTGACAGGCCCCTACGTCTGCCAATTCAGGACGTCTACAAGATTAGCGGAATCGGTACTGTCCCTGTGGGNAAGATNGAGACCGGTATTCTGAACGCTGGCAAGACTGTTGTCTTCAACCCAAGCCAGCAGTCTGCTGAAGTCAAGAGCATCGAGATGCACCACACAATGGTCGACAAGGCTGAGCCTGGCGACAACGTCGGATTCAACGTCCGAGGATTGTCTGCTACCGACATCCGCCGTGGTGACGTCGCAGGATACCAGGACAGCGCNCCTATGTTTGTCCGCCATGACGAGACCTTCGTCGGGCAGATTCAACTGATGGACATCCCGAAGGCAATCGGTACTGGATACACACCTGTGTTCCACTGCCACACTTCGCAGGTCGCAGTACGATTCATCGATCTGCTAGAGAAGACCTCTAAGGGTCAGAAGGAAGCCAACCCGGCTTTCCTGAAGACTGGAGATGCCTGCCTTGTGAGATTCGGACCTACCAAGCCTATGGCGATTGAGCAGATGGAAGACTTCCCCGAGCTTGCCCGATTCGCAATCCGCGACATGGGTAAGACCGTGGCTGCCGGCGTCTGCATGAAGATCGAGAAGAAGTGATTCGGCTAACGGTGAGTGGATGCCAGTAGTCACTACCATCAGGCTGACTGGCGAGAATCACACTGATGTCGACCANGTTTGCGGTCAGATCAAGGCTATCTCCGAGGAGACAGGTGTCAACCTGCGCGGACCGATACCTCTGCCCACTCGCAGACTAGTTGTTCCCTGCCGTAAGAGTCCCGATGGTGAAGGCTCTGAGACTTGGGATCACTGGGAAATGAGAGTCCACAAGCGCCTACTAGAGTTGGTTACCAACACAGCGAAGGACGAGAAGGCACTCAGAAAGGTCCTGAGAATTCCTATCCCTGACTCNGTCACTATCGAGATCAACCTGCGCAACCTAGGCTAGGCTACCCATCGGATCCCAAGCTGGAAGAACGACCGGCTCGGTATCAAGACCATCTAGCATCTTCTCTGTGAGGTAGTCCTTNGGGGCTGCGATTTCGAACATGTACTCGTNATACCATGAGTCGTTCATCGTGTAGTAGCCCTTCTGGCCGTTATCCTCTCCCCATGAGTTCTCGACGCGCCAGCGTCGTGGCTTTCCGTTAACCACATCGACACCCGTGAACAGCATGGCATGGGTCATCATGGTCTGATTGTGCCTCAATCGGTCTGCCTTGCCCATCCCATAACTGACTCCATACAGNCCTTCGACATCGTANANATNAGCATCCCACAGNCCTCNNTTACGATCCATCTCCTTTCCNACATCACATCCCATCCAAACAGGAGTTCCATCCTCGAGTAACTTCTGAGTAATCGCCTTCATTTCTTTGCTAGGCACATTGAGATAGACTACGGGTGGACCTCCAGCGACATTCTGCAGGAAATCCACTGTGTAGGTTTGGTAGTACTCGTTTCTAGGGTCGTTGACCACGCACACATAATCCTCCCATTCGATGTCAACATACTCAGTAGCGAATTCCTGAGGAGTCATCCTACCCTTGCGGTGAAAATCCCCGTCCTTGTCTCTCCATTGCCAGTCGAAACTCTTCGGAGGAGTCCCTAGGTGGATGCAGAGCATCTTCCAGACATCGGCCATTCTTTTNTCCTTGTGAGCCCGGGCATCATTCACTGAACCACCTCCCTCGAGGATNCCGCGAATCTCACATGCAGAGGTTCTGAGAAAGCTCTTCAGCTCAGTGTTCATCCAGCGTGTGGCGCTGCTGGTATTCGATTCAGGATATGCTGANTTAGGAACAAGGCCGTGCTTGCGAATCAGNTTCATCGCCATGTTCCACTGACCACCGTCACCGATAGGGTCGGATAGAAGNAAGTGGATGGTACGATCATCTACAGGACTGTCTGCGGTTTCAATAATCGCTTCCAGCAGGTGGTTAGAGCGCTCGAACTTGTCCCAGAAATGGATGTGAGCCTGACTGAATTCAAATTCCTTGACATTCATCTTCTTCATCGTTCCTGGACGGAAAAGATTCAGTGTGGCAAATAGCCAGCAGCGACCAGTCCTCATCTGAGCGGTTACCTTCCAATCATCGAGTTTGGTGCTGAAAGTATTCGCAGTGTCTTGTACGACATCTCTGTTCATGGTCAGGTCAGGGAGCTGCACATTNGTCACAGCGTTCTGCGCCACTTTGTTCGATGGGTCGGAGGCGAACTCCTTCCTCAGTTGGTCAACTTGCTTCCTAGTGATTGTCTTACCCATTGGCTCACCTATGGTGAGCCAAGCCTCCTCAGACGACACTAAGTCATTCCTCAAAGCGGGGCTGGTTCAGCCAGACCAGCAGCGATTAGAGTTTCAGCGATTAGAGAAGAGCATGACTCTACATCACCCGCAGTCAGTACCATCTCCGAGCCATCGGCGGAAATAATCGGTTCATCCATGTCCTTGAGAATGAGAATCCGCATCAACCCATCATCCTCATCTGGATCAGGTGGGGCTGGAGGAGAGGAAGCCCCTGTAGCCCGATTCGGAAAAGCATCGATTTGTCGTATTCTATCTTCTTCATCCATATCGGGATCATCCCAGTTGCCTGAAGAGGCAGGCTGAACCGTAGCTGGAGTTGTAACAACTGAATCTTCTTCCTGCGGCTCGGAGAATTCTGTGAGCGGAGAGTGACCAACGGCCTTGGGGGCACTAATCGTCTCGGTGCTGGAGCCGTGCTGTAGGGCGTTCCAAGACACCTCGTGCTTGTACTTCTCAACCAGATGTCCGATGCCAGCGTGAAAAGCTCTCTCTGCAGCGTCGTGTCTCTGCCAGTCTAGACTTTGGAATCCTGCCGCTGAACTCATCGCATCACCCTGAGGCGACTTCATCAAATTGGACAGTACAGCGTTCTGTGTGAATGCGTTCAGACGCAGTCTGGTCAGATCGCTGATACAGGTCCTGATGTTTCCGAGTCTGCGTGACTTCATCTGGGCCTCAGCACCCATACCCTTGTCGCGGATTGTCTCGGCCAGTTCGTTCTCTAAATGGTGCAGTAATTGACCGACTGAGACCCAGAATGAGGGTACCGGTAATTCAACTGGAACGACCTGACTCTTCTGGTTCCTAAGCAGTTCGAACAAAGACTTCTCGACCATCGCCAACTGCTTATTGTTGAGCCTAGGTGCATCGCCTCCATCATCCATCAGAGCAACCCGCTACGAGTGGACCACAGGTAACTATTGAACAATTCCTCGCATACTCCAATTCACACCCCCGAGGCGCGAGTATCAAGACCCCAACTCCCTTCCACACGCCGCAGGTGTACCCGAGTGGTCAAAGGGGGAGGGCTCAAGATCCTCTGCGTAGTGCTTCGCAGGTTCGAATCCTGCCGCCTGCACCACTACT
>PAYF01000036.1 GCA_002714745.1 Methanobacteriota archaeon | reverse complement strand
GCCGCCGCCGCCGCCGGCCCCCTTGCCGCCGCCGCCGCCGCCGTCGCCGCCGCCAACCCCGCCGCGGGAACCCTTGGTCTTTGTGGCGTCGGCCACGGTGCAGTCCAATGGGCCCCTCGCGGGTGGGGGCGCCGTGTTCGGCGTGCTGGGCGCGCTCGCGTGCTTCGGGGTGTTTGTCTGCGCGTGCTGCGCACGACGCAAGCGCTACGACAAGGTGCCGCGCCTCGAGGGCGGCGGGACCGGCGGCTTTCTGGACGGGCTCAACCTCCTTGCCAACCTCCCGCTGCTNCCNGGGTGAGCGTGGTCAATGTAGGATTTAAAACCATCACGCTATACACGGTCGACACGGCCAATCTCTCCGCGCTCGCGCCCGCGCCGCCGCCGACGCTTGTCCTTGCGGATGGCGCGCGCCTCGTCCTCGCGCTCGCTGCCGCTGNNGCTGCNNCTGCNNCTGCTGCTNNNGCTCGAGCTCGACGAGGGCGACTTGGGGCANGGGGGGTTGCTCGGCATCACAATCATCGGGAGCGNGGGCNCGTGNGCGTGNGGGTACGGATGCGGATAGGGCTGCGGCGCCGGCGCCGGCGCCGGGCCGAATTCNTGGCGCACGGTTGTGGCCGCCGCCGGCCTGGCGGCNGTCCGCTTNGCCTTCCGTCGCTTGCGGCGCCGCGCGCACCAACGCCAGACGCANACGCACAAGCAGATGCCGACGACGACCGCCGCGATGATCCCNAGNGTCCACCACACGGCTTCGGCCATGGTGTCGTTTAGTAATTAGACTGCAACCAAGGATATCATGCCGGACGCCCCTGCCGCATCCTCGAGCCGNGGTCGTATCCGCTCCACCTTGAGCTCCCACGACGCACGGCGCGCCTCCTCCTCGCTCTGGCCGTACTTTTTGGCGACCGCGGCGAGCATCGGCGTCGGCGCGACGGTGAGCANCTCGCCGACGCGAAANGCNGGCGCGCGCTTGCTCCGAAGCCTGAAAAAAAAGTTGCCGCTGCGCGGCTCGGGCCACTCGAAGAGCTCGTCGTCGGCCAGCGACAGCCCTCGTTCGTGCTGGTCGACAAACTGCGGCACCATCTGGCTAAAGTTGGGGATGGGCGACGCCCCCGCCATGTGCGTGCGCGCGGCAAAGCCGCCGGCGCGGAGCAAGAGCCCCTCGCCGGCGCCGACGAAAAAGTAGGGCGGCGCGCCGAAGAGGGAGCGTATTCGTCCGAGGTTGCCGTGGTCGACCGCCATGGCGAAGAAGCGGCGAAGCTGCGCCCGTCCCAAGAGCCCGTACAGCTTTTGCTTGACGCCGGCGTCGCCCGGCGTGGCGGCGTTGGGCTCCGGCGCNTCGCGATCCAGCTGCGTCAGAAACTGCGCCTCCAGATCGCGGACCACGTCGGCGTAGTCAACCATTGCCGCTCTCTACGCGCTAGGTTCACTGATATCTGCAGAAGTTGCCGCGAGGGGTAGCAAGCCGACGACGATGCGAGCGCGGATCGTCGGCGCGGGCGCCGCGTTTGCGCTCGCGATTGCGGTCGACGCGCTGCTGGCGTCGGCGCCCGCGGCGTCGGCGGACGCGCCCGCCTCGCTGCGCGGCGCGTCCTTTGTCTTTGTGATCGCCGTGGCGTCGCCGGTGCTGATCAACCCCCACACGGGCTACGTGGGCATCTGGCAAAAGCACATCTTCGGGGGCCTGCTGCTCCTCGTCTCGATGGCGGGCCTCCACGTCGGCGGGCAGTGGACGCGATTCTTCGACGCGCTCTTTGTGGCGGTCCTCTCCGCCGGCGCGCTCGGCCTCTTTTCCAGCTCGGGCATCGACGTGACGTCCAAGAGCTTGGTGCCCGACATGCCGGCGCTGGTGCGCAAGAGCGCCACCGCGCTCAGCACGGCGCTGTTGCTCTACGCGGGCTTTCGCACGCTGCGGACGGCGCTCGTCTCGCCGTCCCGCGCCGCCAACTTGCGNCTCGCCGTCGACGGCAACGCCACCATCACCACCATCACCACCACGACGGTGCGCGGGTACGGCGTCGAGTCCGANGCGGCGACGCTGCTGCTGGCGTTTGGCGCCGCCGTCGCCATCGGCGTCGCGCTCGCGACGTTTGCACGCGAGGACGAGTTTGGCGCCTTTGGNGTCGAGAGCGTGCGCACGCAGCTGAGCGCCGCCGCGGCGTACACGGGGCTCGCNGGNTACGCNGCGCTCTTGTACGTNGGCGACCAGATGGCGGAGATGCAGGTCGTCTTCCACAAGCAGGCGTGCTACGGCGACGGGTGCGGGGTGGCCGCGGAGACGCGGCGCGCGGCACTGCAAACGCCGTCGACGGCGTGCGCGCTGCTGCTCGTGACCGTCGGCCTNGTGACCCTCAACCGAGGGGTGCGCAACGACGTCTTCCTGAACGTGGCCTTNTTGCTGGCCGTCGTGGCGACGCTGCTGCGCGTCGACTTTGTCGGCGTCGGCGCGTACGCCGACGGCGTGGCGCTCGTCGCCGTCTTGGCGTGCTGGGCGGCCGTGTGCTACGAGGCGCGCCTCGGCGCCTTTGTGGGGTTTGCCGCGTTTGGGATCGAGCTCGCGCTTTCCAGCGGCGAGTACGGCGCCGAGGTCATCTTTGCGCACGTCTCCAACGTGACGCTGGTCTCCGCCGTCGCCGCCGGGCTGCTGGCCGCCGTCTTCGGCGCGGCCGGCGCGCTCTGCCGCTCGCGCGCGCTGCTCGCCACCGAGGCCTTCTTCGCGACCACCGGCCACGCCATCTGCCTCGCCTACTTTTTAGGCTCGAGTGGCTTGATCAGCAGCTACGTCGGCGGCCACTTTGCCTTTGACGAGCCCGCGTTCCCGCCGCAGCGCGAGGCGGTCGTGTTCACGGCCAAGCACTTTCTGCCGCTCGCGCTCTCGGCGCCGCTCTACGACGCGAGCGTGTCGCTGTCGACGCGGACGCACTGGGCGGCGTGGCTGCTCCCCGTCGTCATCCCCGTGCTCTACGGGATTTCAATGGCGGTGCAGGCGCGCGTCACGCCGGCGCTCAGCCCGGTCGACCTGTGGCAGTTTGCGCTCTTCTTTGTCGGATCGNTGCCGGCGTGGGTGCTGGCGGGGATGCGGGCCGCGTAACGTGTTAAAAAAGAGTGCTCACTGGCAGTANNCCGCCGACGGGATNCCNGCCGCCATGGCGGCGACGACGTAGCCGTGNCCNAACGGGAAACGCACGTCGTTGATGCGCTCGCGGAGCATTTCCGGCGTGACACGAACCGTCTCCATCTCGCCCGCCAGGTTGCGCGGGCCGTCGAGATCGAAGACGACAATCGGCCGGCGCTGCTCCCGGAGGAGCGTCCGGATGCCCTCGAGCGTCTGCAGGGCGACCGGGCGCGACTTGACCCATGCCTCGTAGCGAGGCACGTAGATTTGCTTGCGGCTCTCCACGTACTCGTAGCGGTGGCCGGGCTTTTCCGGGAACATGGCCGAAACGACCGTCCACTGCCGCGCACGCGGGAAGAAGGCCGAGAGCTTGCGGTTGGGGCGGCCCGACCGCTTCTTGTCACGCCAGCGCTGCCAGGTAAGATGGTGCGGGACCTCGTTGCCGTGTTCGTCCTGCCATACCTTGCCCGCCTGCCACGCCTCCTCAAAGCAGTACCACTCGAGGCCCGCCGGGTCCACGTACGGCTCGCCTTCGATGGGGTGCATCGGCGAGAACGCGACGCGATTGGCGTTGCCCATCGACTGCGCGCTCGTGACGTCGACGAGGATCGCGTTGGCGGGGTAGGGCGCGTACCGGGGGCCGGGGCCCTTGAGCTGGCGCGAGCCAATGTAGAGCTTGGCGCCCGTCGGCTCGGGGGCCGGCAGACCGCCGGCCGGGAGCGCCGACATGTTCGGGAGCGGCGCTGCCATCGCCGGCGGCGCGCCGACGCCCGTTCTGCGCCTCCGGCGGCTCAGAGCTAGAAAAGCGAGCACTCGTATAAACGCGCTACCTAACTGTCGGTGAGACTTCGTATTTGCACCTTGACGGAAAACGGCGCCGATCTCCACGAGAGCTGCTCGCACTGCAGCCCGGGATCGAGGGGCGTCGCCGCGAGGCAGAAGAGATCCTTGCCCGCCGCGCCGTCCACGTGCTTGGGCCGCAGGAGTATCTTGAAATTGAACGCGCAGTAGCCGTGCGCGTCGATCGTTCCGAGCGCAAAGCTGCCCGTCACGTCGGTCCGACCGGTAAAGAGCGACGCCTGCTTTGTCCGCAGCATCTCGGGCGGGCGGCCCGTGTGCCGTGAGGAGACGTACGTGTTGGACGGGGACGACGAGGGCACGAGCGCAAGCTTCATCGTCGCGTAGCGCAAAACATCCTCGCCGAGGAGCGCCACCGAATTCCGCGCGCGGTCGTACGTCTTGAGCTGGAGCGTGAACTGGACGACGCGGCGCGACTCGACGAGGCGCACGCCGTCGCGCACGGCGTGGGGCAGCGTGGCCTCGTGAAACAGGTCGAGGTCGCGCACTGTATCGTCGAGGATGGGGAGGCGCGGCGCGCGAAAGTGCAAACGGAGTACCTTTTCGATGTCCTCCGAGTCGAGGCGGCGCTTCTTGCGAGCGGCAGGACGTGGCGCGGGCGCCGCGGACTCCGGCACGTCGATCGTCCCCTCGGACGACGTCGACCCCATCTCGCGCGCGTCGGAGAGGGGAGCTCCCCCGCGGCGCGGCGGCTCAGAGCTAAAAAAGCGAGCACTTTTCGACCCCCCGCAGAATCGAACTGCGATGTCGCTGCGCCAGCGGGGTCATTGTGTGTATGTAAAAAAACGCAATGATGCGATGGCTTGCCGTGGCGACACGGTCACCTCTAGTAAAAGGCGAAAGGTGAGTGCGCGCTGCCGCCACGACCCTGCTCTTCCCGCCGCGCACCGCGCTTCGCCGGCTAGCGGTCGGTCGCCTCGGTCGGCACCGGCACGCCGCGCGGCGCCGACCCGGCGCCGAGCGCGAGCTCGTGCGCGCGGTGGTGCATGATGTCGCGCTCGCGCTGCAGGAGCTCGTTGACGGTCCACTCCTCGGCGAGCGTCGGCGTGAGGTAGCGGAAGATGTTGATGGGGATTCGGCGCTCGCGCATCTCCTTTTGCGCAATCTCGAGCGCGTCCGTGAGGTCGCCCCGGTCGACGAGGAGCGGGGACCCTTCCTCAATCTGCGAGGCGCGGCTGCCGAGAAGGCTGGCCCGCTCGTACTTTGTCATGTAGCTGTCGAGCGTGCGCTCGTCGACGCCGTTTTGGACGTCGTTGAAGAGCACGGTGACGCCGTTCAGCTCGTACCGCCCCGGCGTCGACCCGTCGGCGTTGACGACGCCCCCGTCCTCGGCGCCCACCACCTGNTCGTCGGGCTCNTCGTCCTCTTCGAGCGGCTCCACCTCGTCGGGCTCGTCCTCGTCGCCNCTGGGCAAGTGCTCGCCATAGTCGCCGTCGGCCATNGAGGGTTGGANNGGGNNAGGCGNTGCNAGCGTCCACNGNNNCGCAATGGGGGTCCGGCGGCTCNGAGCTAGCCGCGAGAAAAGCGAGCACNCGGNGTGCTCGCTTTTTGGCCGCTCTAGCGCTCGCTTTTTTTTGTTTCAAGGGCTACCTANCTCTCTTGCACGCGCTCCAAGACCATCGACCGCTTCCCGAAGAGGGGCAGCTGCAAGTCGATCGTGAGCGTCGCGTCGGCGCGCGACGCGCCGAGGATGCGGCACGCGCGGCGCTGCATCACGCGCTCGATCGACGGCTGCACCTGGAGCGAGCCATCGTGCGGGTCAAACCAGCCGACGCCCTCGACCGAGCCGCCCAGCACCATGCCCTGGAGCTTGACGTGCGCCAGCTGGTCGGCCTCGTCCAAGAGCACGCGCGCCGAGACGCCCAGCAGCGACCCCGTGTAAACCTCGGCCGACGGCGGCACGAGCGAGGCGAAGACGAGCGCGAGCATCGGCGTCGTCGTCGCGGCGCCGTCGCGCTATCGGTGGCGCGCATCCGTTCCTATCTCCTAGCGTGCCAAACCTAGGGTGTCCAACACGATGACATTCGCGATGGGATGGGAAACGCGTGCAAATTGTACGTCTTGCTGCCACGGAAAGTGTGCTTGGCGCGAGCTGGCGGTCTGTGCAATCGCTGAAGCTCGACGCGGCATTGACAGCAGCGTGCTCGCTGACGTTTACCAACTCGGGGTTTTTCGAGGGACTTCAATGCGATTTCTTGATGCGCGCCTTGACGCATCCTTTGACTTCTGGGGACTGGATTCGTTCAAAGGTCTTCCGCATACATTTGAATCGCCGCGTTTGGGAGACGCGTCGGTTGACTACAGTTGGCACGCCGGCGACTATGCCGCGGATCCCCGCAACCAACTCACAAAAAAGCTGCAACGTAACGTCAACTTCATAGGTGGATTCTTCAACGTTTCTCTACTGGATGACGGTCTTGCCACCGAAATGCGCCCCGCGGCATACATTGATGTTGACGTGGACCTTTACGAAAGTGCGCGCGATTCTCTGGACTTTCTTTTTCGGAATCGGTTGGTGCGCCCAGGGACAGTCATAGGCTATGACGACTGGTGGGTCTTGACTTGTTGCGATGGGGCGCAAAGTCCGCTCAGTGGCGGTGAGGGTCGAGCGCATGCGGAAATGGCGGAAAAGTACAATGTTGCGCTGAAATGTATCGGTGGT
Organism: Methanobacteriota archaeon; assembly: GCA_002714745.1. Taxonomy (GTDB): domain Archaea; phylum Thermoplasmatota; class Poseidoniia; order Poseidoniales; family Thalassarchaeaceae; genus Thalassarchaeum. Next base: position 5,721 of record PAYF01000036.1, on the reverse strand, counting down.
TCGTGCATGCTGCCGCGCCGAGAACACGCTGGGTGCCAAACGCATCGCCATGCCTGGGGCGCACTCTTTGTCGTGCAGGCGGACCATCAGCCATCTCACGGGGTTTGGCACAGAGAGATGGACATCGAAGAGTTCCGTAAACGCAACTCACAATGTAGAAATTGTGCGGCGCGCTATCGGCGGCGCGCTTCCGCGGCCATCTCCTAGCGCACGGCAGTGGGCAGCGGGCAGCGGGCAGCGGGCAGGATTGCACATGGACCTCGCGCTCCGCCTCTCGACGCACGCCCCGCCGGCGGCGTGGCTCGGCCCGCGCGAGACCACCGCCGCGTGCGTCGCCGCCGCCCTCGCCGACGGCGTCCGCGAGTTGACCCTCGGCGCGCTCTTTTCCGGCCGCGTCTCGCGCAGCGTCGGCGCGGTGGCGTCCGGCGTGCGCGTCAGCAGCGACGAGTTGCTCGCGCTCTTTGGGAGCGCGCCGCGCACGAGCGCCGAGCTCGAGGCGGCGCTGGCGCTCCCCTACACCAAAGGGCTGGTGGGTCGCCTGCAAAAGGCTTTACGCTGCACGCTCGAGGAGCCCGGACCCGCGGCGAAGTGGGCGCGGCCCGCCGTCCGCGCGCAGGTCGCGCTCGCCTGCCACGCCGACGACTTTGAGCACCTCGTCTCCAAGGTGCTCGGCGGGTTTGTGAGCGCCGACGCCCGCCGGCTCGAGGAGCTCGTCGCGGACACGCAGGAGGCCGCCGACCCCCTCGCCGTCGCCGACTGCGTCCTCGCCCTCGCCGTGCCCGTCGGCTAAGAATTCATATCCTAAAAATTGTTTGCGGGGAGGGAAGGCGCGGACGAGCAAGCGCCGCCACCATGGGAGGGGGACTCGCCAGCTTCGGTGGGCAGGGCTTGTGCCCGGGCCTTACCGCCGCGGCGGGCGCCGTCGCGATGGTGATCGCGCTCGGCATCGAGCTCGGCATGCTCTACGACTACCGCGTCAAGGACTTCAAGTTGGCCGCCGACGGCTCGGCCTTTCTCAACAACGGCTCGCAGTGCATGCACTTTCCCTCCAAGTCTGACATGGAGCTCTACTACACGAACGACGTGTGGGGCTCGGACGGCAAGGAGTGCGAGGACACGACGTACAACAACAAGCAGCTCGGACAGCTGATCGCGGCGTCGGTCCACGCGCTGCACTACTACAAGGGCGTGGCCGAGGTGGACGGCGGCCCGGCGGCGGCGGACGTGGAGGCCGCCGAAATGACCTATCTCGCGGCGCGCGCGGCGGCGGGCGTGGGCGACACGTCAAACACCGAAGTCTACGACAATCTCGCGATCGCCACGCTCATGAACCTTCAAAACTCGGGCGTCGCGGCAAACGGGTTCAACTGCGACAGCATCTACACGGGGTTGCCGTCGCAGGCGGATTGCCTCGCCGCAGCGTCCACAACGGCTGCCGTCACCGCAGCGCTCCTCGTGCTGCAGACGGCGGCGGGTGTGGCGGCCGCCCAGGCGGCGGCGACGGCCGCAGGCGAGGCGGCCGGGGTCATTGCGAAGATTGACAGCGCCGCAACCGCCGATACCACGTCGCAGGTGCCGGCGGGCACCGGCGACTACTCGTCCCAGTACAACACGGCGGCCAATGCCATCACCGCCGGCGACGGCGACGTTGGCGAGGCGAAAGCCGACGAGGTGAACGAGCTCTGGTGCCCGACGACGATGGAGTCGTACACGCGCACGCCGACGGGGCGGGCGGTCGTGTCCTGCAACTCCCAGATTGACGACAATCTGGCGGCGGCGCAGGCGGCTGCGACGGCGGCCGGTACGGCTGTTCCCGCGGACGCGGCCGCAATGCTGACCGCGATCGTCGCGGATGCGCCCACCGAGGACAACAGCCACCTGTACAACCTGTACCTCCAGTGCCAGTTTGTCAACGGCCTCGCCGGCGTCCCGCCGCAGACGTCGCTCGACAACCTCGTGGTCCAGCCGTCGATCAGCCGCGGCGGCACCCTCGGCGTCCCGCTCCTGCGCCGCCACGAGAAGGGTCCGAAGAAGGGCGAGCTCGTCTACGTCGAGCCCCTCTACTTTCCGCCGCCGATGCCGTCGGGCGTCAACGGCACGATCCCGGTGCTCATGCGCGGCAAGCTTCTCTACGGCATGCGCATGGGCTGGTCGCTCTTTGCAACCATCCCGGCGGTGGTCCTGATCGTGTACCTCGGCGTCGACTCCGTGTTTGCGGCCGCTTGCTACCTGACGCGCAGCATTGCGTACGGTCAGCAATCGTACACGACTGTGGACACGTTCAACACCGCCAACAAGGAGATTGCGCAGTCGCTCGCCACGATCCAGGCGATGCGCTGGATGCGCCTCAGCCTCAGCGTCACCGGGTTTCTGATCGTGCTCCTGCTCAAGGTCTTCTACGACCTGCTGCCGTGGAACTTTGGCGCGCTCTTGCCGCGCGCCGGCGTGTGCCCCTCGCAGGGCAACGGCTGGGAGAGCGAGGAGGGCGTGGCGGTTTCCCACGTCATCGTGATCATCCTCATCCTCGCGAACATCATCGTCCTACCGCTTGCGGTGGAGTTTGGCACCGGCCTGGTCCAGACGGGCAACACCGGGCAGGGTTCGGATACGGACCAGCCGTTCTGGACGGGGCGCAGCATGCGGCGCGTGACGCTCTGGATCTTCTTGATCACGGTGGCGTCGCTCGTGCTGATCGGTCTGGAGAGCGTCAATGCCACCGCCTGGGGCATTGCGTGGGCCAACCGCCTCATGGGCTGGACGCCCGCGTCGGACAACGCCTTGACCGGGACGGTCGCCATCGAGCTGATGGAGAGCTCGTTGACCGGCGCCGTGCTGTCGGCCGTCGCGATGGGCGTGCTGCTCGGCGCGATTTACGCTCGCTGGCTCTTCACCTCCAGTGGCAACATGAACAAGATCTGTTCGATCCTTTGGTTTGGCATCGTCATCGCCGGCTGCCTGCCGCTCCTCATCACGTTTGGGAGCGATTTGACCTTCACGCCGGAGGAGCAGGAGATTGCCTCCGACTGCTCGTACTTTGGCGACGCGGACTCCTTTGAGAAGTTCATCTGCGAAAACCGCGGCGTCACGTTCACGTGGGCCTTCATCATCCAGGCGGGCATCCTCGGCTTCATCTGGCTCTCGTGGATTGCGAGCACGTTTTGCAACACGTGCACGGCGTTTGATGCGGCGACGCCGGTCGACATGGCAAGCACCGGCAACCCGGATCCGAAAAGTGCGGGTGCGGCGGCGCCGTTCAAGTCGGTGGCGAGCGACCGCATCCCGCTGCTCAGCCTGCGCGTGCGCCGGTGAGCGACGGCGGCGGCGTGCGGGGAAGGCGACACCGACGCCGACGCCGACGCCGACGGGGACGGGGAGGGCGGGGCGGGGCGGGGCGGGAGCGGTGTGGGAGGCGGTGGGTGGTAGGGTAGGGACGCGCGGGCGAAACAGCAACGGGAGGAGACGGAACTCCGAGCGCCGGACCAACACCGTAGTGTGCTATGGCGGAGCGTTAAGAAACTCTCATGAGGGCACGACACACGGACGCACGTACGCGTTGGGCTTTAGCTCATGCCGTCGAGGACCATCTCGGCCTGCGCGCGAAAGTCGCGGCACTGCTTGCAGTCGTAGGTCGGCAGCGACGGGTGCAGCTGCAGGAGGAGGCAGTCGGAGATGACAATGTCGGTGCTCTGCTCGAGGCACGCCGCGTAGAGCCACGCCTGCATGCTGTACTTGTAAAAGTCGGTCGCGTTGACGCCCGCCATGATGCCGACGCCCATGCGTCCGTAGGCGGGCGCCCCCGGCGTGAGGTCCTTCTCGACGCGCTTAAAGTCGACGAGGACATACTCCCCCGTCTCCTTGTTGCGGAAGAGCGCGTCGGCCTGCCCGACCACTACCACCTTGCCCTTGGCATTCTTCCCGTAGACGCTGAGCTCGGTGCGGTACGGTTCGAGCTGGGGGTTGTGGGCCAGCCACTGCAGCAGGTGCGCATACTCCGTGGCGACGCTCTCGGGGATGCTCGCCTCGGGCACGCCGTTGAGGTGCAGCTCCGCCAGCCGATGCAAAAACGTGCCCAGCTCGTTGGCACGCTTCCACTCGGCGAGGACCGCCTCCGTGGCGTCCTTGTCATTCTTGTGTTGGACCAGCGCGAAGTAGCGGGACGCCTCATTCTTCCGCCACGACGCCAAGTTTTTCTGGACGATGAGTGGGCCGTTGAACGGGTCCGTCGGGAAGAGCTGCTTCAGCAGCGACGTGACGGACGGCCCGGCGAAGCGCGCGCCGTCGAGAAAGTAGGTGTGCGTATTCTCCGTAAACGAGAGCCGCTCGTCAAACACGGGCAGCGGGTGCCGCGCCGCCAGCTGCGTGGCGTTCCGACCGGTGGCGCTCATATGCCCGGATCGGTTCGCGCCAGAAGGAAGCGGCGCGCGGCGCGACGTGCTAGCGGGGCGCGGCACGGCGGCGCGCGATGGCGAGCGGCGACGGCCCGTTTAAAAAGAATGCGCTGTTCATCGCCGGCGGCGTGGGATATACAATCCTCGGCTTGTTGAGCTGCATCTTTCTCACCGAGTCGACGAGCGCCGACCTCGCCGACCTCGCGGTCACCGCCAACTTTGCGGAGTCGCCGAAGCCGTGCGGGGTGGCCGTGCCCTCGCTCGGGATGCTGATGACCGACCTCAACTTTGAGGCGTACCCGACGGTGAGCGGGTTTCGCGGGAGCGACGCGCTCTACTTTGACACGGCCCTGCGCGGGCTCTGCCGCCACGACGCGTCCGGGAGCGCGTCCAAGGCGGTGGCGCGGCTCTGGAACGAGGCGCACGAGGCGGTCGACGACCCCTTTGAGTTTAAGCGCGTCGCGTGCTCGCGCACGTACGTGCGCGAGGCGCACTGGCACGCGCTGACCGGCGACAACTTGCAGGACCCGATGTCGCGCCTGCGCCGCGCCTACGTGCGCGCGCAGCCGGCGTTTGCCCACTACGAGGCGCACAAGAACACCCCGGGCGGCGTGTGCGCGTGGACGCTCAACCCGTTTGAGGACGACACGGGCGTGCTCTGCGACACGGACGACAATCACGCCGCCATCCAGGGCGAGCTGACGGCCGCCGCCGCGACGACGCAAGTCTGCGGCGAGGCGACGCTGCCGGGGTACGACGAGATGGTGTTTCGTCTCGTCGCGCTGGCGACGCTCGCCGAGTCGGACCGCGCGACCAACGGCGGCCGCTGCTTTCAAAACACCCTCCGCGCCAACACCGCCGACGAGCTGTGCGCCTCGCTCGGGCTGGCGGGCTGCGGCGGCTGGTCGGCCCCGGCCGCCACCGTGCTCTACCCGTGGGAGCAGCACACCCACCCGGACGCGGCCGCGGCGTGGGCGTGCGACACCGAGGCCAAGAGCGAGGACCTCACCGACCTCTACCCGACGGAGCCCACCCGCCCCCGGTACGAGCTCAACGAGCGCGACCGGTACGACCTGAGCGACACCGCCAACGCGGCGCTCGAGCACTGCATCCGCGTCCACGAGTACAGCTCGCGCACCAGCGAGTTTCTGTTTGGGCTCCCCGACATTGACCGCGCGCCCGACCCCCACCCGGTCGGCCCCGTCGGCGACTTTGGGGCGTGGGCCGTCAACGTCACCTACCTGCCTTGGTTTCTGGACGGCCGCGAGCAAACCTACTCGGAGCTCAAGCACTCGGCGCTGCGCGACGGCATCGCCTACGAGGGCTTCCGCTT
>PAYF01000035.1 GCA_002714745.1 Methanobacteriota archaeon | reverse complement strand
AAGTTTGCCAAATGACGTACGAAGTTGCTGCCACCACCTTTTTACAGCTTCCTTTCCTTTAGGGTGGAGAACGCGCAAGATCAAACAAGTCAACTCCCATCCATGTCAGAAGTGCACAATTGTCGGGCCCTCCGATTCCAGGGGTCCAAAGCAGTGAATTCGGGAATCTTGTCCTGAGGGCGTACAATGCCTCGACGAGTAATCCGGGATTATGAGTTAGTTGTACTGAATCTGCTAGACAAACTACTGAAGGTTGGAGTTCTGAATTGTTCAGCATCTCGTCATGGTGCATTGATTGCCAGGTTACTGTAAGTAGTTGGTTTCCTCTACTGAACTCACCGGAATCTGATTCGGATAGGCTTGGTGGCAGTACCAGACCTTCCGATGCTGACCAGGAGTCCTCAGCGTCGAAGGGAAAACATAGATTCCCCCTAGTTTCTAGAGTAATCGAGGCGGGTAGATTCTCTGATTCTCTAGAAGATACGAATGGTGCTAGAGAGACGGGCATTTCGGGGTCTTTAGGGCCTGCGACAAGTCCTGGGGTCCAACTTGTTGGGCTATTTCTGTCCCCTAATTGCATCACCCTCGAAAGGCGCTGTCTTGCGACAGGTGCTCTAGCCAGGGGACGCTCGGTCATACGCGTCGCACTGACGCGGTTCGCTTGAAGGATTCTAAGGCAGACGCGCCTCGCCCGGACATGGCGAAGAGGTGGGCAGGGCTATTTTCGGTCCTGATGATAGTTTCTCTAAGTAGCACTGTTACCTTTGCCGAAGGTGAGGACAAAGTTACTGTCGTGTCCAATGAATTCCACACTCACGGGCCTGTTTGGATATCTGCAACATGTCTTCAGGTCAGTTGCTCAGGAATGGAACTGGTGCTTTGGTCCGACGGTAATGAATACAGACATAATGATCCTCATATGGTTGAGTGGTCGGGTTGGGTTCAGGGTAATTTCTCTTGGGAGATAGTTGCCGATGAAGGCTTAGCGGCCGGAAATCTGCGAATCGATGTGATTCTCAGTCATGTGCAGGATTGGACGGAGCATGAGGACCTACCGGACACTGTGCCCTCTCAAGGAAGTCAGGGAGAATACCCGAGCATTAACACCTCTTCGCCGTGCCGATTACAGTACTGTGCCCCGCTGGACATGCTCTCAGAGGGCGTGCTATACGTTGGCGCACTTGCTGACCAAAGCGACAAAGATGCTTTGATGATTGTTGGAGATTCAGGAGATGTGATGCTGCTGAACTCACTAAGAGGCCAGAATGCTACCACCATGGAGATATGGCACAGATCAGATGAGTCGAAGTCATTAGTTGATTCAATCGAATCTACAGATTTGCCTCATTACTTTGAGTACCCTGCTGATGGAGAATTGTGGCTCCGAGTGGTGCATTCATCTGAATCGGACTACTCGCCTTACGAATTCGAGATTATTCGATACGATGATGACATCGAGGCTCCAGGAGGAGGGGAGCTTAGCAATCCTTGGAGCCATGGAGAACCGATGCCGTTCCAAGGAGGATCTTCTCTAATCTACCAAGGGCATCTGGCGGCATCGGACTCACAGGGTGATTCGCTTCTGATTGCATCTGGATCGAAAATACTGTTGGAGCCTCATTGCACATTCAGTGGCGATGTTAGCGTCAGCATCACCCTGCACCAAGCCGATGGTACTGAAGTATCCGTAACTGGCGGTTGCGAGGGAGTGTTCGAGACTTCTTCTATCACGGTTTCAGTTGAGTTTGGATTGAAGACTCAGGGTAGCAATGCAGCTTGGTCAGTCATGCTGAAATCACTGAGTCCGGGAGATGGAAGTCTAATTGGAGATGCTCCTGATGTGATTTGGGAACAAAATAGTATAGATTCTAGATGGCAGGTTCTAATTCTGGAGTCAATGGTAATCACTGGAACTCTAGATATATCCGACACTACCGATTACTATGCGTTTTCAGTTACGGAGGAGAATGGTTCCTATGTAAGGGTCCAGAGGATAGGAGATTCTCCTGGTTCATTCACCCTCATGACCCTAGACCAAGAGACCGGGGAGGTGGTGAATTCCACGGACGGTTCGATGATGATTGTACCTCCCGGAGTTCACGCGCTAAGGGTTGATTGGGAGCAGAGTATGGGACAAGGAGAGGATGAATCTGGTCAGTACCAGTTCTCTTTACCCTACAGTGGACCATATGTCCCTGAAGAGAGTGTGTTTGTTGATCTCTCTCACAGAGCCCGTGGATTCTACATGCTAGCAGGCCTTCTGCTGCTCGCTCCGCTCGCAATGGTAATCTGGTGGAATAGGGATGCAATATTCAGAGGAGCGCCGTTGGCAGCTGACATTCAGGAACATGAAAGAAGGAGATTGAGGGGCCTCAGGGAGAGGCTTTCTCAGGCGTTAGCCTCAAGTGAGGTTGATCAGGTGGAAATAGAGCACTCGCTCAGACAACTGGGGGACAGTCCATGGATGGCAGTGGTGGAAGACTGGGGTGATCCTGTCATCAGGCATCTGGCTGAGCGAGTTGAAATTTGCGTGTGGAGGGTGGCTGAGTCTGCATCTGGGCTGCTAATTGGAATTAGAGTCGAGAAGATGCCTTGGGAGTTAGCAGCAATCAGAGTACATGCACCAGAGGGCTCGGGTGTCGAGATTTCATCTGTGTCACCCAGCAGGATGCACCAAGATGGTGAAGTCTTCCTTGACACTCTACCTGCGGGAAGCAAGACATTCGTCGGAATCGAGTTGGAAGGGTCGCCGACTACGATTGGATTCCATCTATCTGGACTTGTTGACGGTGCGCCTCTGGCTGCTGTTCCCAACAAGGCTTTGGACTGGTAGGAGGATTATCCTCGGCGCCTTCTCTGCGCCTCATCCTTCATGGAATCCTCTAGCGAGTCGAAGTCTGTCCCTATCTCATCTTTGAGCGAATCCAGAGATTTTCTCAGTGATTTAGAGACCTTCTTGGGCATATCCAATTTCAACAGCACAGTGACCGAACCTCTGCCTCTCCTTCCACCCGGCAAGCCACGTCCAGGCAGATTAATCGTGTCTCCAGGATTAGATCCTGCTGGAACTTTAATTCTGAGGTCTGCCCCATCTGGGTGAGGTATGGTGACCTGTGTTCCTAGAGCAAGTTCGACGAAACCCAGTGGAAGTGCCATTAGAAGGTCGGCTCCGTCCCTCTCAAACCATGGGTGCTCGTTAATCTCTATCTGAATGTACAAGTCGCCACTCTCGCCGCGCGCCCCCCTAGGCGCCTCACCATGGCCTCGCATCCTCAGTCGCGTCCCGGATGAAATGCCGGGAGGGACGGTGAATGTGACTTGGCTGGTCTTCTTCGATCTACCTTCTCCTTTACAAGTTCCACATGGGTCGCTGACTAAGCGCCCTTCTCCTCTGCATGTTGAACAATCGGTAACTACCTGCTTGGTGAAAAAACCAGCCTTCTCGATTCGCTGAATCCTTCCTCTGCCATCACAAGAAGGGCACTCTCTCACACCTTCAGGGGTTCTCGAACCACTGCCTTTACAGTCTTCACAATTCTTCAATGCATCAATTTCAATGGATTCCTCAGAGCCATCGAAGACGGTTTGGAATGGAATCTCATGATTCACAAGCAAGTCTGTTCCTCTACTCCTCCTTCGTACTCTTCCACCACTGAAAATCTGGCTGAATATGCTCTCAATTCCACCTCCAAACAAGTCGTCTATACTGATGTTGATGCCTTCGAAGCCACCGGGCCCAAAGGGAGAGCCCCCTGGTTGATCATGACCGAACATGTCGTACTTCCTTCGCTGGTCCGCGTTTGATAGAACGGCATATGCCTCCTGAACCTGCTTGAACTTCGTCTCCGCTTCAGCATCGTCTGGGTTCTTGTCTGGATGATATCTGCGAGCCAGTGATCTGAAGGCTCGCTTAATCTCCGATTCTGTGGCATCCCTAGATACTCCGAGAACCTGGTAGTAGTCCCTCTTTCCGGACATGGTAAACAATAGGGGGCTCCTGCTCGACTGTTTTCAACCCCACCTATCTGAGTAGGTCTCCACATGATGTGCAGTATGCAGTTCCTGAGTTGTTCAATGCGCCACAAGATGAGCAAGATGAGACGGAACGAGCAAGGCTGGAGTCCGAAGGACTGGCCCACATGTCCGAGGGATTCGAAGACTTGGGTTTTGCCGGCTTTGCCGGCTTCTTCTCCATCCTCTTCTTGGCTGATCTATCCAATCTTCGACTAACCCAAGCTGACAGTCTGCCGAGTGGGCCGGGGCCCTTTGGCGCAGCAACGGCCTGTTCGTCTACAATAGTGCTAATTCCCTGGTTGCTAGGTCCGGGTTCACTATCGTCATCAGGAATCTCCTCTTCGCGNCTTTCTTGATTCATTGAACCTATGCTACCTTTCTGCANTTCCATNGCCCGTAATGCAGATCTNCCCTTCTTCGANGTATTNGCCTTAGATTCCAATTTTTCTATAGCTGAATCGCCTTTCTCCCAAAGTCCTTTGTCCTCTCTGGAATAAGTTCTNGACAACTTGCGAATGGCCCGTGATCGATGANACTCATGATCCTCTACTTTGCGATANCTCNGGAACATTATGAGGCCCAGAATTANNGCGGCTCCGTGTAGNGAATACAACAGAACTGGGTCTTCNGAAAGTACCTCCTCAAGTGCTGTCAATGCAAATCTAATTGCGACTAGGCACAGCGTCGGGGCGAGTAGCAGAGCAGCACTCAGCAGTGGTGAGCGTTCATTCACGGTTCTTTGTCTGATGTCGCATCTTTGAATCATTCGCGCTCTTGGGAGTCCTTCCGTAGCGCTCATGAGCTCTGGTCGATTGGCAACACTATGGCGGACATCCAGCTATCTACAGTTATTCGGCCCCACGAAGATCCTGCTCTGGTTGTTGAATCGGTAAGAGGTTTGTTTCCTGACTGGGAGCCCGAATCAGTGCCTGAATCGTCCTCTTTCCCTCAAACTCGGCAGGATGTCTTGCTAGAAGGTAGGTGTGAAACTCTAGACTCTTTGCTTGAGTCTGCTCGTAATCAGAGAATCTTAGATACAGCTCTGGATGCAATGTCAATGAGGCTAGAAGATGATTCCACGATATTCTCGGTTTCTCGGCAAGGGGCAATTGCGGGGAAATTGTCGTTCGTTCTCGAGGAGAGGACCCTTGGAGGAGAAATTACGGTTCGCATTGAAATGCAAGGGCTTGCGGACTGGTTAGAGAGATTAACTTGGCATTCAGGCAGAGATTCAATTCCAAGGGTCATAGGTGATGGATTGGGCATGTCTGAGCAGGGAGATCCAGTAGAATGGTTCGATAAGAGAGGAAACCCAACCATGGGTGACGATTAATTCGGTATTCCCTCTTGCAGCCATCTAGATATGATTGGCATATCGGCAGGCAGCCACTTCACATCCAACAATTCTTCTTTTGAGAGCCATCTAGATTCGTCATGCTCTTTTAGATTGAAACTACCAGAGTCAATCGTGCCGCAATTCCAGATTTGCAACTTTACTGTGCGATCATCATAATCGAATGATGTGGATTCGACCAAGTGGCTNGGTTCGACCAAGATTCCAATCTCCTCCTCAATCTCCCTNGAAAGCGCCTGCGNGGCAGACTCGCCATCGTCGATCTTNCCTCCNGGAAACTCCCACCAACCTGCCCAAGCGTCTTGGCTCGGCCTCTTGCAGGCTAGAATCCTGCCTTTCTGGTCAAATAATAGTGCAGCTACTACTTCGTAAATTGGCCTATTAACCATTGATTTCGCAATCTGAATNACTTTCANCGCTTGTTTCTCAACAGGAATTGAGTTTTCCGGNGGTAAATGGACAAAAAGTGCCGGGATATNCGAATTATCAGTCTCATCCAATGCATGCAGAGTCCTGTAGAATGTCTCATTGCAGATGTATCCTCCAGCATCCATGCTCCATTCTACGAGTTTGTCATGTTCGAACTCCTCATCGAGAATGTGTATTGGTGCNGTNGTCTCTAGNNTNGATTGTCCNTCNATTTCAACTTCTTCGGATTCTATNAAGCGACCGGAATTGTCAGGNTCGGACATGGANATCAGATTCTTAGCCAACCTCTCCAAGTGTATCTTCTCCCTCTTGGCTGCAAGGCCCAAATGAATGATTCCGGTNAANCTAGNTCCATTTCGAATTCTATTNGATACCTCNGNCGAGCCTTGCTTNTCAACGCTCAGTAATTGGGTCTCNACATCAATNCTACCAGTGCCGATTCGTTNTANCTCATTGAGTACATCCTCGGAGACATTTGTTGAATGATNAGAGAAGATAGGGAATGCAGTAATNAGCAAGCTGTCATCTGNCACGGCATTNCGAGNAAGGCGTNATTGTTCGGCTTTTCTATGCTCGNGATGGCGTCAGGTTGATTCGCTCGNGACCTAGGGAGAGGGNGATGGCAGAGGAGTATGTCGTCAGTNTAGCGGCNGAAGAGGAGCCNGANTCNGNCAGTACTATGGGCGCATTGGGTGTNATTTGGTACGAGCTCAGNGGAGGCATAGGGCCGTGGGGNGCNCTGCGTCCCCTAGTTGCTGTGGNCANCTCTCTAGTGCCGTTCCTATTTCTCGGTCAGCATTTCAACCGCCAGCACCGGAAAGCCTTCGGATACTTCCTGATTCAATTACCGCTGATTCTCTCTGTGGTCATGTGGCCGATTCTATACGTATGGTCGATAGCGGATGCCTGGTGGGTCTCGAGTCGTATCGTTGCAAAGGCCGAGGGCAGTTAGTCAGAATCCCTCAGGGAACTCCATAGGACTGAAAAGATGGCCTGGAGAGCCTGCTTGGGACAGTTGTGTTCTGGCAATACTCTCCCATTCTCGCAGTAGAGTTAGNGCAGNTACGAAGGGGAGTTGGCTCTCATTGAGTATGCTTCNAATCAGNGTATCTANGATATCCATCCTATCTTCGTCCAAACTACCGAGAAGTCTTTCCAGAGGGAAAGATTCGATGGTNGGAGCATCAGGATTGGAATCTATTGGCCAAGGNTCNACTAGATTGANTGGTAATGACTCTCCTTCTCTCTGNGCTGCTTCNGTAAGNGAATCAAGGATTATNCGGATGTANTTTGAGAGGACTAACGAGACCTCTATGACNGGCATGTTGAACTGATTGACGAAACTCACCATGTTCTCTTGTAGGAANAGNAGTTTCTCCTCNACAGGTACATCGGANGAAGGTACTCTGTCNCCNTCCATGGATATGCGCATNAGTAGNGACACAAGAACTCAACTAGTGGTNCGATCGTCATACCTGATAGGNGATCCACTATTTCCTCTGACTCCNTCCAACATGTCGTCCTCNATTTCGAAGAAGTCGTTTAGCCAGTCACCATCGGTGTCCCAATTAGCTGGGTCGGTGCCGTCAGCTATCTGATCTCCATCTATGTCGATTACCCACCAGCCGTAAACGTATTCTCCTAGTCCGGTGTTTGGAAGATGATACTGGTCACCAGCGAATCGCTGATACTCATCAGTCCAGGCTCCATTTACCAACACGACATCATCGCTGGTATCTACATCCTCGTAGTCCAAATCGTTGTCATCGATTACAAGTGCATAGAGCTGGTCTGCATCATTGACTCTATACATTCGGAAGTAATTCGTGCTAAGGGCAGCACTTCCGGAGCATGTTCCTAAGAGAGATTCTCGCAACTGCCACCATTCTTGTACAATGTCTCCTGAGCAATCGAACAGTCCTGCATTTCGAACAAGAGACGGGGATGCGAGAGACGCATTCACGAGTCCATAGTACTCTTGGAAGTTGTTGTATGGCACATACACGCAATTTCCGCTGGAGCAATCCCAAGCCCCGTCGTTATCGGCATCCTGTCCAGAATCGGAAGGGTCGGTGGCGTCGTGAGTGAACCATGTCCAAGTTAGTTCGGGCCTAGCTATGTTGCTTCCAGTGATATTCACGGGCTTCCAGTTTGTAGCGGTAATCTGCTGCCAGACTACTGCAATCTTGAGGTATGAAGACCAGTTGTCATTATCTTCGTTCCAGCCTCTGTAGTACTCATAAAAGTCTGGCATCATATCTCCATCGGTATCGTTGTCTAGTGGGTTAGTTCCATACTTGAACACCTCCCTGCCATCGGATAGATTGGTATCTTGGACGTAGTCGATGACTACTCCACTCTGCATAATCGGCTTCATGACCATCGAGTCGTCATCGGAGTCGGAATCAAGTGGGTGCGTACCATTCTCATACTCCATCAGGTTGCTGAAGTACAGGTCTTGGAAGCCCTGACCTATCTGCTGTTCGACTGGTGCAGGAGTGAATTCTCTCCCTTCCCACGTCCCCTGCTCGGCTGGAATGTCGCCCCATGATCTGTCGTACCAGCCATCTGCATCTGGGTCATATTCAGTATCCAGTGGGTTGATCGGGTTCATTGACCAGCGATACGAGTTGATTGGCAGGAATTCTCCATAGATGGAATAGCAGAATTCCCATCCATCGGGCATCCCGTCCCTGTCTGAATCCTCATCGGTCGGGTCACTGACACCGGCGATGCTGTAGTTGAATGTGTCCGGGTCAATCTCGTTGATGAGGCCTGCACGCTCAGCAGAGACAAGGCTCTTAGTTGAGAATTGGACATACAACTGAGCGAATGCTGCGCTGGGTGAAAGGCCGTTTTCCTCAATCTGCGCTGTTACGGCATCGGAGCCGTAAGAGACCAATCCGGTGCCATTGGGTATGGTATCAACCGCTGAGCGTTTTCCGTAGACCCTAGCATCATACTCTGCCAGATTGTCGAAAGACTCAGAGTCGGAAATGTAACCATCACCGTTACAGTCGAATGAGTCACCGTCGGAATCAGCATGGATATCGCTATCTGTTAGAGGGTTCATCTCCCAACTGTTCTCCTCTAGATTCCATTCTGTGAACCAGTACTCGTAGCCGTCACTCATGCCATCGCGATCTGTGTCCTCGGCGTTGGGGTCAGAGGCCCCTATCAAGGCAGAGACAACGGGCTGAGGGGGTCCGCCGTCCTGCCAGTACTCGAACTGCGCAATTGCTAACTCTGCCCTCCCTTCTTTGTTGAATAGTATTCTGAACACCCTATTGACGGCTTCATCTGGATCAATCATCTCAGCTTCCTCCCACATCCTAGGGGCATCGGGTGGAGACAGTCCTCCATTAGCCGGATTGTTGAAAGTCAGGTTCAGCTCAACTAGGTCGGTCAGCCCGTCCCTATCAGAGTCATAGTTACCGTCACCAGGCACGAGTGGATTCAGAGTCCAAACCTCATCGGTAGCGTTCCATCTAGTGAAAATCAACTCAATCCCGTCCAGCAGACCATCGTTGTCTGTATCGGGATTGTTTGGATCTGCAGTTCTACCAGTTTTGTTGAATTGCTCATCAGTCAGGAAGGTTCCGAAAGATTCTGATGACTGGGCGGAAAGCCAAGGAGAGGCGAGCAGTTCACCGCCCACGCTCAGTAGATAGAATTGTGGAACGGTGATCAGATCATCGGTCTCGCTCAGGTTTGAGTCGATGACGTTGTATTCTTCCCAGTTGTTCATACCGTCGCCATCGGGATCACCGGTTCTGTCTCTCTCATCCACTGGGTTCAGAGTCCAGCCTCCGTCGAACAAACTCCATCTCGCAAAGTAGAATTCCCATCCGTCGGGCATTCCATCTCTGTCAGAATCGGCGGACAGCGGATTGCCCGAACCGACGTCTTTAGGCGTGGTTCCATTAACTAGGCTACTGTAAGCTAGACTAGTCCTTTCTCCGAACGAGTCTTCGGCGAAGTCCAACCATGTCTCATTCCACAGTAAGGTGGTGAAATTCTCCGGATATGCTTCTCCTGCAGCGGTCTGGTCACCGTATAGGATACTTGACTTGAGGTGATATTCCAACCAGTTCACTAAACTCTCTTCGAGACTTAGTTTGCCATCTCTGTCAATGTCATATCCATCACCGTCTGGATTGTTCAAGTAATCTGAACCATTGAGGGGGTTGATGCCCGAGTTGTCCTTGTTCCAAGAGCACGCGTATCGGGCCTCCCATCCATCAGGTAGTGAATCACCATCGGAATCTATGTTGTTGGGGTCTGTAGCTGACCAGTTCGTCGCTGCCTCAGCAGTCTCGCCGTGAGTGGAGAGTCCTTCCCTCAATACAGTCTCCAGTAGATTCGACCACATGTACTCGCAAAGGTTGCTCAAGCCATCGCCATCTGCGTCCTCGTCCTTGTCGGAAGGATCGCGTGGATCGAGTGTCCAGAGATTTCCTCCATTGTACACATCCCCTATCCATCGACGATGCTCCATCTCCCAGCCATCTGGCATTCCGTCGCCATCCGTATCTGGGTTAGTGGGGTCTGTAGGGCCATCCGTGCCACCTCCGGCACCCGAACCCAACCAGCCCTCTAGGTGGACTTGTTCTGCCAGATTTCCTGTATCCTCGTCGCATATGTACTCGTCATTGAGATAGTGGCAATCAAAGTTAGTGGATTCGGCGAACCATCCCCAGTACTCCTCTCCATCGGTCAGGCCGTCCCCATCAGTGTCCCTGTCTCGAGGGTCACTTCCATTGAATCCACCCTCGGTCGATGAGATGAATCTATACTCATTGAGGTTGGTCCAATCTCGGCTCAGAGTGAACCCATCGGCTGATGAGTAGTAAACTCCGTCAGCGTCTGCGTCGCGGTCCCTGTCGTAGGGGTCTGTTGGATCCAAGCCATAGATGAACTCCCAGCCGTCTGGCATGCCATCTAAGTCGGAATCTATCGAAGTAGGATCTATTGGCATGATGTTCATGTACCGGCCCGGAGAGATTCCTGCAAATACCCAAATGTTGGATGCCTGATTGAGGGCGGTCATGGATGTCACTAGGCCCGGGATTCTGGTCTGGTTGAGGCCTAGCCCCAATATCCCAGCATGCCCTCCTTCCAAGCACCAGGTGCCGTCCCTTGAGCCTAGATAGATCATTCCGTCCATAGGAAGTATGGAATGGATGTCGTTGGCGCCATTCTGCCAACGATCAATGTTGTACATTCGCTCTGTGTCGAAAGCGGTTCGCGGCATTTGAATCAGCAGTTGGAGGTCGAGCAGGTGCAGGCCGCCTGCGGTTCCTACCCAAACTCCAGTGACTTCCTCGACTCCTCCGGTGGCGTCCAGAGGTCCGGCCTTCACCAGTACATTGACTATAGCTGACTTCGAGATGTTTAGCAGGTCGGCTCGTTGCACGAACTCTTCTGCGTTCTCACGGTCGAACACCCACCAAGGACCTCCTATGGAAGTAGAGCCGTCAGTGGTGTTCCATGCAATCAGGCCTGCGTCGGTCCCTACTAGGAGTAGTGGCCCTCGTCCGAACATGGGGACGTGAGCAACATCCCTAGTCTGAGCGTCGGCATCAGATAGGATTTCGCTCATCGCATCGTTGGGTGCAGGAGTGGATAAATCGGCTCCTTCATCACTGAGGCTCATGGTTACTGTCCAAGCAGAGGAGTTGCCGAAAATCATCAGATCTAGGTCTCCACTGCCCGTGTCAAGCTGTGAAATCTGCTCAATTGGACCTAGATTTGATTCCGTAAGGGTGTCCATAACCGGCAGACCATTTTCAAGGGCAACATAATGCAGACCGACATTACTGCCGATTAGTAGGTAATCTGATTCTCCAGGAGACCACCTGAACATTGTATTCATCTCAAGTCCTGAGGGAAGTGAATGTAGTACTGCGGACCCTCCAAACGGGTCCATTGCTGTGATTCCATACTTTGAGCCCACTAGGAGTCTGTCCCTAGATTGGTCAGGAATCACCGTGTGTACAGCTCCGTCGACCAGTCCTGGTGTAGTGGATTGGTCGAATGAGACATAAGTGGTCTCTTCAGATGTGATTTGGCTTCCACGCAGTCCGGGCGTAACCCACGCACCGTTGTCGTAATGGATCATGTATTCCTCGTAATTGCTGAAAGCCTCGCCCCAATGGACAGTTGCAGTAGAGATGTCGGGGATGATGAAGCCGTCACGGTCTAGGTCCCAACCATCCAAATCAGTGTCCTCTATGGCATCGCTAGAGTTTCTCGGGTCGAGCCCATAGTGAACCTCCCAACCATCGGGGATGCCGTCACCGGGGACTGCAAGGCCGACTGCAAGCACTTCCGACCAGGTGTAGTAGTCTGAATCTGACTCTGTTGGATCGCTTCCTAGCCATCCGTCGTCCCCTGTTGCTCGCTCAACAGTCTCCTGACAAGAGTCTCTGGAGAGTCCTGGAATCTCGCCAGCGCACCATAGGCCGTCTCTTTCAGTTAGCCAGTCATCGGGAGTCCCATACAGGTACTCCTCTGAGTTAGTGTATCTCTCTCCGAAGTCAATGAAGCCATCTCTGTTGACATCAAAGCCATCGCCGCAACCGAAGGTGAAATCCTCGCAAGCGTCGATATCCTCAGATGAATCTGAAGGGTCAAGAGGGTCGAACCAAAGGCATTGCCATGCGTTGGTCGCGTTCTGGTATCCCAACCCTCCCTCGGTGCACATGTGAATCTCGTAACCATCAGGCAACCCGTCCCCGTCNGTATCNGANACTCGTGGATCNAGATACTCTCTCATTCCNGATTCAGTAAACTGAGGNGGCTTNCCCGTCAGAGACAATCGATCGAAGCAGGTGTCTAGAGTGTAAGGCCAGCAGAATTCCAGCAGNGCGCTNGCACCATCNCTATCATGATCTGACATGTTGTCTGTGGAGTTCATNGGATCTAGTCCTCGAATTGAGATGATTCCNGAACTGCTCTCAACGAGNCTNACNTCTCCGAAAATCGACTCATGCAGGTCNGGAATTTTATCTCCATCCTCATCCGTAACGGGNGGCCCTCCACGGTCGGCAGTAATCGGGTCTGTAGACGAAACTGATGACTGTGGCCGAGTCTGGGAGACGAAAGCCATACTGCCAAGGATGAGCATTGTGATGAGCAGGGCCGTCTGCTTGCGTCGCATGGTTTCACCTGACTGGTTTACTCAGCGCAGTTGGATGACTTATCATGATGATGGAGCGCCGTTCGGACACGTTCACNGGCGCATAGGGCGACGGCGTAGCCGTCGTAGGTCGAAAACTGGCATCATTATACGAATCTCATGGATTGNTTCAAGGAAGGTTCGGTGTCGTCTCGCTAGCCATGGGTATGGAAATCACTCATCTGGGCTCNGGTAGCTCAGGGAATTCNACCCTTCTCAGNGCAGACGNGACTAGCGTTCTNATCGATTGTGGNTTCTCTCTCAAGCAGATGGAAAGTAGGCTAAGGATGATGGAAGTTGAACCNTCCTCAATCGATGCCATACTAGTGACTCATCATCACTCGGATCACTCGAAGACAGCACTGCGCGCATCAAAAAATTGGGACTCAGTATTGTTATCCAATCTTGAGACCGCTAATCGGATGGGATGGGAGCCGATGGCAGAGTGTAGGACCTTCGAATCCTTGGAGAGAATAGTAGTTAGTGATGAGATTAGTCTNCTTCCCATCCCAGTCCCTCACGATGATGCTGACAATGTCGCTGTGATTGCAAGTAANGGCGATGGNCGAAGGGCTGCNNTTGTGACNGATTTGGGAGAGTTAACCGTAGACTTGATGCGNCATCTATCNGGGTGCAGNCANATCTCNATAGAAGCCAATTANGATNATNCNAGATTGATGAANGGACCCTATCCTGAGNTGCTTAANCGCCGTATCTCGGGCAGAGGNGGGCACCTGTCGAACAAGCAGACNGGAGNGGCCTTGTCGGAGATTGTNAGTGANNGGNTAGAAAGTTTGGTNCTATGNCACCTTTCGGANAGNAATAACGCTCCTCATCTGGCAGAAAGTGAGGTTCTTATGGCAATGGAAGATAGATTCTCNGGCAGTATCGGAATTTCCCAACAGAGTGGNCCTGAGTTCAGCAACTGGCTNGGTCAGTCNGAGCCCGAGAGAATCAGNANCTAGTTCCCCATCACTGCCCTATGNACGGAGTTCTGAACTTCTCTCATCCTATCTACTGCTCCCAGTTCCCNGAACACAGAGAGTGANCGCTGTAGATAATCCATCTTCTGCGATCTGTCACTCTCTACTTCTCCCAATCGAGCGAGNGTCTCTCCCTCTAGCATCCTGAAGTCGTTNGCCTCNGCGAGGACTAGTGCATCGATGTACTGCTCTGATGCCTCTTCTTTTCGNCCTGCATCGCTCAGCACCTGNCCCAGAAGCATCGAGACCTCNACTGCACTGTGNGGGTCTGTCTGGTCGGAGAGGATTTCNAGGGCTTTCGAGTAGTACTGCATAGCCAACTCATTCTCCTTGGCGCGGGCGTAGAATCTCCCAAGTACTGCCATAGCTCTGGCATGCGAGATATCGGAATCNCCTACTTCAGTCTCTTCGAATGCTCTGAGAGCGTGTTCTCTGGCGCGGTCCAACTCNCCCATCTCAAGATATGCGGCGGCCAATCTGATTCTCGCCTCNCACAGNTCNGGATGGTCTTCAGAATCCAACAGNTTCTCGACGTTAGAATAGACCTCTAATGCGTGCCTAGTNTCNCTCCTGCGCCGGAATATGTAGCCCATGTTATTGTACGAACGAGCAGCNCCTACCGAGTCTCTGAGTTTGATTTGNATTTCGAGTGCTTTTCTGTGCAACTCCAGAGCATCGTCCATAGCACCGCGTTTGACGGCGATATCTGCTCTAGCAGATAGTAGTCGCGAGAGTTCCTCGGCCATGCTATTCTTGCGGGCGATTGGGATTGCTGCATCATACTCTCTTTCGGCCTCGTCCCAGCGGCCTTGTATGGAGAGTATGTCGCCTCTCAACTCATGGATGATGCACCAGCTTCTAGAGTCGAATCCTTCTCTCTCAAGGGTTCTCAGAATACCGAGTAGTTCGGTATGTCCAGACTTGACTAGATTATGGCCTTCAGACGACAGCACCTCGGCCAGATCATCTGTTCCACCGGACTCGTTGAGATGATGTATGTACTCAATTCTATCAGCTGCAGTCTCTAAGCGAGTTCTGTACCATTCCTTGGCATTGTTATGCAACTCCTGTCTCAGTGAGTCATCCATAGAGCGAGTGAGGAATTCCCTAACTAGGTCGTGAACATCGTAGTGATCACTGTCTGCTTGTCTAGCGAGACCTTTCTCAACCAAGCTGTCTAGAAGTTCGGTGTCAGTGTCCAAAGCACTGATTGATTCCAGTGGCATAGGCTCCCTGAACACGGCAATCGCGCCTAGCAACCTCTTCTCTGGGCCAGATAGTCTGCTGAAAATCTCCTGCTCGACGAAGGCCTCCAAAGTAGCGTGGAATGTCTCACCGACACTACCTCTATTGATTAGTTCCAAAACCAGAGGGTGCCCTCTAGATAGAGTATAGATGTGCAAGAACTGAGTGGTGTCGATATTTGGCATGGCTGTGAGAATCTGTCTGCTCGAATCCTGATCGAGGCCTTCCAGTGGCATCACGAGGGTGACAATTCGACCAGAAGAGTCGGACTCGGGCACTACCATTCTGAATGAACGAGAAAACAGCACCAGACCGACGTCTTGGAGTTCCGGGATTTTCAGAGTCATAGACCTGAGAGCGGAAATCAGAGTCTCGTCGCCGACCTTGTGCAAATCATCGACCACAATCAGTGCTGGTGTGTCCTGCAGGCCTTCCGTAATCAGGTCGACAGCGAGATTCGCCTGAGGGACGGGGGTTCCAGCTAGATAGTCGGACAGGTCGTTATGGCCCAAAGCAGACAACCACTCCGATGTAGCCTCGAAGAAGGCCCTAGAGCCCTCCCAGTCCTGACATCTGTGATAGAGCAGATTCCTTCGATGAGTGAAATGCTCGAGCAGTTTACCAGCAAGAGAGGTCTTGCCGATTCCAGCTATCCCGGGAACGAGAATAGAGCTTGAGTGGTCCTCTAGGAGTGCGACCATACTAGCCAACTCATCTTCCCTTCCGAAGAATCTCCTTGTCCTAGGTAGATCGTTTAGTGAGGAAACCAGTTGCTTCTCTATGTGCTTTGACAGATCTCTCTCAATAAGTTCCGGGGAGAGTTTGGAGAGGTCGACTGTTCCAGTCTCATCCAGATAGCGCAGGAAATCCACATGCCTTAGGGGTAGGTTGGTGGAATCCAGAGCCTGCCCTAGTTCCATTGATTCTGAGCGTCCGTCTGGATGGACGAGTCTGATGGCCTGAGTGCTGACCTTGGCCCAGATATCATCGGCAATACTGGTCCCTTCTTCAGTCAGGAAGTACGCCTTACGTTTTCGGGATACTCCTGAAACATGAGCCTGTCTCTCAATGAGGTGGCCTTGTTCACGCATTCCGGCTATTGCACGAGGTACATTGGAGCGGGCTATGGCAACTGCGTTGGCTATTCCCATCTGAGATAGGGCAAAAGGCACCTCGACCTTGTCGGCGTGATCGACATAGTCTCTGAGGTGCAGAAGAATACGCTCCTGAACGCCGGGCCGGGGAGTTGCCATGGTTGTCATATTGGACGAGCGTAATCATCCACACAAGAAGTTTCGTGAGAAGCGAGCCTGACTTGAATCACGACTGAGGATGATCGGGGTCGGGTATCCATTCTTGGTTATCGGGGTCCCAGAGCCAACCAGGATGGTCATCATGCTTCTGTAATGCAGATTCTGATTGAGACTCTGAATCGTCTTGCGGGGCTCCATTATCATTAGCCCAAGCGTATGGATCTTCTTCTTCCTCATCGGCGTCCTGATGGGCTTCTTCTGTGCCCTCTAGCATCTCATCTTCATCAACTTCGAACTCCACAAAGAAGTAGACAAGTCCGCCAAGTACTGCAAGAGCGACGATAGCGATCATTATGATTGAGCCTGTGCCCATACCGCCTGCTTCGGAGCCTGAAACGGTAATCTTGGAACCATCAAATTCGTCACCTCCGTACTTGAACATCGGGATAGCTGTACCCTCGATTCTAGATGCAGGTATGCCCAAAGACCAGGTAGAATCTGGATTCACAATAGTGTTGTTCACAGTATTGCCCGCGATAGTCACAGTGACTGTCTTCCCGGGTAGGCCAATGCCGGTGAAAACAGCGACCCCGTCTTCGGACACAGTAGTGTCCTCGGGCGGGATTATGGCGAATTGGATTCCCTCAACAGTCAGAGTAACTGGGTTGGAGTTGATCTTGGAGCCGAAAGTGTCAGTAGCCACGAAGACCACATTCTGCAACGTCCAAGTGGACATGTCTGTGTCATAGAAGAACATCGTGACGGGGTTGTATACTGCTATGCCATCGACACCGACGTTAACCACTATGCTGTGGTGGTCATCTGTGTCCGAGTTTTCATTGTCGTATACTGACAAGATTAGTTCTTGTCCCGCATCCGCGTCATCGAAGAATTGTAGTAGATCGATTTCAGATTTCGTGCACCTATCTTGAGATTGTGAATTGGTCTCACAGTAGAGTACTATCTCATCAGCCCAGCCGGTTGAGTCGAAAGTAGGCTGTGAGTTTCCAGCGTCTGGAGGATTGTCTGCAACAATCGTAACCTCGGCCCAATCGCTGTAATCATAGCCGTCGTACGACCTGAATCTGACGAGATATTGTCTGTCGTGAATCAGTACTGTGGAGTCCCAAACCAGACTCCAGGCCCCATTTGGTGCGAAATCAGAGATTGATCCCGACTTGACCAATAGATAGTTGTTCAGTACGTCCTTAATCTCGAAGTCGACTCTGGAGACAGATCCATCGTTATCTCTGGCCACGCCCTCAAATACTGTCTCGGTTGATACTGATACTCTCTCTCCCTCATATGGAGAAATTAGGCTGATGAATGGTTCACTGTTGGAGTTGTCAATGGTCAAAGACAATTCCACAGGAGTGCACTCATCGATGTATCCCTTACAGAAATCACTGTCTGAGGCCCAGACGGTGAAGGTGTAAGTCGCAGTTTCTCTAGGCAGTCCACTGAAGTCCCATGTCCACGACCAGTCGGCCCCACCTTCAGCGGGCGTAGTCACATCGAAATTGGGGCCTTGGATGTGGAAGTAGATGTCTTCAAGGTCCTTGCTGCAATCGATAGGGCACCCATATTGGTCGAAAGCTGTGCCCTCGAAAGTGACACTTCCCTCAGAATGGGTCGAAAACGAACTGGGTGAAGTTACGGAAATTGTAGGGGCTTGGACATTGAGTTTGACAGACCTGTAAATTATCGGACTGTAGTCGATTCCGTCGAATGCCCTAATCTCGAATATGTAGTCTCCCTCCTCTCTGTTACTCATGTCTATCTCGTAATACCATGAACTAAACGGACGGTTGGTCTTGGTGACTTGCCCCTCTGCCATGCCACTTGTGTCAACAGCAAGGCCAGCACTGGACCACTGATTTGTGAATGGATCCTTGACTTGTACTTCATGGACATATCCTCCTTGATCCCACTGGGCCAACTCGTTTGATCCATATACTCCAGCAAGATTGCCGTCATGAGCACTACCAGTCAGATTGACGGTTTTTCGGAACGAGTGGCCGTCGGATTGGGTTACATACACAGTGGGCGCTTGGTTGACTAGATTGATTGTATCCTGTAAGGTCGTGTCAGTCAGAGTGAAATTACTCCTGTCATAGCCAAAACCGAACCGGTAGGCTGTGTAGTAGTAGCGAGAAAGTTCCCTAGTTCCTGCGAGGTAATCNCAGTCCTCATCGCCCATATCAATAGTAAGATCGCCATCATTGTCGATTCCGTCGTTACANGAATCCTCGAANGGGTCATCGGCGAAACCATCGGGGTTATCTCCATCTCCTAAGCCCCTGATATCCAGATGGAAATCGGAGGGCAGTGCGAACCAGGGAGTATAACCATCAGGCTGAGTGTAAAGAGAATACAGGTCGTTGCCTAATGCGTCTTCGATGAGAACATTCGTTTTCTCGACTCTCTCCCCGTTGACCAGAGTCTGGAAACGGACCATCTCTGCCCTTCTCACTTGGACGGCGTANGGAGTCGGTTGTGTCTCGATGTGNATNTTGGTGCGATCTAGGTTTGAGAGATTGGCGAATGTGAATGTGGTNGAGTTGTTATCCATGGCAGAAGAGANNCCCATNNCGTCACCCACAGACAATGGGAATCCTATAGGCGTGAAGTCGGCGCAGTTCGGGCACTCCTTGACNAATGTAGGAACAATAGAGGTCTGNAANTGATTNGCNGGCCATGCCTCTTGGCCNGACCAAACCAGTTGNACTGGATANTCTCCNGGAGGAGGGGAAGGGATGTATTCNGATTGGACNGTTACAGCNCTNTTGGACACGTTGTAAGTCATACCTACTCCAGCCCATGTATTNTGGGAGAAGNAAGCCAGAGNACCATATTGCTGACTGTTGGCNTAACCATCGTTGTAATGCTTCATTATCNCACCAGTTCCTGNCACATTGAAGGTATTCCTCTGTATGTTCAGTAAGGCCCCTACAGCACGGATTCCATCTGCCNCNCCTGCNGAGTTGATTGTATTGTCATACATTGAAATTCCAGNACGGTAGACATGTATTACTGGGCACGTGAAATCNCCATCCCAGTCGTCATACCTAGTNTGGCTACACGCCCCATTTCCATCGGTAGAAATTGTATTGTTTGCCAAATAGGCTCTGGCTGCTGAGGGAGCAGGGGCGCTGCTGCCGTACTCTCCAGCACGTATCGGTTCTCTCGCCACATCGTGAATCGTATTGTTCTCTGCTATGACATCGAAAGAACCGAGCATCCAGAGTCCATTCCAACCACCGATTGGACCGATGTCGTTGTTGAGCACCTTTACCTCACTAGATTCGATTGCTATCCCTGAGGCCTCAGCCGCCCCTTCCAGCTCATTGGCGATGATGTTTGCTAATCCTCCTTGGAAGACCGTGATTGGCGCGCCATCTGCTGTTGTTATTTCATTNCCAATTAGGTTGATTTCGTANTCAGTGTTGCCAACTGCCTTCCTGCTGTTGATATCGATGCCGTTACAGTTCACATTAAATTCGGAGTTCGAAATTGAGCCTGCTGAATTCTGCATNCTGATGCCATAGTCNCCTACANNNACACTAGCATCTGAGATCTCGATGTGAGTATCCTGGGCCCAAACTGCTGGTCTGCTNGGNGCTTGTCGNCTGCANCCTACATTCGTCCCGATTAGTTCNGGAGATTCCANAATCAGAGGTGTAACCGGAGTACCGGAGCCATAAATCTGCACTGCAGAACCTCGAACTCCACTGGTGTCATCGCTGCCCACGACATATTCTCCACCAATGAATCGAGGCTGCGCGAGATTGGTGGTCAGAACACTGGTAGTGTTGATGTCAGAGAACTCCATNTCTGTTAGTACAGGGCTGGCACCGTCGATTACCAGAGCGCCATACCTCCACTGGTAGACTGTCGGGATATAGTAGGGGATTCCCCATGCTCCGTCAATGGTGATGTATCTCAAGCCAGTCTGAGACAGATCAATCGTGTTGCGAATGAGTACTCCCTCGTAGCAAGATGGATCCTCTATCCAGATCTGTTGGTTTCCATAACTCATTCCGTAGCACTCTCCGATGGCACTGCCGTTTGAGGGATTAGTCCACTGGAAGGTGATTCGCTGTGCAGTATTCGAATTGCCGCTAGCACCGCAAGCAGAAACGCCAGCACATAGATTCCCACGGACGTCGAGATGAGTTCCGTTGGGGAAGATAACAGTAGTCCCAGGCTCAATGATTAGTTTTGCACCTGAGGCGATGACAATGTCACCAGAGAGTGTGTGCACTCCTGACCAGGTTTCAGTCCCTGAAACAGTACCGGCAGTGGTCTCATTATTCGCAGATACTGGGGCAGCGGGGCCTACTAGAGCAACGAATAGGCTGCTGAGCATCAGAATAACTAGCATGTGACTGCGTGTGCGATTGGTACCAGCCATGCGCTCGGGGAGTCGCAGATGGATTTAATCCTAGGGTAGTATCGAGCCGTAGGCTCGAATGATACTGGCTAATCTGTTGATACTGTTTCAGTTCGCATTTAGCTCGAAACCGACATCGGCTGCCCATTGGACGGCATCTAGTGAACCATATCCTCCTTTGGAGTCGTGAGGTGCCCCTTCAGTGACTGATTTGTCACAAGAGCTGGCCAAAGTTCTCTTCACCAAATCCATCTCCTCTGCACCGATTTCTCCATCCTCACCTCTCAAGTCCTCGCCGTGCAGTTGCAGAATCAATGCAAGTGCTCCTGTGACAAGAACAGTAGAGTCGCTAGTCCCTGTAGAATAGGCATATGAAGGTTCAGAAGAGCTTCCAGAAGTAGATAGTAGAAGAACTCCAGGAGCGATTACTTCCGGCTTTTGACTGGGGTAGCTACGGTTCTCCTGAGTATACGGGTCGATAGCAGAACCTGTAGCAGTCTGAGACCATGTCGCGCCATTACGGGTTATCGTTCCTACAGCAATTACTCCCTCAATGTTAGCGGGCACCGACACATCTGAGATCATATCGCCGGAGTCCCTGTTGCCAGCTGCTGCAACTACGAAGATACCTGATTCCAACGCCTCCTCGACGGCCTGTGCAGTCTCAGACTGAACGGCCATGCCGCTACCTGGATCGCTTCCCAAACTTAGACTGATTATATCTGCTTCCTGAGTGATTCTGCACCATCGCACAGCTTGAGCAACGAAGTCCTCGTTTCCTGATGTGCCAGATGGCCCTAGAGCGAGCGCGACTGACAGGTCCACTCCTGGGGCCGAGCCCCGGAACTTTCCATCTGCAACCAGCAAGCCTGCCATCATAGTCCCATGCCAGTCATCGCCAACATCTCTGATGTTGTCGTGTTGTCCTTCGTAGAAGTCCCTGAAACCTACTAGTGAGAGATTTTCGAAGTCAGGGTGTTCTGCATCGATTCCTGTATCTACCATGCACACGTGCACTCCCGAACCGTCAAGTCCAGAGTCTTGCAACTCTCTAATGCCGGTCGATTCGAAGGCCCATTCAGTCTCAGGGAGAACCGGAGATAGATATGCGTTGATGTGTGGCCAGACTAGCAGCAAAAATGCTGCTCCAAAAGCGAAAGTTATGGCTCCCCAGGGCCATAGAATCTCCTTCAACGGGGCCGCTGGCCATCTAAGTTGCTTAGCCTCCTCATCGGACATACCGTAGGCATCTCCAGGATATCCGGGAGCATCTCTGTCTACAGTTGTCATCATCCGAGGGTCTTCTGGCTCGGGAAGTAACTCTAACTTGTCCAGTGCAGGTATGCTATCACCCCTCTCAGAGCGTGGCTGTTAGTATATAGAATGGAGTTCAGAATGGAGCTGAGCCTCTCCTTCTTCCGCCTCTCCTAGTCAACGTCAACAGGGCGACTATTAGCATGGCAGCAAGCAGCCACCCTACCCAGTCAGTTGTCTCCTCAACAGGCGGTGATCGTACCTTGATTTGCTGGGCAGAGTAATCCTCAACCGAATCAAAGCCGGTGTTATTTATGTCGAAGTACAGGTAATAGGTCGCTGGACTGATTTCAGACATATCCAGAGATATTTCGAAGACCACTTCCGAATTGGCTGGAACATCTCTTGTATCCATTCCTATGACTCCAGTGCTGGAGGTATCCGGGCATCCGCTGTAAGAGTCGCACAAGGTTCCATTCAACTGTACGAGTTGGGCATCTATCAGGCCGGTGTTCTCCACTACAACTGTGTACAGAGCAGTCTGTCCTGCAACAGCGTCCTCGCCACCATTGTAATTCTGGTAAGATGAGATTCTCAGTGAAGGCATCGAGGTCTGTATGTGAATCTCGATATCAGAGTAGGTGTTGTTGGCCTTGTCCCTGACTGACATATAGATTGTGAAATCCTCTTCCGATGCATTAGCAGGAGCAGATACTGTCACTGTGTGAGTGGACGAAATGTANGCNCCTANNGTNTGCGAAGTCGCTCCTGTTCNNACCCATCCATCAGGGAGTTCAGAATCATCGAANTCGAACTCGTAGCGCTCATCNCCATTNCCNGANTTNGTGAACTTNATGCCGACGNNNATTGANTGNCCGGGCTGGATTCCNTATGACTCCTCCATCGGCTCAGTTAGTTCAAAACCATGTATTTGTGGAATCNTCACATTGACTGAGTGATCCTTCATGTAACCGTCTTCCTTGGATGCGATAGTCATCGANATGGTGTGNCCATTATCGAAAGCATGCGCNGTAGACTGGTTCGCAGGAGTTACTCTNACGTGCAAGTCTGAGAAGTTCATTGCATTGTCNAGGCCCATGTCGAACTCTACNGTGNTGTTCCAATCTCCTGAACCATTGTTNAACTCNACNAGCCAATGNNTNCNATCNGTACCNANTACNTCNCCNAAGATACTGAATGTGTCAAATGGTTCGTGACCTAGGTAGTCNANTGNAAGNTGGAANTCGACNGGTTCGAATCCGCCNTCCGAGTTNGNAATNGCCATCGCGTGTCCCAAGTTACCCTCNGGGTCNGNCTCTCCTCCAGANTTNTTGATNGTTGAGATGGAGATTTCGTGATTCACTATGCGCACGTGCGAGAGGGTGACCGGGGGTGCCTCTTGGCCAGGACTCACTGTAACTCCTTGGCCGCCGATGTAAGACATTGTCAGGTTGCGCTGAGATACTTCAAATTCACTTGTTGCATCTATGGTTCCGGGAATCATCAACATCTCGATGAATCCTTCATCGTTGACTTCCTCGACCCATCTCATTCCAGCACCTGTGTTTATGATGAGATTCGGACTGTCAACAAACTGCGAATCGGGCAGATCCGTATCTGCAAGTGTCCTTGTCACTCCATCGTAATCCAGCCATTCTGTATCCATTCGGAACCAACCACCTTCCGTCATCTCGAGATCGAGAATGTATCCGGTTACTACCTCGGCTACAACTAGACCCATCGCAATCAGGTTGCCTTCCTCATAGGTAGCCCTGAGAATCCAGTTGCCGGGCTCAACCTCGGCAGACTAGTTGCCGGTCCAAGCGCCATCGATGATTTCCTTGTCGGGTGTGACTGTCTCTCGCACCATGCCCTCTACAGGAATCAACTGTAGTGTGACTCCTTCGGAAATCAGAGATAGTTGCTCTGCGTCGATATATGAGATTGTACCCTCGACTAGAACGGGTTGTGCTGACATCTCGATATCGACCGAATTGGAAACACCAGAAACTGCAACTGATAGGCTCTCGGTCGAGAACCCATCCACTACTACTTCGACGTTCCATGCGGTTCCCGCAGGTACGAATAGCGACCAATCTCCGCCGTTATCACTGCTAGAAGTGTAGTTGCCTTCATCGCCATTGATGTGGATTGTCGCGTTGAAGATGCCCTCGCCGACATCGGATGAATTGTCATCGTTGAAGTCCCAGAACACATTCCCTCCAAGTTCAGCGAACTTCATTGCTGTCAGATTCAATGTTGGGTTATCTCCAGGAATTGCGCTGATGGAGGTTGAACCGTCTGCATCCAAGACCCACCTCTCTCCGTCGTCTGTAACATTTAGTAGGACCTCCCAGTCTCCGGGAGCTGTTACGATATATGCTTCTCCGACAGAGCCGGTAGAGTCGAAAGATACCGAGCCTAGGCCTTCCAGGGAAGACAATGTGGCAGTTACGCCATCGATGGGTTCGCCCGAGTAATCTTCGTACAAAATCACCTCGATTATTGCTGCCTCAATAGTCGACATTGAGATGTCATCTCCTGCATTCTCTGAGGAGACAGTGATGAGTTCGCGCAGAATCTCCCGTACCTGTTGTGAAGTCTCAAACGGTGTGATGGTTACTATCCAGTCTCCCTCTGGGATATGGGCATTCCATCTGCCGTCATCATCAGTAGTGTGAGACAGGACCCATCCGGACTCGGTATTGGTCATCTTCACAAGATGTCCGGAAAGAACTCCTCCGCTCTCGTTGGTGAATGTGATATTGACTCTCCACTCGGGATCAAAGCCCAGAGACCTCTCAATCGAGCCGCCCAGTAGGCCGACATCGAAGCGGGTTGAACCGGTCATTATTCTGGTTCCAAAGTGATCAGTCTCAGGATTGGATGTCTCTACATCAATACGATAGTTTCCTGGTTCAAGTGATAGTTCTGCTAGGCCGTCCTGAGTCCACTCGCTTCCGTTCTCCAATACTTCGTAAACAACTCTGGAGCTATTATACGCGTCCACTATGCTGAATGGGAATGTAACTGCTGTGCCATTGTCAGCATTATTGTCAGCGCTATGATCCAAGAACAGGCTAATCGTAACAGAGCTGTTAACTGGACTAGTGATGATGTCGATAGTATCGTTCTTGCCGTCGACCTCGAGATTGGTTGAGGTAGAGGAAATCCAGTCAGCATCCAGATCGAATGTCCAGTTTCCTCCTGGCAGAGTCATCAGGAAATGGCCGTTGGGCATCACACTGACGTGCCATCGAACCTCGGTCTCTGAATTGTCTGCTGTGACCACAATCGGCTGCCATCCTCCGTAATATGATTGCAGAGGATTATCCTCTCTGTTGATGTTGACAGTTCCTTCTACAAGGTATCCGGGAGTAGCGATAAGAGTGAGGTTGTCGAATTCCTCTCCATTGATGCTAGGTCCCTCGGATGTGACGGTGAACCTAGTTCCATTCACTAGATTCAGCATTGCCCCCGGTAACTGAACTGTAGCGTCGATAACAGCCCCCTCAGGGAGTACCACTGAGAAGTGCCCTCCTCCATCAGTCTGAGCAGCGGTACTGAATCCATCCCAATGGAAATCGACTTGAACGTAGTCTAGGAACTTGCCTTCGTCTGGACCGTCTTCATTGAACTCTAAATCTTCATCATAGTACACAGTGCCGTTGATACGGATGCTGACTTCGAATTCATACTCGGAGTAAATGTCATCCTCGCCGACTTCTATCTGCTCCCAGAGCTGCATATCTTCGGACAAGGTATGATTCAGAATCCATGTTCCTCTAGATAATTCGGCCCTGTAATGTCCAGATTCGTTGTCATATTCGACAAACGCGGGATCACCTGTGCCGTTCTTTAGGCGCAGAGTCACATCTAGGTCAGGCACTAAGTTACCGTTCTCTGTGAGGGTAAAAGTTAGGTCCGAAGTATCGGGAACCGGAGATGGGAACTCATACTCGATGTTCATCTCAGGATTGAAGATATAGTCCTCGGACAGTTCGGGGAATCCATCTCCATCCACATCAGTCTGGGCAGTGTAGTTGCCCGGGACTATTGGTCCGAACTGGAAGAAGCCGTCTTCATCCGGGACTAGCAGACATGGAGCGAAACCGGAGTCCGAGCATTCTGAAGTGGCATCAGAGTGTGTTGAGTTTTCATCCAATAGCGCTACGGTACTATTAATCGGTGAGCCAGTTGAGTTAATCAGATATCCACTAATTGATCCCCCTGCGATGTCTACGATAGTCACATCTGGGCTGCCAATCAATGGAATGATGAACTGCTCTTCCAGATCAACAGTCGTACCGTCAGAGAAAATGACCGAGATATCGTATACGCCAGGAACTAGATCAACGAAGTGGAAGGTCCCGGGTTGCACCATCGGTCCGCTGAAGATACCTTCTCCTTCGACGTTAGCGAAAGTGCCATTGATTGTACCGTAACTATCGAGGTCACCTGAGGTGTCGACTTCAAACAAGCCGGAGCCGACCAAGGTAGCATGACTCAGGCTCCTGGTGAAACTGGTAGTTCCATTAGAGGTGTATCTTCCAGTAGCATTGACGTCGCCTTCAATCAGGAAGTCTCCCGATTCCAGAATACAAGCCGAGTGGTTCTCAGGCATAGTTGAGTTGGCCCCGCAATCGGGAATCTCGATGTCGTCAGTGACATCACCCGAGAGGGTACCTCTGCCCGAAAACAGACCGTCTCCCGTCAAACTGTGATTGTGAGAAATCATCTGAGAATGGTTGCCTGTGAAGTCGGAAACTGTGACAACTCCTTGGGTGATTAGAGAGCCTTCTCCAGTGAATGTGACTTCACCTATTCCTCCGAACGCTAGGTCATAACCCTCGACTACTCCACTGGATGTTGTCGTCGAATGTGGAGGAATCTGGACATGGTCTGCCGATGGAGAAATCTCCACCGTTACATTAGTCAGGGGTTCTTGATCGAAGAATGTCGAGCCGGACCAGACCAGTTTTCCTGTAGCGTAGGAAGGATCTACTGATACGTTTCCAAACACAGTCTGCTCGCCGTTGCTGTGTCCTGCCTCTCCCGATACATTGACAATTGTCTCTGAAAGCCATGTAGCCCCTGATACATTAGCCAGAATTCCGGTAATCGGGTTGACGTTACGGCTTGCAGAAGTTTCTTGGAAGATATCGCTGAGAGATTGGCCGACATCATTTGTCATCATTGCAGATCTGGCTGCGTCGAGGTTTGGCTCGCCGATGAATGCAGAGACTCTAATCTTTCCAGCTGGGACGGTGTATGAGAAGTGGCCGTTCTCGTCTGCGTCAGTATATCCAATAGGAATCCAGTATGTCCTGTCATCTCCATCTACTACATGTCCATCAGCATTGGCCGCCTCCTCGCCGCTAAATGCGTCCCTCTCGAACATCACTCTGGCGTTAGGAATGGCTCCGAAGCCCTCTAGCTCAACTGTGCCCTCCAATGTAGCACCGCTGTAGTACTTCATGATCTTGACCTGAGTATTGGCTGAACCGATTGTAGGGTTGGAACAGTTCTCGTCGATCTTTGAGCCGTTTTCCAGCAACTCACAGCGCTCATCGTCATACCAGTTTGCTAGTACGAAGTGGTTCATCATGGCTCCCGGAAGTGGGTATGCATTCTCCAGATACGAACCAGGAGTGCCTGATGTATAGAAGTGAGGGGCTGGTTGATCGGCGTCACCTGGCAAACCTAGCATCGAAGTCGAGTATCCCACGTAGAATCTAGCAACCATCGTCTCGAAGAAAGCCGGTTGCTGCTGGTAATCGATATCGACCATTCTGATGATTTCGTTCGAATCTGAAGCACCGGAACTCTGGCGGATAATGTCGTTCAGATACTCCTCCTCGAACTCCTCTGAAGAGCGTGGGATAATTGGGCCATCTCCACGCTGGGTTTCGTAGATTGCAGTGATGTAATCCTCCATGTCAAGGCCGGATAGTCCGGTCGGTGCGTGGAAGATTCCTGTGGTCTGGCCGCGATGATATTGGTAGTCTCCATAATAGGTCCCACCTAGTGGATAGAGGCGGTTATCTATTGCAAAATAGCGGATGTCATTGTTGCGTACAACAGTCTCTCCGAGCGTCCCTTGGTAGTCTTGAACCTCGTATTCCAAACCTGTGATGTCATGGTAGATAGCCGCCAGTTCACCCATGTCGAATGCAGTCGATAAGAACGCACGGCTCATGGAGAGCTTTGCGTTAGCCCTGTGCAGGCCGGTCGAGACGTCGTTGAAATCCTCGATTAGATCGCTGGTGTACCTATATCCTCCGATTAAATAGTGAGTAGTGTCCATGTCGAACTGAGCGTTGTTCAGTCGAGTTGCGTTGAACAGCTCCATTGCCTCGGTCTCGTTGTCGGTGGAGTTGCCCATCTGGTTGCCTCCAATCATCACGACCCACTTCTCGTCAGGCTCAGGTAACCCTTGAGAGTC
Organism: Methanobacteriota archaeon; assembly: GCA_002714745.1. Lineage (GTDB taxonomy): Archaea > Thermoplasmatota > Poseidoniia > Poseidoniales > Thalassarchaeaceae > Thalassarchaeum. Next base: position 9,060 of record PAYF01000035.1, on the reverse strand, counting down.
GAGCGAATAGCCACGTAGCAACTCTGTGTGGTCGTCTGTTGCGACTATGGCCATTGCCCGGGACAGTACGAATGACTCGTCATTGACCTCTATGGACAGGATATTCGAGTACTCCTCCAACTGCTCTTCTGTCATGTGTTGAGAGAGGGCCGAGATGAACGAGTCGGAGAATCCAGGTCCGTCGTTGTAGCGGCGGTCACCTTGGGCAATAGTGGTGATGAACAGGGCGAGGGTGTCCTCCTGGCTATTTGAGAGCAGCATTCCTCCACTATGAGGAATTCCTGACTGGAAGTTGTCAGCCACCGTTGGGTGCTGACCTTGCGCCAGTGCTTGGAATCCGTAGTCCCACCAAGAAACAAAGGCTGGTCGCTCGCTGAAGCTCATATCTGAATCCTGTTCGGACAACCAATCATAGGCCAGATTCCAAGAGCCGCTATTAAAGCCGGGTCCAAAGGTGCCCATGTACCACATCTCAGATTCTGGATTGTAGCCCTCACTCTTGAGAACAGAGAGGCCTAGGACCTCGGCCCTGAGGAAGTCGGGGGCTATGTCGTGTAATGTTTGATCAACATCTGTTGCCGCAGCCTCTCCTCGAGGAATTCCGGAGTCTATGCCGTAGGTAGCATGCTGAGAAGCCACCATCATCAGGATGACTAAGATAGCAGCAATTGCGGGGTTGCTCTTTGTAGCCGGCCAAATCGATCTAAATCTGGTTCTCGGAGTTCCGATTCCCGATCGNCGCCANTCNTTGACAAAGGAAGAGAAGTTGGCCCCTTCCCAGAGCATCATCAGACCGATTCCACCTACGACTGCCATTGCAGGAGTTGCGTTGAAGATGAATCTACCAGCAGACCATGCCATGTATGTCGCNATGATTACCCANAGNCCCAGAAGCAAGTGGCTCTGGCGATCTCTTCGGGCCCCTCGCCACATGAGNACNAAGGCGCAGCCAACCGCAATCAGAGCAACGACTGGTCCGTACGAAGCAAATAGCACCCCTCTGCTTGGGGCCTGTGCTTCTCCGATTGTCCCAAAGATCTTGTTCTTTGAGAAGTAGAATCCTCCTGTGAAGAGAATATCCCAACCGTTGTATATTTCCAGTTGCTGTAGGATAAACAGAATAGCTAGGATACCTCCAATTAGGACTCCACCAGTTCCTAGGACCAATAGCCAAGGCTTGTCCCTGAATGAAGACGCTACCCACCCTAGAGCCAGTGTAAAACCGATAATGTAGAACATCGGTTGGAAACCGCTAGGGTCGAACACTAGATTCAGTCCGGGCCACATATAGAATGGCAGAGGGATGAAGAATGACGTCAGAAGCATCTGTAGAGTTGCAGAGGTCAGCGGTAGGCTGTCCCTCTTTCTGAACATGTTCAGAATAATCTGACCCGAGTAAGCTAGGAATAGAATTCCCGGACCATAGACGAATCCCTTCCACCCGAGAGCCACTGTAGCGAACGAGATTCCAGATAGTGTGGCGAACGCCATGGCCCGAGGATTCCTGTGCCAAGTCTCTCTGATTCCTGCAATCAGATACAGTGGGCTTGAGTTCGGATTCTGGAATAGCCTCTCAGTGCCGAGATTATCGAGTGCTCTGACCCAATAGTAGAATGCCATGGATAGAAACAGTAGGGCGAATGAGTCGTGGTCTGCAAGACCGAACGTGGCATGAGAGATATGTCCTGGCATCAGCGCAATCAGCCAGGCAGTCAGGATTCCTGCTCCCTTGCTGTGGACGTTCTTCGCGATTGCAGCTAGAGGCAGTACGATTAGTGCTCCGAATACTGCAGGCATTGCCGCGACGCTCCACCAGGTGGCCTCGTCTGCGGGCATCTCAAGTAGCCAAGATAGGCTCAGGCCCCCTAGAGCTAGCGACCAAGAGAAGAGAGGTGGACGAGGGTTGATTGCCCCCATCGGATATGCTNTATCGTGGTCGAAGATGTAGTGGCTCCTCTCGGCCACAATGTAATCGACGACTCTTTTCATGTACCAAGGATCGGACCCTCCGGTCATATCCCATAGGCCAGTAGCCGAGGCGTTCATTGCAGGCAGTACATTCCATCCAGTTCTAACTGCGAATGCCACAAATATGGCCAGAGCGACAANAATCGAGTAGGAATTNCTTTGCCACCAGACTCTTGCCTTNCTAGGCTCNTGTCGAGGAGATATGTCTCCGAAGTAGCCTCGTGAGGCGATCATGATGGCAGCGACGTTTAGCCAGAAGCCAAGGAAGAACCACGAGAATGTGCTCATCGCATCATCGCCNGTAAGGAAACTCGGGAACTCGTTACCTATCTCTTGGAGATGCCCTAGAGTGTAGAGTAGCCAATTCACTGCAACCAAGGCGCCAATGACGTTCCACCTCTCACAGTGGCAGAAGGCCACNAAGAGTACTANNGCCGTGGTGAANAATGCCCAAACNGATCCNAGGTACATATGATCTGCAAACTCCTGNACTCCGGTGAGTTGGCCCAGCCAAACTAGAGGTATTGTCTGAATGACCAGGATTGTTAGAAGTGCATACATTAGCACCTTGTTTGAGGATGATAAAGGTGCNCCGANAGCTCCAGAGCCAGCAGATTCTATCTTGCCCCTCAATAGCGCTGTAGTAATCACTCCGGCAACAATGGACGCGGCCCAGAAGGCGAAGAATACAGATGCAATTACGGCCCTATGCGTGTCAATCAAATCGGGTGCGGAACCGGCCCAATCGGACGAATCCAGTACCGAATTGGCTGCATGAGATACTGCGAGATGGAATCCAACCACCACCGATAGCAGTATGCTTGCTTCTTCTCGTCTACCAGAGCGAATCTGAACGTATGTAGAAATTCCAACTAGTGCGAAAGTTAGGGCCCCTATCCTTCCCACACTTTCAAACAGGTTGTAGGCTAGCGAGATTATCGCTGCTGCAGATAAGAATCCGAAGATTACGATGGCACTGCGGAATTGAGATAGTTGACCGAATGAAGCAAAGNCACCAATTCTGCCAAGCGCAGCAGCCAGAGAGGCTACGACAGGCAGAATCAGGACTTGCGTGTATCCGTCATTTTCCATAACTCCGTTTGCGACATAATCGGCCCCCAGAAACAGTGCTAGCAATGCTGCCAGCACCGCTGGGACGGAAGCGACTCCCGTTTGGGAGAGCGTCGATTCAGTCGCGGTATTATTCTCATTCATCATCAATCACCGTGTTCAGCACGTAGGCTAGCGTCGCGCCGATTTGACTGACTGTTATAACCATTCGTAGAATGGTTGAATGNAATGAGNCTCGNAGTCAGCATCANAAAACGCTACAGAGCGCGGTAAGCNATGTCTNTCCTGAAGTGAGAGCCCTCGAGTTCGATACACNCNATCAACTCGTAGGCGGCGGCCACTGCATCGCCCAGAGATGGGGCCAATCCGGTAGCNGATAACACCCTTCCTCCAGAGGAAACGAGNTGTCCNTCTTCACTCAAAACCGCACCGGCGTAGTGTATGAATGCCGAGGTNATGCCCTCNTCTATCCTAACTTNGCTACCNTTGATTTCTCTGCCCGANNAAGAACTGGCCGGATAGCCCTCAGANGCGAGTACCACNGTGGCCGCNCTCAACTCGTGGAACTCGCANTCCTCTTGGGCCACTCTGCCCTCGGCACTAGCGAGAAGGAGTTGCCCAAGGTCGCTTGAAATTAGNGGAATTGTGACTTGAGTCTCTGGGTCTCCGAATCTGACATTGAATTCTATTACTCCTGGAGAACCATCTTGGTCAATCATCAGACCAACATACAGGCATCCTCGATAGGGGATCTCCTGATTCCTTAGGTGGTGATGCATGGGCTCAACTACCTCTAGTGTAACCCTGTGCATCACGGAATCTGACACCACAGGAGCAGGTGCGTAAGCTCCCATTCCTCCAGTGTTTGGACCAGTATCTCCCTCTCCGACCCTCTTGTGATCCTGACTGGCGGGCAAACAGATATACCCCGATTCGTCCATTACAACCAGCACGGATGCCTCTTCTCCAGACAGGTGCTCCTCTAGAAGGACAAAGTCGTCCAATTCGATTCCTTCCAATAGGGCTTGCTCGGCGGTGGCCCTATCTGAGGTTACAGTCACACCCTTTCCGGCAGCGAGCACGTCTCTCTTGATCACCCAGGGGGCCTCGAACTTGTCGAGAGCGTCTGAGATTACAGATTCATCATCCACAACGATGTGGCAACCTGTCGGAACGCCGAGAGATCTCATCACCTCTTTGGCATGGAGTTTTGAGGCTTCTAGACGAGCGCCTTCAGAATGAGGGCCGAAGCATGCGACTCCGGCTTCTCTAAGAGAATCTGCAAGGCCATATACGAGTGGCGCCTCAGGTCCGACTACGACCAAATCGGCGTCGATATCTAGGGCCAAGGAGACAAGTCCCTGAATATCACTGGTCAAGATATTGTGATTCGTAGCGATCATTGAGGTCCCTGCATTACCGGGAGAGCAGTGCACGGCTATCACTGATGGGCTGTTGGCTAGTCCGATACAAAGGGCGTGCTCCCTGCCTCCTCCTCCTACAACCAAGACAGTGATTGGGCCCATGCATATGCGTGAGGCAATCAGGAGATAATGGATTCCGCCAAGGAGGCTCCTAGTACGGTACCGACTTTAGGCCTAGTTTGAATCCTAAGATGTTGAACAAGCGATGGATGATTGGAGTCAGTATCAGAAGAGTAATGATCTCCTCATGCAGTTGCTCGTTAGTGAGAATCTGACCATCAAACAACAAGAATGAGAACACGAAAATCGACACCGCGAACGGAACAGTGTCCAACAGCGGAGCCTGAGAGCTCTCTTCGCCTTCTCTTTTCAACCCACGACGGCGCTTGACGAAGGAGCCGGCCGTGTCACCCACCATGCAAGCTAGCCCTAGAGTGAAGCCCATGACGAAGGCCGCTCCCCATTCGCCGCCAAGCCAGAACCAATTGGATGAATCGCTGAATAGAGTGGGGTCGACAAATGGTCTTGCATCTGGCAGTATACGTGAACCCCACAGATGGTGTGCCAGCATAGTAAGTAGACCTGAGAAAACAGCCCCTCCGAACATTCCATTCCATGTCTTGCCGTCGCCCAAAATTCGGTATCCATCACTCCAATCTCTTCCTCCATCAATGACCACGCTGCTAAATCCAAATCTTTCAGGAATCCACTTACCGAACAGCATCGCACCAGTATTGGCTAGGTAGAATGGGCCGTACATCATCAGGACTGTGAGGATATTCAATGCGAAGGCCGCGGAGTCGGGAGCAGGGAAGAGCGGCGACACGGTCACGGTTCTGCCAGACGTAGACAGCGAATGAACCCTATCCGAAGAATGGNAGGCAAAACTATTCATGGCACTCTCATTAATCACAATCAATGAGAACTGCCGCGTTACTACAATCGATTCTGATGATTTCTTCTGTACTGCTTGTTTCTGCGGTCATATTCGCTGAGGATACCGAGACTGTAATCAGTATGGATGTAACGTGGAATGGAGAGGATTCGGTAGAAGGTGCTGTGAGAATCGTAGACGGGGGGCACCTGACAATCGACAACGCTGACATCAAGATGATGGAAGGATCTAGTATTCATGTCGACGAAGGTGGTCAGTTAACAATCTCGCATTCGACGGTTAAGTCTCAGACTCCTCCCTCGGCAATAGCCAGTATGGGCTACTGGGATGAACAAAACCTATCTAAGTTCAAGATTCCAAGTGAGGGGATTTCTGGCCCCTTCCAAGTCGACATGTTTGCGATGGAAGGCGACACATACTACAGTGATGCTGCACACATCGGAGGCGAGTCCTACAATCTCAATGGCAGCTCTCACACATTCAACTTCGACGATGGAAGTGAAGATATCTGGATTGGACTGACTGGCTATGGTTCCAGCCCTGTTACGGTGGGGTCTATCACCATCACCACACAAACGGGGGGCGAGACTACTATTCCGGGCTCGGAGTTGGAAACCGTCAATATGCGAGGGGCGGGGACTCCTGGATTCCAGTTACATGTCGATGGAGAAATGCAGTCCTCTTCCTCCTCTCTGATTGGAGGTCAAGTGTTAGTTGACGGGACCCTGAGTGCCGACGGTACTGAGTTCAACAGAGTCGGGCCGATTATGGTGGGAGAATCTGGCAGAATCGATCTTCTTGGAACAACTTCATTCTCGGCCAGTTTGGATGACCACGATGTCAGAACAGGGGCTTACTCCGAGTTGTTCTGGGGAGAAGGGGTCAGCGGCTCAGGTGGACTGATTGACAAGTGGGAGAGGAGAATCGGAGGGCAGACCTTGCATCTGGATGCCAAGTACGTGGTCCTCAGACTCTCAGGCGTTGGGCCACAAGAGTCTACTCAGGAGATTTTCAGTGATGAAAATGGTACTGCATACATCAATGGCGGGAATGAGAGAGTGATCGAGATTGGCTACGCTGACGGCACCGTGTGGACCGAGTCGGCGACCATCGAGATTATCTCTTACGAGACGGGGTGGAATCCTCAGACATCCGACATAGGCAACTATGGAGGGGGAATCATTAATCTCGACTGGTCGAACTCAATAGTTTTGGATTCCGGAACACCATTCGTGGAATGGGAATCCTTGGAAATTCCAGAAGATTCCTTGTCAAAGACAAGAGGTCAGTCAATGCCGGTTGTTGCTGGCTTGGCCAATAGGGGAACTGCAGCAGCTCTGCTTTACTTCACCTGTGATGTGACTGAGACGGGCATGGAGGCTGATATCGGAGGATATCAACAAGCCAGAATCGAGCCGGGTGAATCTGTTCAGGTTTCATTTGGATGGAGGCATTCACAGGCTGGTGATGCNTCCCTCACATGCAGGATTCTAACTCCGACTCAGTTGATCGAGGATGATGCATTCGGAGGAGGAAGTATGACTACCGCAACGGCGAGTTGGGCGGAGCCTGAGGAAGATGGTTCGCTACCAGTGCTGCCACTGCTAGCTGCTATTGTTGTGGCCATGGCAATAGCAGGAGTGACAATGCTCAGACGGGCCTCGGATGCCATAGTAGAGGATGATGAGGAAGAATCAGAGTATTCGAATGACGAATACTAGTCATCACAACTGGTTACCTTTGTCCATGCTTCGTTAGTTGGATTGCCGCCGGTCTCGCCACCCTCTTCGGTGTATTCGTAATACGAGGTTTGAGATAAGGTCGAGCCATCAGACCAAGGCGAGTTCTGAGTAACCTCAACTGTGAAGTGGTAGCATCCATAATCGTTTATTGCCCAGTCATCGATTGGTACGTACTTGGTGTTTAACTCGAAGGATTCGACTGAACCAGGTAGAGGTAGTTCTGAGCCGTCCTCTCCTACTAGGGCGCTTCCTCCCCCGTACTCTCCGTTGCCTGAATCCCACTGAGCAACTCCATTCACAACTGTGACTAGGGGGTAAGAGATTACGACGCTGGAGTCAAAATACATATTGGCTTGTACAGTATAGTCTGCATACGGGAGAGCCCCGGGNGGATTGTCTCCAAGTGCATCCAGACCCGACCATGATTTCAGTGCAACACCAAGTATGCACGAGTCCTTGGAGTCATCGCAGTCGTTGGCTACTCCCATAGCGCCTAATGTCTCTCCCTTGACGTCATTAACGGTCCTCTGTAGGTGCCTAGACTGGAGTTGCATTGAGTCAGAAGAGCTACCAACATCGATAGTCACTACATACTCAGCGTCGTCGGCTGCATTGCCTTGGTACCAGTCTGCAACAGTCAAATCGATCTCTCCGTACTTGCCGAACCCATCCTCTCTGTTAATTGAAAAGGCAATGGATTGCGAGTAAACCTCACTTCCATCGTAGGTGATTGAAATATCTGCAGAGTCCACGGAAGAGCCCATGATTGCTCCAGATTCCCTTATGGTCAGAGTGATGGTGGTGGAATCATCTGATAGTTCAGAATCTGTTACGGTAATCTCTCCAGCAGAGAGGCTCATGACCAGATATGGCGAAGCAGCGAGCAACAGATAGACCACGGCAATAGCAGCAGTTTGCTTCCTGCCGATGGCATTCCATACCAAGTAGAAAGATAGTGCGAAAATTAGGATGGGTACGATTCCTAGGAATGAGTAATCACTCTGGATGCTTGGCCTGGAGACTACGAAAGATACTACGATTGCTAGAACGGCCAAGCCGGCACCTGATTTGATTGGACCAGATAGGAACCCTTGGGAATCAGAGGACTCCACATCTGCAATGATTACGGGTTCGTCCTGTCCTCCTGATTGCTGATCAATCGCCTTCTGTAACAGACCGCCGTCGCTCACAGAACTCCCCCTATATGCGCACGTCACAGAGGTCGGTTATCAACCCGTTGACTAGTCAGAAGTTCTAATCGAAGTCAGAACAGACGCGCATCAAGCTCTCTCGGCTCAACTGAATCGTCGTCGTCATCGTCGCGGAACCTGCCTGCTATGGCGGCAGCAGCGAGAGTCGTAATCATCATAGTCCCAACTAACTCGAATCCAGGAAGATAGACCCCTCTGATGTATATGGTCATCGTCTGAATCTGGTAATTTGGTATACCCTCAGTCCTAACTGAATATTCAGAAGTGGCCTTGAACATCAAAGAGAAGTATTTGTCAGTCCAACCCTGATTCTTAGGGGTCCTCATCTGAACGTAGATCTTCTCAGCAGGAGCCATGGACTCTATCTCAACCGAGACCAGAGGGATGCTGAGTTGGAAGCCCTCATCATTGAGGTCTCCGTAATTCTCTACTCCGACATTGAATCTATCCATCGCGTTACCGTCATTGTAGACATCAAAGGTCAGCATGTAGTCGACCTTTGGCCTGAGTTGCAGGAATGCTACCTCGGAGGCGACTCGGAGGCGGCTGAACTGCCTAATAACTGCTAGAACCTTGTAGGTGGTCGGAGTGCCGACCCAAGTAATTCCATCGGCCTGAACGACTTCCGCAGTGATTGAGATAATCTGTGAGCCTTCAGGCATTCTCAAATCCGCTCTGGCGACGACTTGGAAGGACACATCAGACTGTGAGCCGACAGTCATGGAAGCAGGTCCAGCAGCAGCGAGTGA
>PAYF01000034.1 GCA_002714745.1 Methanobacteriota archaeon | reverse complement strand
TTGTTTGAGTAGTAGAATCTGAACTCACCAGTACAATCGAAAATAATGCACTCGATTCCATTGTATCCTGGCCAAGAGAACTCTACATGAATCTCAGGCTCCTCAATGCTCTTGTTCCAACGTGCCATGGTTTCGTTGGTATTCAGATTCCACTGAATTATCTCATCGCCCCCATCCTTATTCACATTAGGAAACTCCTGCTTTGCTATCTCTGTAGATCCCTTTGTCAGTGTGAATGTTAGCGGAGTGCACTCATTTTGTTCATCATCACAAGCATCTGCAGAATAGATTGCGACTACGAATTCAAATGTAATTGTCCCATTAGCATCTAGGTACAGGTCTTGCTTGAGATTCTCCTGCATCTTACAACTGAATTCAACCTCAACTTGCTGACCCTGACTAAATGTCTCTTCACCATATCCTTCGCTAGCCGAACCAGCAGAATCGTTACGGTCGAAGTGGGTCCAACAGTTGTTTAGACCACTGTCTCCCCATACATGCATATGCGGATTGTCCACTGAAGGTTGCTTGGGATCTTGTACTGCATCCTGCGCGCTCGCGGGCGCGGCAACGGTTGACAAAATCATCAGCAAAACGAGTCCTGAGGCCTTTACTACGCGACCCTCATGCATGATACCACCTCCAAACGCGTCCTGTTTGAGGCTTCCCCCGCCATGGATGACCATCAATCGAATCTGTGGAATCCGCCTTCCGCTGGACTGCGGCTCTTTCGAGCTATGTTGAGGGCCTCACCAAGCATATCTGCACTCATCATCTCAACATCCAGCCTGCTGTTGGCAACTCCGGTGATTACCGACATCACCTTGATTGTGTCTCCAAAAGCAGGATCTTGCCTTGCTCCAAAGATTACATTTGCATCCGGAGACAGTCTTGAGGTCATCAGTTCACAGACTTGATTGGCCTGCTCTAATGTCATGTACGGCCCTCCAGTTACGTGAATCAGCGCACCTGAGGCACCATCGATCTCGATATCTAGCAATGGATGGTTCAAACACTCGTGAACCACTTCTTCTGGACCCTGATCACTCTCACCATAGAGCATCATAGTCACTCCCCCACCCTTCATGATCGAGCGGACATCTGCGAAGTCTAGGTTAATCAGACTGGGCAGTGTGATTGTCTCGACAACTCCCTTGACTATCTCGGCGATGAGCTGGTCCATGATACTGAATGCCTCGTCAAGAGGCAGGTTGGGGACGAAGTGGAGTAGTCTGTTGTTGTCTAGGACTAGGACTGCATCAGCTGCCTTGCGAAGCAGGTCGAGTCCCTCCAACGCTCTTTGCATGCGCTGTCTTCGCTCGACTGTAAATGGAGTTGTGACTACTGCTACTACTAGTGCTCCCGAGCGCTTTGCCTCCTCGGCCACAATAGGTGCTATTCCAGTTCCAGTACCTCCGCCTAGCCCAGCGGTGACGAACACTAGGTCGGCTCCGCTGACAATCCTAGAAATGACATCTCGTCCCGCCTCGGCGCAGCGTCGGCCCATCACCGGGTCTCCCCCTGCCCCGAGACCTCTGGTGATGTGCCTGCCAACAAGCAGTTTCTGCATCGCTCTAGTGTGGTCGAGATGCTGCTTGTCGGTGTTGATGGCGACTGTTGTAGCGCCTTCGACACCAATGTGCGTGATTCTGTTCATCGTGTTGTTACCCGAGCCTCCGCATCCGCAGACTAGGATTCTAGGATCTGGAGGTCCGAACGACTCAAGCTCCTTGTCAGTCAGGGCCGTGGGTATCCTACCATCCGGAATCTGATCTATGGTCGTCGCTGGAGCCCCTGTCATCATCCTACCCCGAATGCATCCCTGGCATTGCTGCCTACTTCCCGAAGTGCGCTTCTCAGCCTTCTTAACCGTTGAGGGATTACACCGACCCATGGAGGCGATTATCAGAGGGTCTCCGGAAAGCGAGATAAGCAGAGGGGCGCTCCACAGGCATAACCGCGCTTAGCTCAGCTGGCTTAGAGCACCTGACTGTAGACTGGAAACACTTGGTTGTGGGCAGCCATCAGGGGGTCCCCGGTTCAAGTCCGGGAGCGCGGACCAATAACAAGCTATACTGCTCCTTGAGCAATGTGGGCAGCCTCATAAAGGAGAGTTTGGTCGGCGGCTCGCTTGAGGTAGAAACAATGGGTGTACAACAACATGTCCGCTCCTTGTGGAAAACTCCCAAGGCATCCCTACCATCTCGTTACCGACGTGACCGCATGGCGGGCTGGAGAAAGGAGCCGGTATACCAGAGGATCGACCGCCCTACGCGCATAGACGCCGCGCGCAGAGTAGGCTACAAGGCCAAGCAAGGTGTTGTTGTAGTTAGGACCAGAGTTCGCCGTGGAGGCCTGCGAAAGAGCAAGGTCCACATGAAGCGCAAGCCTTCCAAGGCGGGCATCAAGAAGATTACAATGGGCAAGTCAATTCAGAGAATGGCCGAGGAGAGAGTCAGCAGGCGATATCCAAACCTCGAGGTTCTGAACTCCTATTGGGTTGGAGAGGACGGCAAGAACAAGTTCTACGAAGTCATACTCCTAGATCCATCTCACCCTGCTATCAAGTCAGACAAGCAGTTTGGTTGGATTTCAAGTGGCAACAGCCACAGCGGCAGAGCCTTCCGCGGCAAGACGAGCGCAGGCAAGCGTGGCCGCGGTCTGATGAACAAGGGTAAGGGAGCAGAGAAACTCCGGCCCAGCCTCAAGGCCAACAAAAACCGCGGCAAGTAAGCAACTCGCTTCCGTCAGGTTGATGCCTGTTCAACATAGGCGCGGGCCATGGCGGATTGCCAGGTTTCCGATATTCGTGGCCTACCAGTCATCCTGCCGGACGGCAGACTCCTAGGAACCGTACACGACACTGTAATCGAGACAGATGGATGGCGCTGCACCCATGTCTTCGTCTCTGACCCTCCCGCTGACCTAGTCGAAGGCAGGATACACGTCGCCATACCGTGGAACTGGATTCGTTCAATTGGTGATGTGATGATTCTCAGATGGTTCCCGCCTACTCCAATCCCTAGGAACGCCTCATAGTTCACGTGGAAACACTTGAGCATATGATGAACGCGATTGCGATACGATTCAAAAGCAGAAGGCAAACCGTTCTGCGTGCGCCGAGCCGCTACCGCCTTACTAATCGCCCTACTACTAGCCAGTAGCGCGCCTATCGCACAGGCCACTCCTAAGGGAGTGATTTCATGCATCAATGCGGATTTATCGATGATGCCAGCCAATTGGAATATCGATGATCAGTCTTGCGTCAGGGTGGATTTGGGACAGTTGCAACCAGGTGAGATTCACGCCTTTGACCTGACTACTGACTCAAGCATCGATATCCTGCTGTTCTCGGTCAACTCGATTTCGGTTTACCAAAATGAGCAATCATACAGGAGCGACTCAATATGGGAGAGAAACTCGGTGTTTGAGAACTTCAACGGAACCGGCTCTTGGCATTGGACAGTGCCCGATGACAGAGATCCGACTCGATGGTATCTGGTAATCGACAACCTCGCTCACCCTCAAGACATGGGTGGTGGCTCCCAAGGAGGCTCAATCGCCTCAGTCACACTCGACTCGTCTTCGGTCACACCTGGACCCTTTACCCTGGCCGATACTATAGTCAGGCTGAGTCCGGGTGAGCACTCGATTCTGCACGGCCCCTTCGTAGTCGATGCGGGAACTCAAGTTAGGATGGAGGCCAACACTATGGAAGGTGCACCCGATGTCTTCCTAATGACTGCCTTACAAGTAGAGACCTACCAACAAGGAGGCACGGCTGCCTCTCGTGTTCAAGGAACCGATATGCTCCTGATTACCCAAGAGAGAGACATGGTATGGCTGGCAACAGAGACCTACGAAGGAGATGATTTGTACTTGGTAGTCGACAACCGAGCCGGACCGGCAGGAGGAGGAGCAGGTACAGAGTCGATTGCTGTAACCGTGACACTTTCACTCACACCGGTTCTAGAGCCGATTATTGACTCAAATGTCCCGCTAGACGTAGTTGATGTCGGGTCCACTGTGACGCTGGATGCCCGCCAGACACCAAACAATTCCGAACAAATTCCCGAGTCAGGCTTCCGTTGGGATACTGATGGCGATGGAGTAGACGACATTACCGGACCAGTTGTAAATGTCAGCTGGACCAATCCGAATTCACTGACTATCAGACTCACCGTAGTATCAACTGACGATCGCAGCGCAAGCGCTTACCAGAACATCGAGGTAGCAGATATCTCTGACCCTGATGTCAGCATCGANGTCACATCGACTCTGGAGCGNACCTACGGAGAGGATGTGATTCTCAGCGGCCAGGTGACNGACAATTGGGGTGTNGATACAATCGAGTGGTTGGTTGACGGCATTTTGATGGAGAACTACTCTGGTGGTGACGAGGGGTCCACCGTGTTCACCCACGCCTTCGACACTTCGTACTCAGCAGGACCTCATACCGTCACAATGCGCGCGACTGACAACTCCGGCAGAGTGGCCGAGGATATCGCTACAATCAGCCTGTACGACTCGACTCCTCCATCAATTGGAGACAATCCTACCGAAATCACACTGCAGATTGATCAGACATTCCGCTTCGAGGCGAATGCCTCTGACTTGGAGTCTCCTGACCTGATGTACACTTGGGATCTCGACGATTCGGTAGATTCCGACTCGGATGGCGACTCACGCAACGATGCCGACAAGTTCGGAGACTCAGTTCTCTGGAGCTATGACACATCGGGCCCGACAACTGTAGTTTGCCGAATTGAGAATGATGCAGGCTTAGTATCAGAGTTCGAGATTCTAGTTAACGTTCTTAGCGGCTCTGAATCCGATGATTCAGACCTCACCAGACTTCTGATTATTGCAGGANCCGGTCTACTGGCACTGATTCTGGTCGCTCTNGTCTCTTGGAGGATTTTGTCCAATCGAAGGATGGCGGCAATGCTCGCAGAGCAGGATTCAGATGAAGAGGACTCTGCTACTGCTCCACCTTCCGTTGAGGAGCAGAAGGTGATGTGGGGTGGNGGCTATNAGGGNGTATCACAGCCAGAGGCACAGCAGCAGCCACAGACACAGGTNTTCGGCGACTTTTCNAGTGGTATGTCAGGCTCGACCCAGGAAATTACCACTGCAATGGGNGAGGCCGATGGNGCCGAGATTGACCCNGACATAGCCGAACTACTACANANCNCATCACAATCTAAGTCNGNCTCCAACGCTCCCAGCATCAGCAGCGATTTGCTATCAGAATTCGAGGATGACGAGGCNGTTGAGAGAGAAGAGGTTGATTTCTCTCACGAAGANAATGCTGANGAGNAGGTTTCGAACTGGCAACCGGGTCAGGATGATGCAACTCAAGAGACCCCTACAGAGGACTCTCATAGTTCGGACAGGACAGTCCGACAGAACTGCTCTTCTTGTGAGGAGATGTTTGAGGTTACAATGCCTCCGGGAGTCGANNCNGCTAGGACAGAATGCCCNCATTGCGGCTCAGTTGAATCAGTCTCTCTCGACTGAACACCANTACACGGTATCGCTCGATTATAGATTCATGCAGGGCAATACCCTTTAGCGCACCTCTAGGAGGTGCGAACATGAGCAGCGACGCTGTNAGGCTGATNAGCAGGTCCCCTAGCACCGGGCACTCACACACCGTTCTCATCGTTGCTCTATTGCTCTTGCCNNCCCTATCNCCGATGTCGGCTGTNAATGGAGAGGCAAGATTCGAATCAGATGATTTCGGNATNCTTGAAGAGCTCTCAGATGTACTTGAGGAGAGGGAAGAGATGCTTGACAGCAATTCTGTTGGACAGTTGGCAGGCCCAATAATTGAGGGAGTGAGCAACTCGGTNTCACCGGTTTCNNCNTCAGATCCNCTGTCCAGTATCGATGCGGTGACAGATGGAGTCAGTATGGTGCAGACTTCACCTCCTGACCCAGTGCATCCCAGCACCTACCAGTTACTGCTCAATCAGAATGATGCCCCNGGNCAAGTNTTGAANATCTGGCAGACNATGNTTAACATCACNGATTACGTCATTCGAACNGAGTATACTGATCTTGAAGGCAACACTGTNGAGAAATTTGAGGTNGTGAGTTTCTCCGCCTCNCTGGTCTCACTNTTNGACATCANNTCGGAACCTCTGCTGCATGAGNTGGACATNGACAACGACGGAGATGACGACATCGAGGTCGGCCTGAAGATTGCNTGGGAGTTCCTNGGAGGATGGGGAGTAGAAGGAGGNACNTTGTGGCTGGAGCCAGGGATATCATTNGAAGTCAGAGTNNTNGACTCAAGNTCAAACGACCCNGATTGGCAACATTTGGACACACTCACNGTCTCACTNATCAAGGCCTTCGCNTACTCAGGCCANGACACAATCCTTGCTCTNGGNGAAGGAGAGACATATGTCTGGGTGGTCGACTCCAGATTCACNGTCCCGCCTGANGAATTCACNCTGAGAGTAGGAATAGAGAGNCTGTATTTTGACATNTCNGGGGCCAGCGTAGACCTGATAACTTCACTGATTCAGGCTCTGACCTTCGGAATNATCAATCAAGGNGCNGANCAGAGTGGAATCACNTTCGCCTCAATCTCTGCACCTTATGCAATCGAGATTACTAATCCAGGTGGAGGCGACTGTCCGGATCGATACTCGCCCGATGAGTTGCTGTTCGCATCNCACACCGAAATCAACTGCGGTGTNTCAGCCGGTTTCGGCTACCTGCACTTCGCACCTCCCGACAATAACGGNGTGAGGGATTTGTGGGAGTTGGCATATATCGAACTCGCATTCCATCCGAATAGGCAGGCTGTAATCATCCCTGAAGAGATAGATATAGTCATCAGGACCGACAGCGTCCTTCCTGAGAACTCAATTGTTGATGGCGAGAGGGGATTAACCACGATTGAGTACTGGGCCGATCAGAGGACAGACCTGCATATCCACTTCCATGAGAATCGGTCTGAACTTCCTCCTGAGGAATCCAGCGATGGGTCGTTCGGCAATGTCACCGATTCAATTGGTTGGCTAAGAGGGATGCCTCAGGGCTCTCTCTCAGAAGGCGAGATTGAGAGAGTGTTCCGCATGCTAGGATCTGACGGTTCACAGTCCCAATTACCAGGAGAACTGCCTGATAGACTGGGATTCATCATTGGCATCAAGAACTTCTCGAGAGACAACAGCCAGAATGTCGATGACCCTACTTTACCTGTCAATCCTGCCAATCCACCAAAGACGCTGATACTGTTGCGATCGGTACAATCTGTTGAGCAGTTGGATTATGATTCATGGTTCACCAGGCACGGTGCAAATGAAGATCATAGGAAAATACACATTGACGCAAGAGACCTGCCCACTGCCCTAGTTCTCTACGGCTCTTTTGAGTTAGGAGGTAGCAACAGCGAAAACGAATTCGATAATACGGACAATCTTGACTTCGTCTCGAAGGTAATGGACAATGTTCTGATTAACATCGTCGATCTATTCCTCGATATAGGCACCATCCTGAATGACGTCCCATCGGCGGTCGTCGATGTCATCAGTGGAGGGGTCGATGGAGCTAGCGGACTCGACGGCAGAACCATCCATCTACTACTAACTGACAACTGGCTGGTCACCAGATCAGACATGCCTCTGACCAGCATGTTGGTGCAGATAGGTTCGAGTGACCATCCGGTCGGAAGCGGCGACCATCTGCTTCTCTCTAAGGACAGAGGCCTGAACCTGGTCCAAGGCAGAAACGGTCCTGTTGAGCCACTTGCCCCGGTGGCCGCGAGCCTCAGATTTAGTGGCCTTGCCGCCTTTTCTCTGATTGATGATAACGAGTTAGATGAACAGACTGCAGTACTACGTACAACATCAGATGAGAGCTTCTCGTTCACCTATATTGAACACCCCACAGGCAGTATCGACAACCTATCTTTCCAAGCCCTCACTCTCAGTGATATCCCGGACAATCTCTCCGTACACGTCAGTCCCGATGGAATCGAGTATCAGGCCTCCACAGATATCGAATCGATAAGCTACTCCGGCTTGGACGGAGATCAGAGACAAGCCGCTAGGATAATCGGAGTTCCCGACTCATTCACTACAACCTTCGGTACAGTCACTGAGTGGTCTTCCGAGACCCCTATTTCATCAATCGAGGCACAGATTACCAACTCATCCGATCCAGTTACTATGAGCGGCGATCACTTCCTGTTCCATCATGATCAGGTTTCCGAGACCTCATCAATCTCTGCGAGAATCACCGGATTGAGCAGTATCGGTTGGACCGCCCCTGAGGAAGAAGGCGCATCAGGTCCAGCAGGGAGAGGGACAGCGCAGATGTCGGTGATTGGGACAAAGAGCCTAGGTATAGATGTCAATCATGCTCCTACACAGGGCGGTAAGCAACTCTCCGTGGTTGCTTCAATCGACCCACTGCCTTCCACAATCGGAGTTCAGATACCAACCGGATCCGGATCAGGACCTAGTCTAGATGTCCCCGAGTTCAACGCCTCAAATGGCCTGTCAGGAGTTGCTTTCTTCATCAGTGGAATAGCCGACTTGGGTCGCTCTGTAAACAGCGTTCTGGCTGGTGTAACATCCGATATCTCAACCGGCTCTGAGTCGGAACAGGACTTCTCCTTTGGAATCATGCTAGACGCNGANTCCTCATTCGATCTTGCAGTTGAAGCGTGGCATGGAGACGGCACGGTCAAAGCACCCACATGGGTCCACGGCGTTTCTCTGCGAGCAGCACCTTCGGGNATCTCAGACGGCTTCTATCTGAGAGTCTGGATACCNGGACTCCCTCCTCAGATNGATTTCTCCGTCACAAGGGAGATGAAGCCTCAGGGTGAGGACTGGTCTATTGCAATCGGAATGGTAGGATGGATTCCTGGNCATAGCGAGCTCATGGTCCACTTCTACGGAATCAATGGCCAAGACCTACTNCTNACTCTGCAGGGACTGACNGTCAGNTCANCCACCAANC
The DNA here is from genome assembly GCA_002714745.1 of Methanobacteriota archaeon. Classification (GTDB taxonomy): domain Archaea; phylum Thermoplasmatota; class Poseidoniia; order Poseidoniales; family Thalassarchaeaceae; genus Thalassarchaeum. Next base: position 29,027 of record PAYF01000034.1, on the reverse strand, counting down.
TAGGACTGGATGCNCTNTTCGAGATTAGATCGGNAGGTCAGATTACCGAGGTCACGACATCCACNCATTATGTCCTCTCTGAGAGATTGGACTGGGTCCATGTTCTGTTGATTGACAGGACCGCGGGNAGCAGAACCGAGGTCATGATTGAGGACATNCCGGAATCNGTCGATNTGCANGCCAGCATNGGAACTGCAATNTCAATNGACATGACCGTGCCCGAGCAATATCGCCGCGAAGGTACCGCGGTCGGTTCNATGATGCTGCAACAGATGCAGTGGCTGGACTCAGCATGGTGGCCTGCGACCGTTTTCCTGACAAACATCCCAGGATGGATTAATCTGACCACAGCCCCATCAACTGACTTTGATATCACCAAGTCACTNGCCTTCCAAGGCTCACCGACTTTGGAGTTCAGGGCCTCTATGGAAGGAGCTTCACTTTACATCGAAGCCCATGGAAAGGCNATCAACAAGAAGGGNGATGTGATACTTCTTGCTGANGGAATGACCGACTTCATGTCGATCAAGATGACAGAGTCCTACGGTCTCTCGATTCGCTCTGGAGGCCAAGGTGTCGAGAGACTCTACATCCGGATGAGCAACATCCCGGCGACTCCTCCCGTCGTCCTAGAGGAACTAGAGGCCCTAGGTGAGAACCTGCAGCGAGCGACGATAAATGTCCGTGAGCTACTAGGNCCGTTCTACAGNGTAATAGAGNTAGATGATGTCCAAGGTGGCAGGATAATCGCATCNGCTCGTGCATCNGCGACTGTAGAGGATACNGAGTTCGACCTCAGAGGCGTTCTACTNGACGCCCAGTTTTCGGGCGGTCTGCCNACTGGCACAACATTGGGTGTAAACGGCATGGCATCCGATCTNTCAATGCTCAACATGGTCCCTGGGATGGGTGACTCNAACAAGCATATCATGGTGGTTGAGCCGTTCTCTTCGGCTGTACTAACTATTCTTGCTACAACTTTAGGAGGTGACTGAATGGGGCTGATGGAGAGGATTGGAAATCAGGAGGAGGAAGAGCCTTTGAATTCCGATGCCGATTTGGCTCACGAAGTACTAGAGAGGATTGAGGATAGCGCTAGGAAGCACATCTCCCCCACAAGAGTCGTTTTTGCTTCCATAGCTGTCCTGATGATACTTGTTGCCAGCCTGTTCGTAATCGCATGGGTTATTCCCTATGATAGAGTAGCTGTTGATGTCGTATATCGCCAAGGGGGCCCCGGTCACGTAGTACTAGTTGAGCTGGGGAACGATGGTAGCAGGACGATTGAAAATGTCGACTTGACAATCCGCTTTATCGACTCAAATGGATTGGAGGTTGGCAGACAGGACTTCTCAAGAGATTCTCTGGCTGCCCACTCATCTGTATCTGGTNATGATTTGGAACTACAGATTGATGGNGCTTCNGTNTGGGANAATTACACGATTGAAATCATNCTGTACTACGACTCCTACGATTCCGAGAGGAGCGAGAGATGGACTCATGATGTCGGAGAGTGGACCATGGAACTATTCTTCGATAGGTCCTCGTTCAACTTCCTCTAGACAATGACTCAGCATGGGTTCGTAGAACCCATACGCTCAAATCGGCCACGCTCGGGCGGAACCCATGCAGAAGCGTTCTGTCGTACTCGTACTGGCAGTGCTGCTGCTATCTTACTCACCATTGCCGCTTGACGACTCATCAGGTGATGAGGCGATGTTACGTTACAGTTCCGACAAGATTGAGATTTCTCCTGACCCTGATAGTATTCAGGGCCTCGGAGAACCTGTAATCTACGACGGATACGAGGATATCCGCGCCAACCGTGCCGATTCCAGCATTGGAGTCTACACTGAGGCCGGATTGCTTCCCGGCGTCGAGATGAGTTCATTGCTGGCCGAGCATCGAACCGATCTTGCAATTGCCATCGTGGATGGACAAGTTGGGCTCTGGGATGCCAGACAGGCGATAATGGAGGCAGCCGATGTCGAAATCAGATCAACTATTCCGCCATCAGGATTCCTGATTCAAGCCCAACCCAATGAATTCCCTTCAATTGCTGACTTGAAAGAAGTCATTGCAGTCCATGAGGTACCTTCTGCTCTGCTCGTTCACCCTGAACTCAGATTGATGTCAGGAGAGGAAGAGATACTGGTTGAAGTAATCGGATGGAAGGACATCGATTTGATCAGGCAAGACCAACCCGGTCTCGGTTTCGAGGACTCATTGCTCTACGCTTCACAGTGGCTCTCAGATCCTTGGTCGCCTGAGCAAGGAAGACTCTGGGGCTCGATTCTAATCGAACAGATCGATGACATCACGAGACACCCCTCTGTAGCATACATCGCACCAATGCCGGTTCTTGTAATGCACAACGATCAGGCTAGGAATCACATGGGAATCAATGCCGTCGAGAACACGTTCATCACCGGNCTTAACGGNAGTGGGCAGAAGATAGCAGTCGGCGACTCCGGTCTCGACGACGANCACGGNGACTTCACNGGNCGTATTTCTGCCCTGACATCAGTCACACCNGGAGACTCCTCGACAGCCGACCTCAGTGACGGACATGGAACTCACGTGGCTTGCACAGTTCTCGGTGATGGTTCNCGCAGCAGTGGNACATACCAGGGAATCGCACCCGAGGCTCAGTTGTACTTCCAAGCGATGGAAGATGACGACACAGGCCAGCTGTACAGCTACGGAATCAACAGCATGCTCAACTCGGCTTACAATGGNGGAGCAAGATTCCANACCAATAGTTGGGGCTCGGGCTCGGGNGGNGGAGGCTACTCNACTCAGTCTGANGATGCCGACGACAGAACCTCGACTTGGGACCAATATTGGTCATATCAGGGCATGACAGTTCTATTCGCAGCAGGGAATGACCGCAACTCAGGAGTATCGCCTCCCGGTACCGCGAAGAACGTAATTACCATCGGGGGGCACAAGAACCGCTACAACGGCGCTCCCGATGAGATGTACTACTGGAGTAGCCGCGGNCCTACTGACGATGGCAGAATCAAACCTGACCTAGTTGCTCCAGGTGATTACGTCAGATCATGTAAGTCCCAAGAGGCCGACAGTGCGGACGGGTCGTGGAGTAATACTTGGTATCTAGAGTACAGCGGTACTTCGATGGCCACCCCTGCTGCAGCAGGGGCCTCAGTACTAGTTCGAGAGTATCTAATGGAGGTCGCAAATAGGCCAGCTCCTCAGGGCGCTCTAATCAAGGGTCTGNTGATTCTAGGTGCTCAAGACATGGACACCCGAGACATTCCCAATGACGACGAAGGATGGGGCAGGATAAATCTCGTCAACTCTCTGATTCCTAGTGGCGACGTCGGTATCTTCGTTGATGACAGGTCTCGACTATCCAGTGGTCAGACCAGCGACTACACCTTCGATGTAACTAGGGCAGGTGAACCGCTCAAGGCAGTCCTGACTTGGTCAGATTATCCNGGCTCGACCTCTTCCTCCACACAACTGCGAAATGACCTCGACCTCGAGGTCATCTCTCCCAATGGACAAGTGTCCTACAAGGGCAACTCCTTTGTCAACGGACGCTCAGTTACCGGCGGAACNAAAGACTCCGTCAACAATGTNGAGGTCGTACTTATTGACAACGCTGCGACAGGGACTTGGACAGTAAGAGTCAGAGACGCCCAACACGGAGGAGGTAGTACCTGGCAGCCCTACTCTTTGGCAGTGCGCGGAGTCAATGTCAACGATCTGACACCTGACCCGACTTTCGTCCAGGATTCGTTTGAGATATCATCTCCTATACCTCAGGTTGGCGAGAATATCGACATCTCTGTCTCCGTCAAGAATCAGGGTGCAGGCTCTATCGCGGATCTCTCGGTTATAGCCCGGGCAGATTCGGACTTGCTCGGCATGCATCAGATTAGNATGTCTCCGGGCGAGACAACGGAATTGGAATGGAACTGGACTCCCGACCAGGAAGGAGATGTCGAATTCACATTCCACATTGATCCAAGCGGNTTAGTTGAGGAGGTTTCAGAATCCAANAATTACCTATCTCAAATTGTAATTGTCAGCGCCCCCGGAGTGAGAGTTTCCACGCTTGAGGAGACAATCACTCTGTCAGATGCTTCTGACAGCTCAACGACTTGGCACCTTTCCCTGATGAATACAGCCCTGTTTGAGACTAATGCTACAATCGAGGTAACCGATCCGGTTCGTGTACAGGATGGAGTAGAGTACGATTGGTTCACCTCATTCACATCGAACACGTTCAACCTCGATCCAGCCGAGACCAAGGAGGTCAGTCTGACAATGATTCATCCAGCTCCACCTCCACCAGGGCTCTACAGGATGATAGTCACCGGCACGGATATCGAGAATAACGTGAACTCTGAACTAACTCTGTACTTCAACGTACCAGTTCTAGCCGGCGTTGATATCGTCATGAACGGCGACCAGTTCCTAGTCAGCCCCCTTGAGCCGACACAACTCCAGATTCTAGTATTCAACGAAGGCAACGGAGCGCAGAGCTACGACGTCGAACTGGTATCTCCAGCAGGATGGCACCTAGGATTGGACTCGCTAGGTGCCTTCGCAGGCTCATCTCATGGTTCCACAGGAACGCTCGCTAAGGATGCCGGGAGGGCGATTGACATCACAATCAATCCTCCTGGAGCGATGATTCCAGCAGACAGCATCTTTGATGCCGCGCTGATTATTCACTCGCGCGTCAGTTCTGACTCTTGGAGCGCTGACATTACCCTCGTAGTGATGGATATCGACGAAGTAAGCACAACTCCTTCCTCAGGCGGTGCTGAGCAAGAGGTCGCCCCCGATGCCACCCTTACGATCGACCTAGAGATCACCAATCACGGAAATCGGCTACTTGAGCTGCAACCATATCTCAGGAGCATCCCTGGAGGATGGACAGTCACTGACGGTATTGATATGGTCACCGTGCCTACAGGCGGATCAACCACGCTCTCTTTGATTTTGGAGGGCAATGGAGCAGCAGTGAGCGGCGAGTTGGAGATTCGATTCGCCACAGAGGATGGTTTCTCGTTCGATTGGAATAGGACCCTGAACGTACTNTCAGGAGCCATACCAGTACTGGAATTCCAACAAATAGCACTCCCNGATGGAACCTCTGCCGACCATCCTTTGGGAGTCCCCTATCANCCNGTTGGAGGNCTGGGCTTCGANTTGGCTTGGAGCATAGAGAATCTTGGCTCAACCACATGGAGGCCAACCACCTCACTAGAAGTTCCAGATGAGGATTGGACCTCATCTTGCACGGCTCCTACTGCCCTAGCTTCAGGAGCCAGCTCGATGATATGGTGTACCGTGGTGATACCCCTATCTGCCGAGGCCGGCTCTGAACCAATCATCACCCTAGTGATGGAGGGAGAAGGAGTTGAGATTAGCTACCCGATTTCACTGCTTGTCGAACATGTAGATAGAGTCGCTTGGAGATTAATCAGCCAACCCTCTGCTCACGAGGGTTACGCGACTACTCTGCAGATAGAGGTGGAGAACACCGGGAACTCACAGATCTCAGATATTCTCCAGGTCACAGGTACAGACGGATGGAACCCATTGATTCTAGATGGAGTCGTAGTCAATCTGATGCCGGGGGAAGTCCGGACTCTCCAGTTAGGATTCACACCTCACACAGGTAGTGACGGCACTCTGATTGTAAGCATCGTCGATACTCAAGGAATTATCGAAGACTCATCACTAACTCTTGAAATCGACGTACTTCCGGCTGCTACCTCTCAAGAATCCTCTACGCTGCTAATGGTGGTAATTGCGATTGTAATCGTGGGCCTAATAGTCGGAGGAGTATACATGTATTCTCGAAGAGACGACTCCTCAAGCTTAGTCAGTACGGATTCTCTGAACAAGATTGCTGACTCATTTGGACTATCAGGGCAGGAAGAGGAAGAGACCAGCGGCATTCCTTGCTGGATCTGCAGTGGAGACATCATCGTGGGAGAAGCATGGGCTTGCTCTGAGTGCGGAGCGAGGTATCACAAGGATGGACAGGTACCAGGATGNGACATCGTTTCAATGGGNAANTGCCTGCATTGTGATTCTTCAACAGACGACCTGATTGAAGCCTGAACGAACCGCGACCCTACGGGGTCGCGTCGCCCGAAGTCCTTAGAGGGGCGNTATTCTCGGAGTTACAATGCGNCATGCTAGGTCGNCCCCTGTTCTAGTGGCGATTCTACTAATCTCGATAGCCTCTCCAATAGCCTCTGCAGAGGTGTCTGTGGCCCTCTCGGCCAACCCTACAGCCCAAGAGGCTACTACCGAAGATGAAGCCGAGTACGACATCATTGTGCAGAATGACGGTGACGAAGATATCTCAGTCTCTCTAAGTACGCAGCAGGACAACGACTGCAACGGCTTCACCTCCACTCTGGAGACATTCCAAGTCTCTGTCTCTGAGGGAAGCTCTGAGACAGTCAAACTGACAGTTTCTGTCAATGACCAAGCAGATGGCGATTGCGAGACCACAGTTAATGCCCAAGCCACTGGGTCTGGAGTCGGCACCCCGGCCAATGANGACGTCACTGTNACCACCACCGCTGGAGATGGAGGCGGACTCTACTCTGTGAGTCTNTCAACNGATGAGCAACTCAAGACCTACGATGGTGAAACCACTGGTTCNGACAGCGTCACGTGGGATGTGGATGTNGAGAACAACGGNGAGCAGCAGGCAAACGTCCAGCTNGAGATGACTTCTGACAGNGACTGNGAGTCNGATTCACTCGATGCCACCGTCGATCCGCAAGTACTGCAACTAGATCCNGAGGACACCGAGACAGTCGAAGTCACAGTAGATATCCCNGANGGAAGTTCAACTGAGGCCGGAGAACATTGCTTCATNCTCAAGGCCACGGTTACCAATGANCCCAACGCTGCNGANCAGGCCGAGGATAACCTGACNCTGACATTGAAGGTNCCNGAGCGNAAGGAGTGNGANCCNGANCTACAGTTCACNTCTCANAACCTNGANCCCGGTGACTCGGCNACNAACTCGTTTGAGGTCGAGAATGTTGGAAATACNGAGTGGACAGTCACTGCCAGCGCTCAGGCTCAGAACTCTGACCACGACATTTCNGGATGGGTCGANTTCGACAGCCCNTTGAGCAAACTCCTCTCAGAACCGGGNGGCTCNCAAGANAGTCATACATTCACATTCAGCGTGACTCCTGATGACTCGGTTGAATCTGGGACNCAGGTNGGAATCAAGATACAAGGCCGAGCNGGAACAACAGTCGGCTGCGAGCAGATTCTAACTGTCACGGTTGGCCAGAGTCATGCNGCTTCTCTCACACTCAGCAAGAACAAACTCAACAANGTCGAGCCAGGNTCNTCTGACACCCTATCTGTTCAGATTACTAATCAGGGCAATGGCATGGAGACCATGTCTGTGGGAGCGGAAGGACTGCCTCCAGGTTGGCANGTATCATTCTCACAGACTTCGGTGACAGTTGGTAGTGCCAACTCTGGCAATAACAAGGAGACTGTGACCGCCGAAGTGTTTGTCCCAGAGGATGCAAGCGCTGTNGAAGACACCGTNATTACATTCACAGTAGGAAGNGGAGGAGGCAGCGATCCTTATGACTCCAAGGATCTTACNGTCTCGGTTGCAGCCAAGCACAGCGTCACCACGTCAATNCTNTCCACTCANCANACTGGACGCTCAGATCAGACGGTACAGTTCCCGATTGATGTGACCAACTCTGGTAACATTCAGGATACGTTCAAGTTGCAAACCTGTGATCCAAACGACCAGACAGGTTGCAACTCCCCGATGTGGCAGTCGTCCTTCTCCGATTCACAGGGCAATACGATTACTCAGATTGTCCTAGAACCCGGACAGCAGCAGACAGTATTCCTCGATGTATTGGTCGAGGGCGAGGAGGATGCTGATTCAGCCAGTGTACTCGCTCGCNTTGCCATCTATGGTACCAACATCGCCGATGAGCACACCGTAACTGTCGTAGTCTCAAATTACAACTATGCCATGGCTATCTCGCCACAGAACCCCGGGGAGATTCCGGACCAGATCCAAGCTACCCTACCTCCNGGAGGCACCATGACTACCTCGTTCTGGGTAGAGAATACTGGCGATTATCCGGGAGGAGATACGGCAGTCATCACCGTTTCGGGAATGGAATCATCTGTAGTCAGATCGATGACTGTTGAAGGGGTCGAGATTGACGGTACATTCTCCATCGGTAACGGCGAGAGAGTTCTGTTGGAAGTTCATCTCGAAGTCTCTGAAGGTGTTGCCAATGGCGTCTCAGGTGTAATCGAGGTCGGGGCCTCTTCGCAGAAAAATACAGCTCAGAGAACCACCGTTGATATCGTTGTTGAGATTAGGACAATTCATGACTTAAGATTCACACTCGAGGGAGAGGATTCGAAGAGTTCAGAGTGGCCTGACAAGGCCTATTTCACCCTATTCATAACCAATCACGGAAATGTTGTTGAGGACGTCGAAGTGATTTCCAGCGAGTCACTGAGGGGCTGGACCGTGAACGTTGATTTCGACGAATTTGAGCTTGCACCAGGAGAGACTAAGGAAGTCCAAGTCAGCGTAGTTCCACCTAGTGAATTGCTTGAGGACGATACCTACAGATTCACCGTTACTGTACAGCCAGAGGGACTTCCAGTAGCCGGTGAACCAATCGATTTGGAGGTGACCTCCGTCATGCCATCGACCTTCATCGGACTGTCTGAGGAAGCAACTCAGATGCTGGTTTACGGGTCCATCATACTAGGTTCAATCCTAGTTGTCGTGTTGTTCTTCCGTTCTAGGGCAGAGAATCGTAGAATTTCCGAAGTGCTAGAAAATCAGTTCGAGGACTGAATAATCCTCTGGATTCCTGCCCGGATAGGCTTATTGCCCCTATTCAGGTGCAATGACCCGTCGGTCCCATAGGGACCGCCGGGTGTAACCTATGACTTCAGTTCCTGAGGCCTATATCGCAGTCGCAGCAATGACCTTGGTCGGAATTGGATTTCCAGTAGGGAGTTTCATTGCAGCTGAACTACTCAGGCCGAGGAAATCACCCAATGATCCGACCAAGTTAAGATCGTGGTTATTGCCTGGATACGAAAGCGACCAGAGCCTGTACATTCGAAGGGACTCGACTTACGAATGTGGTGCTGAGCCTCTGGGTGAGGCCCACATCAACTTTCACTTCCAGTACTACTGGTACGCTATCATCTTCCTTGTCTTTGATATCGCGTTCATGTTCCTTGCCTTCGGTGGAGTCATTGCAATCCAAGATGGCATGGCTGACAGTGAGATGATTGGTGCCCTGGCCACACTGACCGTGTTCACCATCCTGATGGGATTGGGAGTATGGCATGTCTTCCGTAAGCGAGGGAGAATATACATCTGAGGTGGGATATGGCAGAAGATGGGCAGAACTACTCGGTATTCAACAGTAGAATGTTGGTGGATGTAGTTGGGGATGTAACTGATGAGGCCCTCAAGGCGAGTAGGATGAAGGACGTGATTGGGGTTTTAGCCGGTCGAGTCTTTAACTGGGGCCAGAGAAAGTCCCTTTTCCCATTGCACTTGGGTATCAAGTGCTGCGCTCTTGAGATGGCAGCAGCAGGAGCGAGCAGATTCGATGCCGAACGCTTCGGTGTATTCTTCAGATCTAGCCCAAGGCAGTGCGATGTCCTTCTGGTGAATGGCCCAATCAGCAAGAAGTTCGCCGATCCAATAGTCAGGCTCTGGGAGCAGATGCCCGAACCCAAGTGGTGCATTGCCATGGGCGAGTGCGCTATTTCGGGAGGACCATACTTCCAGTCGTACAACGTACTCGAGGGAGTTGACACCGTTATTCCGGTCGATGTTTACATTCCCGGATGTCCACCAAGACCAGAGGCACTGATTGACGGATTCGATAAACTAAGGCAGAAGATTATTCGAATCGGTGTCGATGTAGACGATGTCAGGCCTGAATCTGACGCCCCGGTCATCATCGGAGACGAGTGAGGTGTTGAAATGGGCAAGATAGTCTCAGCCTCAGTTCAGAAGGATGCTGCTGAGGCCATTGTCACCTCAATCTCGGAGGTGGAGGGAATCAAGGCAGAAGTTGTTGAACGCTCAAGCGGAACCCACCCTAGGAACGTGGTGGTAGTCAACTCATCACCTACTAGTTGGAGAAGTTTGGCAGAGAAACTGTACTCTGATCACGCCGTAGACTACTGCTCAATGATTACAGGGATTCACTGGCCAGAGGGAGACGACGACCGCAAGTGGGAAGTTGTCTACCATCTGCTTAGGACTGGTGTCAGGGACCCTCCCTCGGAGGATGGAGTAGTCCAACCAATCATAGTCAATCCATCTACAGTGAGGGGTTTCGGAACTCCAGTCGAGATCGAGGTCCATGTCCACCTCACAGATTCGAGAACTCCCTCAATCGATTCGGTTCAGGATATTTGGGTCGGAGCAGATTGGAATGAGAAGGAGACATGGGATCTAGTAGGGATTGACTTCGACGGCCACGATGGAATGAGACGAGTTTTGTTGCCCCATGAGACCCCCAGGGGCTATCATCCTCTACAGAAGCAGCACAATCTGAGGTACCACGGCTTCGAAGAGATGTACGACGACGCCCAAGGCTTCATGCGCAAGCCCGATGATGTTGGCAAGATCAAGTGAGGTGAGAATATGGCAGAGATGTGGATTTCAATGGGCCCTCAGCACCCTATGACCCACGGCCTTTGGACGCTCAAGGTCAAGGTCGATGGAGAGACGGTTGTTGACACTGAGCCCGATCTAGGATACATCCACCGCGGAGTGGAGAAAATCTGCGAGGCCCGGGACTTCACTCAGATTACTACCTATTGCGACAGGCTGTGCTACGCCAGTGCCAACACTTGGTCACACTCCTACATCTACGCGGCAGAAGACCTGCTTGAGGTCGAAGTCCCAGAGAGAGCCGAGTACATTCGACTCATCGCCATTGAGATTCAGCGTATCGCTAGCCACCTAATGTGGCTGGGTGCATATGGCCCGGATATTGGCAATCTATCGATTATGGTATGGTGTCTCAGGGAGCGCGAGATGATGATGGATCTACTCCAAGAACTGGGCGGATCTAGAATGCACTACAATTTTCCTAGGATTGGCGGCGTAAAGCGCGATTTGCCTTACGGCTTCGCCCAGCGAGCCCGGGCAAAACTCAAACTGTTCCTCAATAGGATTCAGGAGTACGAGGCACTATACGACGAGAGCACCATCTTCCTAGTCCGCAGTCAGGGTGTTGGCTACGCCAAGCCAGAAGAGATGGTCAACCACGGCGTTTCCGGCCCTAACCTGAGAGCGGCCGGAGTCAACTATGACGTTCGCTGGGCTCACCCCTACTCAGTTTACAGCGAACTCGACTGGTCTGCTCCAGTCGAACGCTCCTCAATCAAGGGAGCAGACTGCTACGACCGCTACAGAGTGAGAGTAGAAGAGATGAGAGTCAGCGCTTCAATGGCACTTCAAGCACTCGATAAGATTCCCGGCGGAGCTGATACACATTACGAGCCAGAGGATCCGATGATTCTCGCAAAGGCGCCGAGCCGCGCTCCAGAAGGAACCAGCGGAGCACATCACTTCGAGGATAGTAGAGGAGAGTCGATGTTCTACATTGCTGGTGGCGGAGAGGGAAGGGGCAAGCAGCCTTACAGAGTCTCAATCCGCTCTCCGATATTCATCACAATCCCATTCGCAGCCAAGTGCATGATTGGCTACAAGGTAGCAGATATCCCAGCGATTATGGGATCATTCGATCCTTGCATCGGAGAGACTGACAGGTGAGAATATGGCGAGCAGTGACTGGTTAGACATAGTCGGATGGACCGAATCCATGACCAGTTGGTCGATGGACAATGTACACGACCTGATGCCCTCTGAGGACATCGATTTGCAGGTCACTATTCCCAGCACATGGGCCTGGCCCGATCCATTCACCATCGGACCAATCTTCAATCTGCAAGATGGGTTTGCAAGCATTCAACCAGCACTTGAGGCATTCATGCATGCGATGATTATGTCCACAGTGGTATTTGGGATGATGATGACCACGATGCTGGCCATTCCATATATCGAGAGGAAGTTCATTGGACGTCTGATGGATAGATTGGGTGCTACGACCACTCTGAGAAGCCTCTGGGTCGGAGAGAGCGGCGTTACTGGTGGAGAATGGTGGAACAAACTTCCCTTCGGAGTGGGAGGGCCAATCGGTTGGGTCATTGGAGCACTAAACAAGACATGGGGGAACTCGCATGAGTTGGAGACGATATCCAGAGTGAATAACAGGAGTTACCACGGCTACTGGTTCCTGCTTCCCGGTTTCTTCCAAGCTTTCGCCGATTTCTTCAAGTTCGCAACCAAGGAACACATCGTTCCAAGAGATGCCGACAAGGTCGTCTTCGAGGTTGCTCCGGTAATCATTCTCTCAACCACAATCATGGTATTCGCTTTCGTGCCGTTCGGCCCACACATCTACGCGGCCAATCCAGACCTCTCTCTTCTTTTCATGATGGCAATCTTCGGCGTCGCCCCTCTCGGGGTATTCTTCGCCGGCTGGGCTTCCAACAACAAGTACACACTCATTGGAGGAATGCGCTCCGCAGCCCAACTCACTGCCTACGAGATCCCTCTTTTGATTACAGTACTCGGAGTCGCTGTTCTCAGCGGTTCATTCAACATCATCGAAATCGTAGACTTCCAGATAGGGAGAGAAGAGGGTAACGTCTGGAACATCTTCATGATGCCGCTGGGCGCACTACTCTTCCTCATCACGATGATTGCTGAGGTCGAGAGGATCCCCTTCGATATGCCCGAGGCCGAGGCCGAACTCGTCGAGGGCTGGTGGACAGAGTACGGAGGAATCCGCTGGGGGCTGATGTTCGCAGCTGAGTACATGCGCTCCTACGCAGCCTGTATCCTATTCGCCCTGTTCTTCTTAGGTGGCTGGGAGGCTCCCTTCCAGCACACCTTGGCCGACCTGCCTTGGGTAGGAGGCATGGTGGAGTTCGGACTCTCGTTGATTCCGGGAGTCGGCTGGATTCTGTTGAAGGCATGGGGCCTATTCGCGGTCTTTGTTTGGATTCGCGCATCTCTTCACAGAGTTAGGACAGATCAGATTCTCGAGTTCGGTTGGAGATACCTCCTACCGCTTTCACTGCTCCACCTAGTGCTTGCAATAGCAACCAGATTGCTATTCTGGGATGGCGGTCCGTGGAATATCTTGCTTCCAATCGCAATTACAGCCATATCTGGAGGTATCTTCGTAATTCTCGCAATTGATGAGGATAAGGATGCGCTGGAAATCCAGCGCAGGCCATACAGCACTCAGGCAGTGGTCAAGGCATCTCCAGGGAGTCACAGAGATTAGGGGTTGATTTGATGAGTTACAGGGCGAACACTGGGCATCCACACGCGACACCCAACTTCAGAAATCTAGTCATCCGCCCAATGTGGATGACTCTGAAGACAGCCCTCAGAACAGTCCCATTCCTAGGCAGGCTTGCCTTCCTCAGGAATGACTACCACGGCAAGTCTGCTTCGATGGTAGACCCAGCTACAAGAGAGAGAGTGGGTGTAGACCACCCCACACTATGGCAGAAGTTCTCTGCCGACAGAGAGACGAGCGAAGTCATGCCGTTCTTAGAGCGACCTGTTACTGTGATGTACCCTTATGAGAGGCTTGAGGATCTTGAACCATGGCTGTTCGTTCCTGGTAACTACAACGGCCGTATTGGAATCATTTGGGAGACTTGCACAGCGTGCAAGGCTTGTGTCAGGGCTTGCCCTAACGACTGTCTTCATATGACCTCAGAGGTCAGGGTGAATGTCCTCGATACTGCCGAGGACGGCGATGACTGGCATGGCTACGGAAGCGAACTCGAGGAAGGCGGCTTCGCTGCGAGAAAGAAGGACGAGTTTGAGGACATTGCCGAGGGATTCGATTTAGTGAATTCCCATGCTGATGCCCCTCAGCAGTACGACTTCGGCGAGATCATCGAGTTGTCCGGAGAAAAGGCGACTATTCGCTGGTCTGACGGCACTGGAGTGGAGACAATCGACTCCACCTCACTTACACCTGCAGAGCAGGATATAGTATCCGGGCAGATTGACATCGGCAGGTGCATGTTCTGTGGCCTGTGTGCCGAAGCCTGCCCATTCGAGTCCTTCTTCATGACCAACGAGTATGATGGTATGTCCGGATTCACTAGAGAGGACTTGTGGTTCGATGCTAGCAGAACCAGAGTACTTCCCGCAGTTCATCAAGAGAGAGTCGACATGGAACTGGCAAAGCGTGCTGAGAAGGAGCTGAAGAAGCGCGAGAGGAAGGCCGCTAAGGCCGCTAAGGCCGCGGAGGCTTAGACATGGAATTGGATTTCGAAGCGCTAGTGTTTCTCATATTATCTGCCATGGCAATNGGCGGAGCATTGGGCTGCGTCTATGCTCGCAGAGTGGCACACTCNCTACTCTCNCTGATGCTGACTTTCTTCGCNGTTGCCGGAGTATTCGTNATGGCCGGAGCTGAGATGCTGGCCGCCATTCAGATTCTGGTCTATCTTGGTTCAGTAATGCTCGTTGTTCAATTCGGCGTCATGCTGACTCGCAAGCAGATACAGGAGGATGCTTGATGAGAGGAATNTCGGCCCTCGCTCAGATTGGAGTATTCACCTTTCTACTGATTCTACTCTCAGAGGTAATGTCTCATCCTATGTGGGGAGAGTCAGGAAATCCACCTACCACAGTGGATTTCGCAGTATCGATGTTTGGAGAATGGTCGGTGGCGACCATCGTCCTCGGCGCGCTGCTGGCCATGGCGATGATAGGCGCATCATATCTTGTTCGTGATGAGAGACTTGTCAATCTCATCTGGGATCTAGAGGGTGATGACCAATGATTGAGACAAGCTGGATTGCCGGACTGGGGGTTATTCTGTTCTTCATAGGGCTTCTCGGGGCTTTCACTCGCAAGAACGCTATTGTGGTTCTGATGTGTATCGAGGTTATGCTCAATGCAGCTAATCTCAATTTCGTTGCCGGAGCCTCACATTACAGCGATGTGGATGGCTGGGTCTTCACCGCGATTGCAATTGCCATAGCAGCAGCTGAGGTAGCAATTGGGCTGGCAATCCTGCTCTCCCTCTACAGCACTCAGGAGACAATATCTCTGGACGAGGCGAACATACTGAAGAACTGAGGCAATAGCATGGCTGAGAAAGGAAATGAATGGGACTTGCTGGCTCCAATCATCCCGTTCGTACTGGTTGTGCCATTCCTGTATGTGCAAGGATGGGAATCTGTCGAAGCGGCTTTCCTGATTGTCGTCATTCCCCTACTCACATTCCCAGCCATACTTGTGGCAGGACAGGTCTACAACGGAAACGAGACATGGAAGAACCGCTTCAAGGAAGGAGGAATCTTCGGTCTTGGTTCACTTGCTAGCTCACTGAGCATAGCGCTTTGGATAGTTTATGACTACGTAGTAAATTCAGCGCACTTCGAGATGGACTCAGTCGTCGAGCCCTTCTCTTGGCTTACCTTCGATGTGTTACATCATGATGGCACCCAGTGGGANATCAGTTCAGGATTCGCTGACATCGGCGTAGGNGTATGGATTGACCCAGTCAGTCTTATGCTGCTGTTTGTCGCTACTTTCCTGTGCTTCCTAATCTGCTGGTTCAGCCTCGGATACATGAACACAGATCCGATTAACGAGGACAGCAATCACCGCTTTTACGGGGAATTTGTTCTCTTTGCCATCGGTATGTTCGGAATGGTGCTGGCTGACAACTTCCTGTGGCTCTTCATCTTCTGGGAGATAATGGGTCTGTGCTCATACCTGTTAATCGGTTTCTACTACTGGAAGGACAGCGCGGCAGCAGCCGCAAAGAAAGCCTTCCTGACTACAAGAGTCGGTGATGTGTTCCTGATGGTCGGCCTGCTGATGCTGTACGACATCTATGGCTCTCTGGAATTCGCGGTGATTTTCGATGACCCTTCGACCGGAGTAGGGGGGGCCTTGGTGGATTCAGCAGATCTCAACTGGGCACTACTTATGCTATTCATTGGAGCTGTGGGTAAGTCGGCCCAGTTCCCGCTGCACGTCTGGCTCCCGGATGCAATGGAGGGGCCTACTCCAGTGTCTGCCCTCATCCACGCTGCTACGATGGTGAACGCAGGACTATACCTAGTATTCCGAATGGTCCCATTCGTAGATGTCCATGTGAGTGGGGTCGCTGGACTCGAGGACTTCGCACTAATCGTCGCCTGGATAGGCGGCATTACCGCATTCATGGCTGCAGCCATCGCCTTTGTCCAGAACGACATCAAGAAAGTTCTCGCATACTCGACGATGAGTCAGCTGGCATACATCTTCACCGGGCTGGGCGCGGGGCTGCTGTTCCTAAACCTCGGTGAGTACCACGCTGGATACTTCGTTATTGGAGCTTCGATGTTCCACTTGTTCAATCACGCCATGGCAAAGGGGATGCTGTTCATGGCGAGTGGCTCGGTAATCCACGAGGTGCACCATGCTCACCACCATCTCCATCACGACGACCACGATTTCGACCCTCAGGACATGCGGAACATGGGTGGTCTGGCATCGAAAATGCCAGTTACTTCGACCGCGATGATGTTCGGATCGATGTCCATCATCGGAATCCCGCTTATTGGCGGGTTTTGGTCCAAGGAAGGAATCATCGCCGAGACTTGGTTAGCTTGCCTGCACAAGGAGCCAATGATGCTTGGTCCCGCAATCCTTGTCCTCGCAACGGCTGGGATGACAGGATTCTACATGACTAGAATGTGGCTGATGACCTTTGCTGGCCCACCGAAGACGGATGTCGCAGAGCACGTCCACGAGAGCACACCTTGGATCAAGGAGCCATTGATTATTCTCACACTGATTACCGCCGTCGGTGGCTTCTTGCTAGCTCTTCTAGGGGTAGTTGACTATCTAGGCGGTGAGAAGGACCACCTCGCCATGCATGGCATCTTTGACACTTTGAAGCATGCTTTCCTACCAGATGATAACGAACTCAGAATCATTGGTTGGACTACCATTCTGCTGGCCGCAATTCTCGGTCCGATCATAGCTTCGAGAGTACACGGAGGTAGACTCGCAGAAGGTGCAGAGGCCAACCCATTGGTCGGCTGGCTAGTCAATCTCTCAAGCAGATTCGGCTCGCAAGACGTCTCCGAGATGGCCGATTCTCAATTGGCTGAGGCCTTGCAGAGGAGACTGTACTTCGATGATCTGTATGAGATTATAGTAGCCAACACCGCCATACCATTCGCATCATTCACGGCTTGGTTCGACAAGAATGTCATTGACGGTATCATCAAGCAGATTGAGTCCAACTCNGCTTCTGGATCAGTCACAGTTCGCAGTGTCACTACCGGAAGCACTCGTGACTACATACTGATGGCAGCAGTTGGAATGCTCTCTATATTCGCATTGATATGGGGGGTGAGCGCATAATCGACGACCCCCTCTCAGTAATCACACTCCTTCCACTATTCGCAGGATTGCTCCTGATCCTGCTGACACAAGTTCTTCCAAGCTCTCAGAGCGAGGGGCTGGCTAGGGTATCCAGAAACGTCAGCATGGGTATCGCAATGGCTGTGGCTGTAATCACCACCATGCTGTTCATAGGTAATTGGGGCAGTATTGACTGGACCAATATTACTCAGGGAGGCTATGTCCTACAGAACGATGCAATCGACCTTATTCCATCCATTGGAGTGACCTGGAAAGTCGGAGCAGACGCTCTTTCCTTCCCGATGATATGGCTTACTACGGTACTTATTCCAATCTCGATGCTGGTCGAGTGGGATGCCAAGCGCGGACATCTATTCCATCCGCTCCTGCTCGTAATGGAGGGAGCGCTGCTCGGTGTCTTCGTAGTACTCGACCTGTTCGTGTTCTACGTTTTCTGGGAGCTGACCCTGATTCCAATGTTCCTGCTGATTTTGATGTGGGGCGGAGAGGACAGGAGATATGCTGCGATGAAGTTCTTCATCTACACTTTCGCTGCTAGCGTAATTATGCTCATTGGAATTCTCGTGATGTACTTCCACACAGACCCGATTTCTGGTTTAGGTAGCCTGACTGGTCACCACTTCGATCTAGTAGCGATGACGGCCCAAGAAAATTTGATTCCAAGTGAAGGACTTAGGCATCTGGTCTGGCTGATGCTGCTGATTGGCTTCGCAACCAAGATGCCCAGCGTACCAGTTCACACTTGGCTTCCCGACGCCCACGTGCAGGCGCCCACAGCAGGATCAATGCTGTTAGCCGGAGTTATGCTGAAGATGGGCGCCTACGGCTTCCTCAGGGTCGCTGTCACAATCTTCCCCGAGTCTACAATTGAATTCATCCCGCTACTGATTACCCTCGGTATGGCTAGCTTGGTCTACGGCGCTTGGGTGTGCATGGGTCAAACTAATCTCAAGCGCATGGTCGCTTACTCTTCTGTCTCTCATATGGGACTAATCTTCCTTGGCATAGCCACGATGCAACCTCTGGGAATCGCAGGCGCTCTGTTCATGATGTTCGCCCACGGTATCATCAGCCCTCTGTTGTTCGCTGTGGCTGGTGCCTTCAAGCACCACTATCACACTCTAGAGATAGGCTCGATGCGCGGTATTGCTCACCACAGCCCATGGCTTGCCGCACACATGATGCTGGGTTGGATGGCGAGCCTCGGGCTGCCATTGCTAGCAGGTTTCGTAGCTGAAGTGGCGATATTGATTGCATTCTGGATGACCTACGGGTGGCTCGTTCTCTTGCCTGCTTTGACTCTGATTATCACCGCTGTGTACTATCTCTCATCTATGCAGAGGACGATTTTCGAATCTAACGACCCAGATAAGGGAATATTACCCGATACCATGCATGATGAGGAACCTCGTGACATCACATGGCACGAGAATGCAGGAATGCTCCTGCTCGGAGCGATGACGGCGCTATTCGGAATTATGCCGTTCATCTTCTGGGATATGATGTCTGACTGGAGCTCAGGATTCACTGTTGAGACTCTCATCGACGCTATGCATTCACAGGAGTGGAAGCCATGAGTTCGATATTGACTGAAATCGACCTCGACACGACCATGCTACTGCTTCCAGAGATTCTGATGCTTCTTGGCATAGTGGCGATGATTCTGATACCCAATCTGGGTGATGCCACCATGCGCATTCCACTCACTCGCACCAGAGTACCAATTTTCATCGGCGGAACTAGGTCCGAGCTTAACAACGATCCAAGACTCCCCAATATGGTCGCTAGTGGAGTACTGGTTCTTGCTTTACTAACCTCTTTTCTTTTCCTAGGGGAGGAAGGAGATGTCGGTAACGCCTTGCACATCGATGAGTTCAGCAGGCTATTCACTCTGCTATTCACCTCAGCCCTACTTCTAGCGGCCTTGGCAACTTCAACTAGGATGCCCGCTATGCCGAAGGCCGGTGCCCCTCTTGATTCGGACTCTGACGAGATTGCAGACTCAAAGGTCGCCGCCCTGATTGATAACCGCAGGCAGGTAGACTTCCACATCCTGCTGCTTACCACAGGACTAGGCATGAGCCTGATGGCGATGGCTACCAACCTTTTCATGCTCTTTGTATGCCTAGAACTGGCTTCACTTTCTTCCTACGTCCTCGTCGCCTTCCACAAGGAGGCCGATGTCGGCGGCGAGGCCGGAATGAAGTACTTCATGGTCGGATCCGTTGTCTCCGCGATTGGAATCTACGGCATGTCACTACTCTACCTTTGGAGTGGTAGCCTAGACATGACCGATCTGGCAGCCGCTTGGTCGGCTATGGAGACGAACGACCCTCTAGCTATGGTCGGAGTCGGCCTAATGATGGTCGCCTTCGGATTCAAGGTTGGAGCAGCCCCATTCCACCTCGCTGTTCCAGATGCTTACTCCGGTGCTTCCTCCCCAATCGCTGGCCTGCTGGCTACCGCATCCAAGGCGATGGGCTTCGTGGCTTTGATTAGACTCCTGCTGATTGTCACCATGCCTCCATCTGGACAGGCGATTTGGATGCTATCAATCGCACTAATCGCAGTTCTAACGATGACCTGGGGTAACCTAGCTGCCCTTACAAGCGACAACCCCAAACGAATGCTGGCCTACTCCAGCGTGGCCCACGCTGGCTACATGCTTGCAGCCATGGCAGCTATTGGCTCCGGGCTCGCAGACGCATCCACTTCCTCGATGATTCTGACCGCTGTGGTCTTCCACCTGCTAATCTTGGTCCTATTCAAGTTCGGGGCCTTCCTTGTTCTCTCGATGCTCGAAGCAGATGGCGGAGGACACAGAATCGAGGACCTTCATGGATTGATCAGGAGAGAGCCTGCTATCGGCGTGGCGATGTTCGTCTTCATGCTCTCTCTGGCCGGCGTTCCACCTCTATCCGGATTCCTCTCTAAGTTGCTGATGATTAACGGAATCGTATCTGTATCCGCTGGAACCGGGGCCGCGACTTCGACTACCATAGTAGACTGGGCTAGCGGAGTCGATCCACTGTTCTGGTTGGCCGTGGCGATTGTCCTCAACAGCGCCCTCTCACTGTTCTACTATCTGAGAATTGGGCTCGTCATGTTCTTCGAATCACCCGAGAGCGATTCGGGACTAAGCAAGGCCCCGTCTCTGCGACTAGCTATCTTTGGCTGTGCCATCCTGACTCTACTGTTTGGAATCGGACCCATGAGCGAGTGGTTGCTCGATATGGTCACGTCAGCCGTTGACACCATGATGGGATTGTGAAGAGCAACCTCAACTTCACATAGGGGACTACCGACCGGGCCACATGGCCCGTAGAGAGGAGAAGGTCGACGCTGAGCTCCTAGCACAGCTTGAATCTGGAGGCGACCGCATTCGCGTACCGCTCCCCAATCGTAAGGTCAATGAGATGTTTGCGATAGCGGATCAGATTCTCGGCGGACGCCGGGTTAAGGCGGTTTGCGAGGACGGCGAGAGCAGACTTGCTAGAATTCCGGGAAAGATGAGAAGGCGCCAGTGGGTACGCGAGGGAGACCTGATTGTGGTACAGCCTTGGGATTTCCAAGACGAGAAGGCCAATGTGTGTATGCGCTACACCAAGACCCAGTCACTTTACCTGTCACGCAAGGGAGTGCTCCCAGAGATTGTTGATCTGTTCGGAGTCACAGATCTGTCCGGGAATCAGAATCTAGAAATCGAACCGGTCTCTGATGCTGCTCCTTCAGAAGAGGACGAGCAGGAAGCCGAGCCAGAAGTTATCGAAGAGAACACATCCGTGTCCGACGAACCAGAGGAAGATATCGACTCGTTCTTCGGGTGAGAGTATGGATGAGTATGATGACCTTCCTGAGGTTGACGCTCTACTGAGAGCAGAGAAGAAGCACGAGTGGATTTCTGAGCCCCGCTTCAAGCGCATGTTCAACGATATTGAAGACGGACTGCAAGGAGTTCTGGGTAAGGGCAAGTATGAGTGGGTAGACAGACGTGTCTTCGATCAGGTATTCGACCGCTCTACCCTGCTTGCTGTTCACAAATTGATGCAGAAGGGTCAGATTGAGACCATAGATTACCCTATAGCTCGAGGTAAGGAAGCCCACGTCTTCCACGCCACCACCAACCACGGACCTGTCGCAGTGAAGATTTTTCATACCACCAACGCCGTGTTCAAGGGGCTGGCCAAGTACATCGACGGAGATCCCAGATTCAAAGGCCTTTCAAGGCGACACAGGGAACTTGTCAACATCTGGGTGCGCAAGGAGTTCCGCAACCTACGGAGGATGAGGAATCACGGCCTAAGGGTCCCGGAGCCACTTGACAATCTGAAGAATGTTCTCATCATGGAATACATCGGAGACGATAAGGGACCAAGTCCACGACTCAAGGAAATCTCTGTCGACAATCCGTACGAGGTATTCGAGGAACTTCTCGATTTCATCGCTATCAACTGGCACAATTGCGATTTGGTTCACGCCGATTTCAGCGAGTATAACATCCTGCTAAACGATGACGAACTGTGGGTAATCGATGCCGGTCAAAGTGTCACCCGGCAGCATCCGAGTGCCGAGGAATTCCTCGTTCGTGATGTTACACGTATAGTCGATTGGATTAACCGCCAAGGGCACAATGTTGACTTGGCCGAGAGTCTAGCTAGAGTCCTTGATGACCCAGTTCCCGAGGCTTCTAGAGCCTCAGGCGGGGATTAAAGCGGGTGGGCGGGTCGGCCGCACCCGTGGAATTGCTAGCGCGCGTGCCCAAGAATCGAATTGCCGTGCTGATAGGCAAGGGCGGACAGACTCGCAAGATGCTGGAGGAGGCCAGTGGTGCTAAGTTGGATATTGACTCCAAGACTGGCGAGGTGATGGCAGAATGGGAAGAGGAACCAGACCCTGTTGTCAGGATGAAGATGCCAGATGTGGTACTAGCAATCGGTCGCGGACTCGCTCCTAGCAGAGCAGTCCAACTGATTCAAGACGACATCTTCCTCAGGATGTATGATATCCGCGAGTGGGTAGGAAGGCAGCCTAACCAGACTCGCAGAATGAGAAGTAGACTGATTGGTAGGAACGGACGCATCCGCAGTCTTATCGAGGAGATTTCAAACTGCGAGATGGCCATCCACGGCTCTACCGTACTGGTGATAGGAGATCAAGACGGAGTAGCCCTAGCTGCGCCTGCAATCGAAGGAATTCTACGCGGCTCTGAACATAGTACTGTCTTGCATGGACTCGAGCAGGATAGGAAGCGCCTGAAGATACAATCCCGACAACTGAAATCATTCGAGGAGCGCAGTTCACGCGACTCGTCTAAGTTCGACACTCTGGTACCGGGTCTAGCACAGGCCCGTAGGCGCAGGGAGAGACGAAAAAAAGACTCACAAGTCAATTCATCCGATCCCGATGAAGTGTCTGAAGTGATGGAACTGGCAGACGACGAGTCTGTTACTTTCGAAGAGGAGTGAAACCGCCACGCATAAGCGTGGAAGTCCTCACGGATTGCCATGGCAAACCCTCTGGAGGAGATGTACGACTACGAAAGATGGGCCACTAACGCCATCATTGCAGTAATCGGACTAGTCTCCGCTGGTATTGCTCTAGAGTCGTTTGACATTGAGAATCCACTCTCAGATTTCCTGTATGACTATTACATCGACCCTGTGTTGCAGGAATCATCCTCTGACGCCGGATACAATATCCCAAACACTCTGACCTACGCTATTCTGCTAGCTTTATTTGCAATCTCGTTGGCTGCTTGGCTGAGATATCTTGGTATTGATCCGAGTGATGCAGCCCTACTAGCTCTGATGCCCTATGTTTTCTGGGCTGCTTTAGGTGAGGTGATTGAGGATGCTAGCATGTTCGATGCCTCCCTCGAGAGTTACTTCGTCAGCCCGGCCATACACTTCCAGACTGCGGCCTGGGTGGTAATCGCTGGAGCTTTGGGTTACCGCATTGCGAATTCGAATTATGATTCAGAAACACAGAGTTCCAAGGCTGAGAGCATCGCTACAGTTCTGATTACAGCACAGATTGTGATTTACTATACCTCGGTCGAAGCCGGAGGAGTGGCTTCGTCCTCAGATTTCAACAACCTGCCCATGTTGTTCTGCTTCATCGTGGCACTTCTCCTTCCAACGCTGCTGACCAATTGTTCACTGTTCGACTTCACTGTAGTCCAACGCACTGTATTCCTCGTCGGCCTAGGGGGCTGCATAACTCTGGCCGGACCATTGATTGCATTCGGAATTAGCTACCCTGATGGAGCACTAGGAATCTCGGAGGGAGTAACCATCTGGCCACTATTTGTCGTCCTTGGTCTGCCCGCATTGCTAGTGTATTGGATGTACACTAACGGACTTCCTGCAGCAAATCAATTGTCCGAGGCAGGACACATCGCCGGAATTCTACCCTCGGGAATGACAGATTTGGAATACGAAGAGTGGGAATCCGAGGAGAAGGATCTGATTGAGAGCCTTCGCATGAAAGCTGTGATGGCCTCTCCGGTGGTATCTCTGGCTGTGGCAGGCCAGTTTCTCGATGGCATCGCGACCGCTATAGGAATCAGTGAGTTTGGATATGGTGAGAAACACGTCTTCTCTGCTAGGATAATCGATGTATTCGGCTCACCCTATGGATTCACTGTAATCAAACTCTTGCTCGGCGGATTAATCTGGTACTTCTTCGCCATTGCAAATTTTGAGCACAGACAGAAACATCTGAGGATATTGATTTCGATGGTTATTCTGACCGTAGGAATGGCACCTGGACTGCGAAATGTCGGAAGAGCTGCTTTAGGCGTCTAAATTCGACATCTATGATGTCGACTCCATTCAATTGAAGTTCCACTCGCTACCTCGCTGGCCTAGAGCATGGACCGGTTGCCAACCACGATTGACCGAGAGAGCGCAGAATTCGCCTCTCGATTGGAGCACAATTCCGCCTTGTGCAATACCCTGAGATCAACACTTGACTTGGTTAAGCAAGGCGGCGGAGAGAAGTATGTTCAACGTCATCGTGAGCGCGGCAAAAACCTCCCCAGGGAGAGGATTGCTGAGATTTGCGATCCAGCGACCCCATTCCTAGAACTCTCCAGCCTAGCAGCCCACGAACTGTATGATGGCAGGGCACACTCTGCAGGAATTGTCACTGGAGTCGGTGTTGTTCATGGCAGGGAGTGCATGTTCGTAGCGAATGATGCTACAGTCAAGGGTGGTTCGTACTACCCGATGACCGTGAAGAAGCACGTCAGGGCCCAAGAGGTTGCTGAGGAGAATAACCTGCCCTGTGTCTACCTAGTCGACTCAGGAGGGGCGTTCCTGCCAATGCAGGACGAGGTGTTTCCAGACAAGCTTCACTTCGGACGGATTTTCCGCAACCAGGCCATCCTGTCAAGCAAGGGAATACCCCAAGTCGCCGCAGTACTGGGCTCGTGCACTGCTGGTGGAGCATACATTCCAGCGATGTCCGACGAGTCAATCATCGTCAAGGGCAATGGCACCATCTTCCTCGCCGGACCTCCTTTAGTTAAGTCGGCCACTGGAGAAGAAGTAACTGCCGAGAATCTTGGAGGAGCCGACCTGCACACCAGAGAGTCGGGTGTGGCCGATCATTTCGCGGAAGATGAACCCGAAGCACTCAGGATGGTTCGCAACATTGTCGAGAATCTAAACGTCCGCCCTAAGCACAGGCTCGATGCCTCCCGTCCTGAGGAACCAGCCCACGATTCGCAGGACCTGCTCGGAATTATTCCCAAAGACAACAGAACTCCCTACGATGTCAGAGAGGTAATCTCCAGGATAGTCGACGGCTCTCGATTCCACGAGTTCAAGCAGCGCTATGGCAACACGCTAGTCTGTGGCTTTGCCAGAATCCACGGCTATCCGGTAGGAATAGTCGCCAACAACGGGATTCTGTTCTCTGAGTCGGCACTCAAAGGAGCCCACTTTGTCGAGCTTTGTGGCCAGCGCGGCGTTCCTCTCATCTTCTTGCAAAATATCTCTGGATTCATGGTCGGCAGGGAGGCAGAGTCTGGAGGAATCGCCAAGGATGGGGCAAAACTTGTGACTGCGGTATCCTGTGTTCCTGTACCGAAGTTCACAGTCATAATCGGCGGCTCGCACGGTGCTGGCAACTACGGGATGTGTGGGCGAGCCTACGACCCCAGATTCCTGTTCATGTGGCCTAACGCCCGGATCTCTGTGATGGGTGGAGAGCAGGCAGCAGATGTCCTCTCTACTGTGGGCAATGCCGACCCGGATGAGATTAGGAGTAAGTACGAGAACGAGAGTAATCCCTACTACTCATCCGCCAGACTCTGGGATGATGGAGTAATCGACCCCAGAGACACCAGAGATGTACTAGGCCTATGCATCTCCGCAAGCCTCAACGCAGACATGCCCGAGCAGGGTTACGGAGTATTCAGGATGTGATGAGATGATGGCAGACGCAACTCCTGAGTGTAGCATGTGCAGATTGGATATCCATGGCCCTACAGCGACTATTATCATGGATCGGGTAGATTCCTACAATGCCCTCAACATTCAACTCATCTCAGAAATCATCGAACTACTAGAATGGACGGCCCAGCGTTCAGTTGGAGCTACTGGATCGCTGAGGGATTCATCCGGCTCCGAGCATATCCGCGTACTCGTTCTACGTTCTTCCGGCAAGCACTTCTGCGCTGGTGCAGACATCAACATGATGCGTGATGCAGGCTCGAAGACTCCCGAGGAGAACCGAATCGATTCAGCAAGATTGGACAGGCTGTTCCACACACTATGGGCACATCCATGTTTCACAATTGGATGCGTGCAAGGAGTGGCCCTAGGAGGAGGCGCAGGACTGGTTTCTTGCCTCGACCACGTTATCGCAGAGCCTAACACCAGAATTGCCCTATCTGAGGCTAAACTGGGAATCCTTCCCGCTGTAATCGGCCCATACGTATACCGCAAGGTTGGCAGCGCTGAGTTCCGCAGACTCTCAATGCTCGCGAGCAGAGTGGGCGCACAAGAGGCGCTCAGAATCGGTTTAGTCAACAGCATAGCAGACTCATCAGATCACTTTGATTCTGCTGCAGGAGCCGTGATTGATGATCTGATGAGCAGTGGTCCGATGGCAGTTACAGAGGCCAAGAGGCTATCAGAAAAACTCGATACCTGGACAGGTTCCTTCGAAGAACTCAGAGAATGGACTTTGGACAAGACCAGCGAGATGCGAGGCTCTCGAGAGGGGCAGGAGGGCCTTTCCTCGTTCCTAGAGAGGCGCCCACCGGATTGGGCGTCAAGGGGCGGGGAAGGTTAGCATGACCGAGTTACCATTCGATGCGGTACTGGTCGCTAACAGAGGCGAGATTGCAGTAAGGGTGCTAACAGCAGCGAGAGAGGCAGGTCTCAGAGGAGTAGCCGTATTTTCCGATGCGGATGCAAAGGCACTGCATGTCGAGTTAGCCGATGAAGCAATCCACCTGCCCGGACAGACTCTAGCGGAGACTTATCTCAATACAGATGCCATCATCGCTGCGGCACAAAGCAGCGGCGCTCAGGCCATACACCCCGGGTACGGATTTCTTTCCGAGAGGGCCGACTTCGCATCTGCTGTGAAGCAGGCCGGACTCATCTGGATTGGCCCCCCTCCAGAAGCCATCTCGACCATGGGAGACAAGATTTCAGCCAGATTGAAGATGATGGAATCCGGCGTTCCCGTGATTCCCGGCGAGGAACTCTCGGTTCCCGATGGTGCCGACCACCTAGGCCAGTTGGCAGCTTGCGCTGCCAGAGTCGGCTATCCTCTTCTACTCAAGGCAAGCGCTGGCGGGGGTGGTAAGGGCATGAGGGCGGTGAGCGAGCCGAAGATGCTCAGAACAGAGTATGAGGCGGCATCCAGAGAGGCATCAGCAGCATTCGGTGATGGAACAATCTACGTCGAGAGGCTGCTAGTCGGAGCGAGGCACATCGAGGTTCAGGTTTTAGCAGACTCGCATGGAAATTGCATCCATCTCAACGAGCGCGACTGTTCCCTGCAACGCAGGCATCAGAAAGTCATCGAGGAGGCACCATCCCCTGTCGTCAACGCCGAACTGAGAGAAGCGATGGGAGCGGCTGCAGTTATGGCTGCCAAGGCAGTTGACTACGAAGGCGCGGGAACAGTCGAGTTCCTACTTTCTGACAGAGGTGACTTCTTCTTCCTAGAGATGAATACACGACTGCAAGTCGAGCATCCCGTAACCGAGATGATTACCGGTGTGGATCTGGTTCTCAAGCAGTTCGAAGTAGCCGCAGGGATGACATTGGGACTCACTCAATCTGACATCGGCATTACAGGCCACTCAATGGAGGCACGAATCTATGCTGAGGATCCGAGCAAGGGATTCCTTCCTGCAATTGGAGACCTAGCGATGTGGCGCGCACCTGCGGGCCCCGGTATCAGAGTCGACACCGGTGTGCGCGAAGGTGATTCAGTTACTGTGGACTTCGATCCTATGCTGGCCAAACTGGTCGTTCACGCCCCGACTCGAACCGCAGCTGCACGCCGCCTGTACAACGCTCTCTCCGACCTCCGTGCTCTAGGAGTAATCACGAATATTGGGTTCCTCCGCCAGATGACAATCCACCCGGATTTCGTTTCTGGGTCAATTACAACCGATTATCTCGATTCAACGGATATTTCGGAGTTCGCCGAACCAGAACACGACCCGTCTACACTAGTAGCGATTGCAGCAGCAGCAAGTCGTTTCGGACTAGACAGAGTTGGTGTTGCTGGTGGCGACGGAACACTGGTCGACGAGCACACTGGACACGCTGGTGATCCGTTCAGGACTTTGTCGAGGTCTTTCCCATAGGTGATAGAATGGAATGGAGCATAGCAGAATCCACCCGATACTCGGTCAAATTATCTGATTCAGAGGGCACTCTGAATCTGGCCGGGTTAACAGCCGATGGGCAGGAGAAGACACACGGTGAGATTAGCATCGCTAGAGATGCTCAGGCAAACCGGCTCCTAGTCGAAATCGATGGCTCGGCCCATATCGCTCATGTTGCCAAGGTGGGAGACGACTGGTGGATTCATCTTGATGGTAGAATCCACATGGTGACAGGACACGAGCCGGGCAGTTCGAGTGATTCATCCGGAGAAGGTGGCCTCACGGCCCCGATGCCAGGCACCATACTCGAGGTCCATGTGAAGGAAGGTCAGAGAGTTCGTGAGGGTCAGACATTGTTGGTAATGGAGGCGATGAAGATGGAGCATCGCATCCAAGCACCGAAGGCCGGCGAAGTAGTTGCACTCAACTTCTCAGAGGGAGAAAGAGTCGATATGGGTGCGACCCTAGTTGAGTTGGGCGATTAGCCGAATCAGAGGGTACCCTCTGAGTCAGGGACGAGTCAAAGGGGACCCTATGCAAAAGACCCTTGAATCTACACCCCTGAGAGATGCACAATGACGAAAGCCTCTCCGCCTCCAAAGAAAGCACCACTACTTCAGGCGA
>PAYF01000033.1 GCA_002714745.1 Methanobacteriota archaeon | reverse complement strand
GGTGCAGCAGCTGGGAAGGGTGGGGTTGTTCGCCCATTAAAGGGGATCGTGAGATGGGTTTAGACCGTCGTGAGACAGGTTTGTTGCTTTGCGGTTGAAGCGTGTAAGATGCCTGATCGGAAGGGCCCTTTAGTACGAGAGGAACGAGGGCTCGGAGCCACTAGTTTACCAGTTGTCCGGCAGGGCAATGCTGGGTAGCCACGCTCCAGCGGATAAGAGCTGAAAGCATCTAAGCTCGAAGTCGTCCGAAAGACGAGGCACCTCAGGGGACTCGTAAAAGACGAGATTGATAGACAGCGGGTGTAAGGACCGAGGTTCGCCGAGGTCTTCAGCCCAGCTGCACTAACCCCCCGAGCATCATCTAAAAATATCTACAACACCAAGGCCCTTGTGGGCCTCTGTCCAAAAGAGCATATCAATTCACATTCGAAGGATGAGTTGTGCACGGCCATAGCGGAGGGGTCCTACCCGGTCCCATACCGAACCCGGAAGTCAAGCCCTCCTGCGTCGTTTCCTGTACTGTGGCGCGAAAGCCCACGGGAAAGTTCGTCGCTGTGCCACTCTCCTTCACCCCGCGACATTTGATAATCAATGGCCATGGCCACTAGGTGAGATATGGCGATAAGCACTGGCGATATATTGGGGCATACCCAAGTCGGAGTCTACCTCTCGGTAGTCGATGACGTTCTGTTCTATCCTCGCTCCCTGGATGACACTTCCACCGAGATTCTGGCCCAGTCCTTCGAAATCGAGATGCATCCATTTCTAGTCGGTGGTTCAGCCCTCTTGGGTAGCCTGCTGAGTGGCAATGGTAAGGGAATCGCTGTTGCAGACATCGCCACAGAGGAGGACCTAGACGAACTCACCAGCTTCTGTGATGTCGTAGTTCTCGAGAGCGGAGTGAACGCTGCTGGAAACCTCGTCGAGTGCAATGCTCACGGTGCTGTGGTCAGCCCTGTGGTCCCGCAAAAAGGAGTGGAGATGATCTCGGATGTTCTAGGGGTTGATGCGATGCATTCCAAGGTGGCCGGGCACGACACAGTTGGCAGCATGCTGGTGGCAAACGGCAATGGGGTACTTGCTCACCCCGACATAACTAGAGAGGAGGCCGAGGCAATCGAGTCGGTGATGAAAGTCCCGGTGATGGTAGGTACGGTGACCTTCGGCTCACCATTCGTAGGGGCAGGTTGCGCAGCCAGCGACACCCATGCCCTCGTGGGATCTGGATCGACAGGCCCGGAATTGAATCGAATCGAGGACGCACTCGGCCTAATCTAGAGGAATTGCCCAAATTCTATTTCTTCGTCCTTATTCACTCTCAAAGTCACTTCAGGCATAGGATACTTGAGCCCCGTAGCAGTGTTGAACAGAACTGCTGTCTCATCTCCGCTAATGAGGCCCGAATCTATGGCTGACTTGTATGCAGCAGCAGTTGCTGCACCTTCTGGGCACATTAGTAAACCATCTCTATGTCCAATCTCAGCAGCCGTTCTAAGGATATCTTCGTCGCTGACTGCGATTGCGAATCCTCCCGATTCTCGCAACGCCCTGAGGATGAGGAAGTCTCCTAAGGCAGAAGGCACCCTAATGCCCGAAGCCTCAGTCTCAGCGTTCTCCCAGAACTCAGCATGGTCTGCTCCTTCCTCCCACGCCTTGACAATGGGGGCACATCCATCAGACTGGACAGCAACCATCCTCGGCATTGGGCAGTCCATCCAACCTAATTCAGTCAATTCAGCAAAGGCCTTCCACATCCCAATCAATCCTGTTCCTCCTCCAGTAGGGTAGAAGATAAGTTCGGGCAATTTCCATTCCATCTGCTCTGCCAACTCTATCCCCATTGTTTTCTTCCCCTCAATTCGATAAGGCTCCTTTAGTGTGGATACTGGGAACCACCCGACTTCTTCGATTCCGTCTGCGATAATATGGCCGCACTCGCCAATCAGGCCGTTCACAAGGTATGTATCTCCACCCTGAGCCATAGTCTCCTGAGTGTTAATTTCGGGAGTGTTGTCAGGACACAACACAGTAGTGGAAAGGCCGGCACGGCTTGCGTAAGCGGCAAGTGCAGAACCGGCATTACCATTTGTCGGAATTGCGAGATGCTCCAGACCGAGCTCCTTTGCCATCGATACTGCTAGTCCTAAGCCGCGTGCCTTGAAAGATCCAGTAGGAAGTCTGGACTCATCTTTGACGATAATTGAGCCCGATCCGACTCCCAGAAATTCTGCTGAAGAATTTAGTCGAACTAGAGGAGTTACTACCTCTCCGAGTGAAACTCTGTTGTCTGACTTTGATACTGGAAGCAGCGGAGAGTATCTCCAGAATCCTGGCTCAGTAGAGTTCTCGATGTCCTCTCTACTGACTTCGGAGCCTAGGCGTCCGAGGTCGTACCTTACGAGTAGCGGCTTACCAGAAACGGAGACGGTGTGGATTCTCCCCGCCTCGTACTTTTCCCCAGTCACAGAGCATTCAAGATGGCTGACATAGCAAGTCATGGAGTGACATGAGAGGACTATTCAATGAAACTACCGCATTACACAGAAGTGGGTGCAATGTGATCATCGTCTTTGTCCTCAGATTCTCTGACACGATTCCAAACCGAGGTCATGAGTTCGTCGTGATGCTTTTCGCAGTAGTGGAATCTACGATATGCCTCCCGAAAAGAGTAAGCCTTGCTACCTGTGGCCACTAGGAATCCCTCGGGAGATAGTCGGCTGACTAAGGTACCATCAGCCTTGCATCCAGAGTAGTCACAACTCGTCATGAAAGAGCCCCGGCCTTCTCTTCTATTGAACCCTGTGAATCTCTAGCCAGATACATCCTCTGGCGTGATTACAACAAGTGGAGAGTTGGCTTCGATACTGTCGCCAGTCTCACAGTTCAACTCCGCCACAGTTCCCGATATGGGGGCTTGGACCTCGTTTTGCATTTTCATGGCCTCAAGAATCATCAGAACAGACCCCTCCTCAACTCGGTCACCAACGGAGATGTGCATAGATACAACCTTACCCGGGATTGGTGAGGATATCGTTCCGGACCTAGCTGAGCTAGAACGGGATCTAGATTCTCTCTTCGGTGAAAGAAATTTTTCCTGTTCTACCTGAACCTTGAATTGAGAATCATCGATGCTGACTTTCCAACCATCCTCATCTTCCTCCATCTCAACTTCAAAAGCCTCCCCATCTACAGTGACCTTCCTCTTGATTGTCATAGTGTCACCTAGTAGTACTCCTACGTGTACGCGCGCGGAACAAATTCCTCCTGCCAATGAGAACTCTCCTATGGTCCTTCGACCAAGCCAACCCCGAGTCGCGCTGCCCAGAAGGTGTTAGGAAATCACCTTCAGACAACTCCAACAGAACCGCGACAACTGCTGCTGCCTTCAGCCTGGAATCTCTTGGAACATCTTTTGCCATGGTATCTCCTCACAGTGGAATGTTGCCATGCTTGCGAGCAGGACGAATCTCCTCTTTGTCAAGTAAAGCCCCTAATGCCCGAGTCAAGACTTCTCTAGTCTGACTAGGCTGTATAACATCATCAAGATAGCCCAGAGCGGCGGCTCTATACGGATTCGCGAATGTTTCATCATAATCTTCTACTAGCCTGTCTCTTTCCTGCTCAGGATTACCCGAAGTCGCAATCCGCTTGCGATGGATAATCTGAACGGCTCCCTCGGCTCCCATGACTGCTAGTTGGGCGGTAGGCCAAGCGATGTTGTAATCACCTCTGATGTGCTTGGACGACATTACGTCATAGGCTCCTCCGTACGCCTTCCTTGTAATCACCGTCATCTTAGGCACGGTAGCCTCTGCATATGCATACAGCAGTTTTGCACCGTGTCTGATTATCCCGCCCCACTCTTGACTCGCCCCTGGTAGAAAGCCCGGAACATCTACGAAGGTGAGCAGTGGGATGTTGAATGCATCACAGAATCTTACAAATCGCGCTCCCTTGATTGATGCATCAATATCGAGACATCCAGCAAGTACGCTCGGCTGGTTCCCTACCACACCAATGGTGTGGCCACCGAGTCTTCCAAATCCCACTACTATGTTACCAGCATAGCCCTCTTGAACCTCTAGGAAAGCCCCGTCGTCGAGTACCTCTTCGATTGCCATTGTGATGTCATACGGTTGACTAGGATCTTCAGGCACGAGTTCATCCAAACTTTGGCAGACCCTGTCAATAGGGTCAGAAGTCCCGGACACAGGAGGCTTCTCAAGATTATTCGAGGGCATGTATCCGACGAGTTCTCGCACAATCGAAAGTGCCTCATCATCGTCTTGAGCGGTGAAATGAGTCACCCCGGACTTAGTGGCATGAGTTGAGGCTCCTCCGAGATCCTCGAAAGACACCTCCTCGTTGGTAACTGTCTTGATGACTTCAGGTCCTGTGATGAACATGTGAGCGGTCTTGTTCACCATAACGACGAAGTCGGTGATTGCCGGAGAATATACCGCACCTCCTGCACAGGGCCCCATAACTACGGAAATCTGCGGGATTACACCACTGGCTCTGACGTTGCGGAAGAAAATCTCCGCGTACGAGCCAAGACTAGCAACGCCCTCCTGAATCCTAGCTCCACCACTGTCATTCAGACCGATAACAGGAGCTCCGGTTTTGAGGGCCATATCGAGAATCTTGCATATTTTCAGGCCGTGCATCTCACCTAGAGATCCACCATATACCGTGAAATCCTGTGCGAAGCAATAGACGACTCTACCATCAATCGTACCGTGTCCACACACCACTCCATCTCCGGGAATCACGTTCCTATCCATTTCGAAGTCCCTACAACGGTGCTCGACTAATGTATCGACCTCCATGAACGAACCACCATCTAGTAGAGACTCAATTCTCTCACGAGCAGTCATCTTTCCCTTTGCATGCTGGGCCGAGACTCTGGCTTGTCCGCCCCCTCCTGCTGCCTGGGACTTCCTGCGCCGCAAATCCTCGACTCGCTCATCATTTACGCTCATAAGCGCTCAAGTCAGCAGAACCCCGCCAATGAGCATTCCCTTTGGGAATGTAGCACCAACTGCTCAATCGGTTGCTTGAAGGCTCACGTCCGACTGCCAGCATCGTAGAAATGAAGGTCATTATCGCTAAACCGGGGCTTGACGGCCATGACAGGGGTGCTAAAGTAATCGCCAGGGCACTCAGAGATGGTGGCCACGAAGTGATATACACCGGACTGAGGAAAACCCCAGCGGAAATCGTCCGTGCCACCCTGGATGAGGATGCTGCTGCACTAGGAATCTCTACTCTTTCAGGTGCTCACGATGTTCTGATCCCATCCATCTGCGAGGGATTGGTCGATGAGGATTTGGGCGAAATAGTGGTTTTTGCTGGAGGCATCATACCCGCATCCGATCGAAGTAATCTGCACGACATGGGAGTCAGAGCGATTTTCGGACCGGGAACGAACACATCTGAGATTCTCGACTTCCTCAGTGAAATATCTTCGAGGAAAGAGTCAGGGGAGCCAGTAGGTGTTGGGGAGAGTTCGCAATGGCGATGGGAGTGAGGGGAGAAGAGATTCTCCGCTCTGCACTGGAGGGAAGTCGCAGAGACCTCTCCCGCCTACTTTCTCTGATTGAGTCCGGACAAGAAATTAACGTCCACACTCAAGACTCTTGGACGCTGGGAGTCACAGGCCCTCCTGGTTCGGGCAAGTCGTCTCTGATTGGCAACTTTGTCAACTACTGGTCCAGCAGAGGGGACAAGGTTGCTGTTCTCGCAGTAGATCCTTCTTCACCAAACAGTGGAGGGGCCCTTCTGGGCGATAGGATGAGGATGCCCTCTGCTGATTCTGGCGACTCCGTATTCGTCAGATCTCTAGCAACGAGAAACCATCCCGGAGGACTATCTGCTTACATCTCCACCATGATTGACTGTCTTGCAGCATGTGGTTGGGACAGAATAGTCATAGAGACTGTAGGCTCAGGTCAGTCAGACTATAGAATAGCGGCATTCGCAGACAGGATTCTGCTTGTTGACGGCCCGGACAGAGGCGATATAGTCCAAGCCGAGAAGGCAGGTATAATTGAGCTCGCAGACATTATTGCAGTAAACAAGTCCGACATGGAAGGTTCTGAGAAAGCGGCTGAGGCCATCCGCTCCGCCCTTTCTATGGATGAGAATCCTCCACCGGTGCACTTGGTGTGCTCCCATGATGGCTCGGGTATCGATGCGATGATGGATGATATCGAGAACTGTACTCCTGGAGCCAGAAGCAGACTGAGAGCTAGAGAACGTCTGATTTCTGCATGGGACTTCCGACTTCTAAACAATCCAGAGATAAATGGAGTAATTGATCTCTTGGAGACCGGAAGTATAACACTAGAAGAAGCGGTCAAAAGACTAATTCAGTCAGAGGGATGAACTTGTCAGAAGACTCTCATGTATTGGCAGATCATGTCAATCACTCTGTTGGCGGGCTCGGAGGGCATGCCTTCAGACGCTTCACCCATGTGTCAATGACTGCGATACCTTTTGTCTACTATCTTTACGGGCAAGATGTTGCAGACATGGTCTCTTTAGAGGCCGAACAACTGGTCAGTGCCGTTTGTATGTTGATATTGTTAACAGAGGCCATTAGAATTAGACTAGGGATTGTAATCTTCGGGCAACGGGAGTATGAGGCCGACCAGATATCAGCCCTGGCATGGGGTGGCCTGGCAGTCTCACTAGCCCTATTGATGGCACCAGGTGAAGGAGAAGGACTGGAAGCTGGAGTCTATGGCATACCGCTCATTGTCGGACTGACTCTAGTTGATCCTGTAATGGGTGAGATAAAGAGAACTAAGAAGGATCTCAAACTAGCGATTTACATCGGCCTTGCGGTGTCCTATGCAGTTTGGCTGACTTGCCACTTCTGGCTAGGAACTCACATCTTGGCAGCAATACTCCTTGCTCCATTGACAGTATTGGGAGAGCTGCCCAAAACCAAGGACATAGATGACAATGCGACAATGATTCTATTTCCCTTGGCTGCTCTGATGTTACTGCTCCCCTTCCTCTGAGTCTGTGACCCCGTCATCTTTACAATCCGACTTCTTCTGCGCAGAATGATGTCTGAGGAAGAGTCTGCTGGTGGAATTGTGGAATCGTCGGTCTCACAGTCGGGATACGTAGTGGTATGGACTATTGCCTCACTGGTTTCTTTCGTCATCTTCTTCGTTTACTTCTGAACGCCAAAATGATGTACTGGAGCAAGGTCCATCGGCCGTGTGCGGCATTGCAGGAATCCTGGGCAATGCGGATGCGGCCACTGCATCCTCGATGGCCGCGTGTCTAGGCCATAGGGGTCCTGATGGCCGCGGTGGTTTCCATGAGGGACTGAGAAGAGGCTCTGTAGCCTTCGGCCACTCCAGGCTTTCAATAGTTGATATTGATGGCTCATCCCAACCTATTCACTCTGACCATGGTTCAGTACTCATTCAGAATGGTGAGATATACAACTACGCTGAACTCAGGAGCGAACTCATGACTTATCCTTGGAGAACTTCTGGAGATAGTGAGACTATTCTAGCCCTGCACAAGAATACTTCTTCAGATTCTAAACCCAATCACGTAAAGTGGATTTCCAGATTAGATGGCATCTGGGGATTTGCCCTTTGGGACCACTTTAGGCAGGAACTACTCCTATGCAGAGATCCGTTGGGCGTCAAACCTCTAGTTAGGGCGTTGCTGCCAGATGGAACTCTAATCTTTGCATCCGAAGTCAAGGCTCTACAGGCACACCCCGAATTCACTGCATCTCCCGACATCAATGCCTTAGCTGTCAGACTCGCCTACGAATATCCACTCGACATGACAACCCTGTTCTCAGGAGTAACTCAAGTTGCACCGGGTACAATCGAGACTTGGACGGTGGACGATGAAGGGCGCGCTACTCTGAGGTCTGTACAGAATCACTACAAGCAGTCACGGACTACTTCTGATTGGGACCGTATTTCGGGACCGAAATCACTTCTTTCCAGCCTACGTCACTCAGTCGATTCCAGAATGATTTCAGATGTCAATATCGGAGTTGTGCTATCTGGAGGCTTGGATTCCAGCCTAATCGCTGCCCTCGCCAAAGACTCCGCACTAGATTCGGGCGATCGGATTCCTGAGTGCTGGACAGTTGCCAGCAGCGAGGACAATCCCGATTTCGTTGCATCTGAGAAGGTCGCAGGGCACTTGGAAATGACTCACCATACTAAGATAATCGAGGAGCAGGCGTTCTGGAATCGTCTACCAAGTTTCGTGCACGATGGCGAGGACCTAGACCTCACTGTACTGTTCTGGCAGCCATTGTTTGAACAGATGTCCAGCAAGGTCAAGGTGGCTCTGTGTGGCCAGGGTGCAGACGAGTTGCACGGGGGCTATCCCCGATACAAGGAACTGGAAGGGCACTCCAGCCGTATAGCCAACCGTCTCTCGATGTTCGATATCGACTCATCACTTCTGAGCACGGGAGAGGGGATGCCTTGGATAGACCAGAACATACACCCTAGTCACCATTTCAAGAATCTACATGATACTCTTGACTTTGAATTGGAGAGGGGGCAATTATCGAATTTCCAACTAAGATTAGCAGACAGACATGGCATGGCCCAAGGTCTAGAAGTCAGAGTGCCATTCCTTGGAAAGCAGCATGTCGGAGCTAGCAATAGCCTACCTACCAACATGCTCATTTCAGACTCAACAGAAAAGTTGGCCTTGCGTGAAGCATCATTTAGCACCGATCTTCCTGAATCAATAGTCAAGCGACCAAAGCTTCCAGCAGGAACTGCTACTACTCCAGAATTAGTCAACGCTCTAATTGATGAGCTAACTCCTCATGCTATGGAATGGTCATCAGAATATGGTAGATTAGCTCCGATGTTGATGGATCAGCCGGATATGGCGATTGGGATTAGGCTGTTCCACTCGATTCATCTTACAGACAATCCAAAATCCCGAAGCACAATGCCGATGATGGAACTGCTAGATGACGTAAGCAATTGGCCTAACTAGAGTGCACCTTCTTCACTGAGCAGCCTCGCCTTGGTCGCGACTCCTCCTTCACCACTGTAGCCTCCTAGGGAACCATCTGACCTGACTGCACGATGACAAGGGATTGTTATTGGCGTAGGATTAGCCCTACAGGCATTTGCTACAGCTCTGTAGGAACTAGGATGACCTATTGCCTCAGCAATCTGCTTGTATGTCCTAGTCTTTCCACGTGGGATTGCCAGCAATTGCTCCCACACGGATTTCTGGAAATCTGTACCATCCATCTGATGAGTATTAATCATCACCCTCACCTTCTACGAGATCAAATCCATCCATTCCGACTATCTCGTAGTTCGATGGAAAAAGAGCTATTACAATGCCAGCCACAATACAACCTAGGCCGATGTAGAAACGCTGCTGCACCGTCATCAGCTCTAGGCCAATAACGAATAGCAGCAGACCTCCTAGGTTTGAAACCCAGACCAATGTCTTGAACGTAGATAGGGATACTCCGGTTGAACCCTTGGTCCTTTTCGGCCCAAATTCAGCACCGAATCTCACAGGATCATCTTCCTTCATTCAATCACCTACCTGTCAATCATGATTATGGCATCAGTTGGACAACCAAGTGCGCACAATCTGCAGCCCGTACATTCGTCGCGTAGAATTCTCGCCTTCCTGTTCACATCCACATCCATTATCGGGCTGGCCATAGGAGTATCATACAACTCAATCGCATCGTCATCACAGACTATTGTGCACTGGTCGCATCCAATGCACAACTCTTCCTTAACCCAAGCCACAGCATCCTCACCACCCTTTAGTTTGGCCTCTTCCTCGGCGCGCATAGAATCGAGAAGCATCCTGATTCTCCTTTGCTCGGCAGCACGCCGTACTAGGAGATCAGCTATCTCGGTCATGTTTGTCAACTCAGGCCACACATTCTCAATGTATGCTTTTCAGCATATTCCGATCAAAACCTCACTGACTCTTACTCTCTATCTGCCTAGCGAGGAAACTTACGACATCCAATATCTCGAAGTCGTGTCTGGGATCTCCCTCGAACTTGAGACATTCGAAGTGGGCTACACACTTCGGGCATGTAGTCAGCATGACGTCTGCGCCCGTAGCATTCACCTCATCGAAGCGCTGTATCCTCAGCGCTCGGCTGTTCTCATTACACGCCATCATGCTCGAGACTCCGCAACACAGAGCATCTTCACCGTGATGCTCCATCTCAACTAGGCTCACTCCTTCTACGGACTGAACGAGGTCTCTGGGCTTGTCATACAGGTCCATCTGTCTTCCAAGTCTGCAAGGGTCGTGGTAGGTGACTGTAACATCATCATCGACGGCTAGGTCCATGTCAAAGTCATTCTCAACGAGATACTCGGTAGTGTGCATAATCTTCATCCCCTCAAGTTCGTAGTCTAGAGCAAACGTCCTGAAGCACTCTGCACATGAGGTCACAAGCGTGTCTATGCCACTTTCTCCCAACTTCTTCTGGTTGTAGACTTTGAGCTTGTCAAATACTTCGGAAAGACCCTGCCACTTCTGGTCGTGTCCACAGCACTTCAGGAAATCGCGACCCAGATATGTAACATCGTCCCCCATCTCCTCAAAGATAGTGAATGCTGCAGTTGTGGTCTCGCCTAGATTCATTTCGCCCTCATTCACATGGCTGAAAATCATCTCTTGGTCGATGTAGTCGACACAACCAGGATAATAGCCAACATTGGAATCAATTGGATAGTCCTCTACTGAGACAAATGCCTCATCTGCATCCTCATCTGCCTCGGCAGCTAGGACGGCCTGTAGAAGGGTGTGTGGGATTTCAGTTGCTGGAGGGCCTCCGACAATCAGATTTCTCCTTATGTCGACATAGGAGTCGTAGTCAACCAATTGCGGACAGGCATTAGTGCAGGCAGTACAGGTCAGGCAGGAATACAGTGGAACACCATCATCCTCATTGTTCCATGTATTGTAGATGATGTTGAGTTTGTCACCAGCATTGAACAGCCTGACGGGACACGCATCATCACAAAGGTCACAGCCGTAACACTTGTTCATCTCCCACTCGTATCCTCTAGCCATGCTTCGCATGACCATGAACACAATTGCACCCACGCCCAAACAAGGGACGAACAGACTGTAGATTAGCTTGGCATCCAGACTCTTTGGATTCTTGTGGTAAGTGGGGTTGTCCATCGATAGCACGATCAACTCATCCAAACTGAGCGACGAATCTGATCTGACAAGAGCCGTACCGTCATCCGCAAGCAGCAAGGGCTGGTATGACACAGCGGAGAATCCGGCAATCATAGTTACCGATTCATTGACTTCCGTAGAGGTTGCAGAGAATGCTACTGTGTATGTACTACCAGAATCGAGATAGATCGTAGTGGTCTCACATGTTCCTCCGGTGTTTTGCCACAACAGGTCTCCAGCTTCATCATGTAGAGTTACATCGACCGAGTGAGTTCCAGCATTGCGAACATTTGTCCTGAAGGTGCAACCGATATCCGCGGGGACGCGGGAAACGCCGAGGTCTTCAATCTCAAATGAGCGACTCTCAGAAACTACGACATTTGACCCGTCCGGGTTTCCATCATAGGTCATTTGCATTCCGCCGGCATTGCGNCCNNTNTCNATGTCAGCNTGCCCNTTNNCNCCNNCGAAGTCGAGAATNGTNNTCCTNGTGGGNTGGTATATGCCCCAATTAGNCCAATGATAAGCAGGTATAACGCACCAATCANCCGTCGACGGNTGACTAACTTCGACGGTCATATTGTGGGTCGATACTATTTGAGAAACGAGAGAAATCGATGGAAAGGATGCCATGGGAACCAGCCCCCAATGAATTTCCNGAACTGATAGGTTGTATGTCCCGTANGCATCAGGCATGAAAGATGCAGAAGAGGTATTNCATCCTTCTATTTNGGAATCTACAATCTCTGATTCATCGGGAATACTAGAGAAGCTCCATACATAATTNGGNTCTGTTGAAATTATCGTTGTTGTAGTCGTAGTGNTGGTGGAAGTTCCATTTACGTTCGTTTCTGTGGTAACTTGAGATCCATCTGNCAGAGGGTCGGGGGCTTCCACTTTCTGAGTCTCCATCTCGAACATAGACGCCCATAGCGGAAGCCCTGTAGTNTCTTCATAGGNCAGACANTCGTCCCCCCATTCATCCCATACATTCCCCTCNCCCACATGCACTAGAGTATCAGATGGCTGCACCCTCAGGGCATCNAAATCTTCGACTTCATCCATCGCNCCTAGGCCGCCGTAGTCCCAAAATCCANCATCATAAACGGGCCATGCNACTACAGAAATCAGCACCGTAGCTACGAGAGATCCAATTGCAATCTGTCTGCCCATCCCAGGATTAATTCTGGCCCCCATCGATTTTAGGGCGAACCATCTGACTGCAAAATAGATTACAGCGAATAAGAAAATCCCTGTCAGAACCCAAGGTAAGGCATTGAACAACTCAGCCGTCCAAGGGGCCTGTCTTCCACAGAACAGGTAGCTATGTGAATCAGACCAGCAGTAGTTAGTCAGATCCTTTGAGTACAACTCTAGGAAGATGTTGATTGAGAACACAGAGATGAACCAGACGTGAGCGAGATAGATTGCACCAGCAGTAGCGAACCAAGGGTCCTCNACACCTCNCTTCTCTCTCCTGCCAATGATGAAAGGAGGNAGGGCTAGAATGCCTACTGGGATTCCAGTCAGTGCCGCNCCCCACCAGCCTGCATTCCATGCAATCACAGGAGATCCGAAGAANTCGCCAATTGGCCCTGCAGGAATGATGTATTGAGGCAAATACTCGCCCCANCTCAGATATCCGTATGAGAACAGAACATACCAGTCNGGGAATACGAACCCTGCCTGAGCNAACGGGTCAGCGGCGCTATGTAGCGGAGGCGGGATAATCCAAGAGTAGAATGCTATTACAGCCACCATAGCAGCTAGAATAATGCTATCTCGAATAATCTCTGTTGGCCAGACGGAATGGCCGACGAACACCCTCCTCCTTTCGGGGTCGGCTTCGAGCAAGCGATCCTTCTCACTCATGTAGGTATCAGCAATCCTACCGAATCTATCCAACATNCCCATTCATTCACCTCCTTAATGCGGCTCCGCTATCCCTTGCACCCAGACTATGAATAGATGCGCAAGTATCAGTCCTGTAACTAGTACTGGAAGAATGAATACATGTAGGAAATACATCCGAGTAACCGTCTGTCCACTCAATGTGGTGCCTGCAAATAAGGCCTTAGCCATCCACCCTCCAATCAGAGGTGTGGAGCTGGCCATGCTTATTCCTATGGTAGCCGCACCGAATGCCAGACTGTCCCATGGTAGGATGTANCCAGAGAACCCGAAGAATATCGTGAAGAACATCAAGGCAACGCCGATGAGCCAGTTNAGCTCACGNGGATTCCTGTAAGCGCCAGTGAAGTAAACNCTGCACATGTGCAGGAATACCGCGGCGACCATGAAATGCGTNGTCCAGTGATGAATCGACCTGATGATGTAGCCGAANGGNAACTCNGTCATGATGAANTCCATACTCAGGTATGCTGGGGAAGGAGTNCCTTCTCCNNCGGGGACGTAGTAGAGNCCAAGTACNGTNCCAGTGATNACGAGAATAACGAAGGCAAGGAANGANATNCCNCCAAGACAGTACAGAGGATACCANTACCAGATGATTCTGAGTTTGTACTTCTCGGCATGAGTCAGAGGCATCTGNCTGTGCATGTGGTGATAGGCATCCTTGCTCATGCCCCAGTAGTCCTGTAACCTGAATCTGGTGTCCAGCCATGAGAACGCCCAAAGAAATGTTTTCTCCGCTAGACCCATACTTCCAGCGTTCGTTTCAACTGCTCGCAGGATGTCGGTGCGAGGCATGTCATCTCTCTCTTTACGCAGGGTGAATGCTACCAATACAACAACTATCGCGATGAACAACCAAAGGAACCAGAATTGAATCATAATCTCACTAATCGCAATATGTATACCAGTCCTTGAAATCATCAAGCGCCTCAATGATGTCTCCGTTGACAACGAATGGAATCAGAGGCATTCCGACAGGGGCAGGACCTCCCGTTCTCTTGATTCCCATGAACCTGAAGTCTTCGCCATTATTCCTGTTCCTGTTCATGTTCTTCTCAATCACAGTAGGATCGAATCTGCTTGAGTGGCAGATGCAGAATAACTTGTTACCTCCCGAATCTACACCTCCAGGAATCCATTGGTCTGATGTGAAGTCGTTCGTGACTAGTTGCCAACCAGGAATGCAGCATAGATGCGGACATCTGGAGAAGATGATAATCATGTTATCATGGATCGAAAGAGACTCATATTGGGGGTCTTCATCTATCTCGTAACCAGATCCAACATATGATCCACTCTCATTGTAGCCA
Organism: Methanobacteriota archaeon; assembly: GCA_002714745.1. Taxonomy (GTDB): domain Archaea; phylum Thermoplasmatota; class Poseidoniia; order Poseidoniales; family Thalassarchaeaceae; genus Thalassarchaeum. The sequence continues at coordinate 27,547 of PAYF01000033.1, read as the reverse complement.
TCAGCGAATTGGAATCTAGGACTTCCCTCGACAGGAGCGGATTGGAAATTTTCGGAGTGTGGGACATAGACGACGTTCACAGGGAGGCCGGACCAGACACCGGAAGCCCCTGACATACCGGTCGATGATTCTGCTGCAGCATCGACGAAGGACTGGTAAGTCATCGCCTCAAGATGCCTGTCTCCGTACCAAGCGGAGTCTTCTGTGCCCGTGGGAACCCAGAACCTGACAGACGAGTCCCCTCCATCTGAATCGGCCTGTCCCATAAGCAAAGATGCGAAGCCAACAACACCAAGACTCGCCATCGTGATTACTCCCGCTGCAGTGTTGAAAGAATGACGCATGAACTCCCTCCGATCAATTAACTTGGGAGACTCTGAATCAGAAACCTGTTCTCCAGGCATGGGCCTAAGTTTGAATCTTCTAACCATGTCAAACCTCGTACTGCTTCCACTTCTCCGGATCATTGGGCGTGATGTACTTGCCTCCACGGTGCTTGACAATGATAACATCAGGTAGTACGTACTTCAGGTAGACTATACCCATAATTATCAGAGTCAGCATGACCATGCCGAGATTGAATGAGAGAAGTTGCTGATCCCAGTTGTTTAGCAAACCATAGGCCAGAGCACCAGCCCAGAATAGAGTCCACATGACGCCCCACAAGGCGACTAAAAGAATCAGTATGGATTCACCATGGGGGGACATCGACGCTCTGACCACAGTGCCCGGAACTGGCTCGTTGAAGACCCCATGATCCACCGCAGCTTCCACCTGTTCTCTAGTCAACGCGGCGCCTTCTAGAGCGGCTCGAGCATCATCAACACCAATCTCGCCAGATTGGACCTGCCTCAGAAGACTCATCACAATGTCTTCTTTCATACCTGATCACCTCTCTTTAGATGCTTGATTCGCAACCGCAATAAATTACTTCTTCCGACATAGTGCCTAGAGAAGCCATATCGTAAGAATAGGCCACAGAACAGTATGACGATGAACACCGATGTGAATCCGAGTAGGCCAAGCCAGTGCGCTCTCATCCCAGCACCCATGTCATGAATCTCCTTTCCGTGTTCTGCCGGAGCCGGTGGTTCGATTTCGCCGTTACCGGAGAAGACTACCCTAGTCCTTCCGTCATCGGCCCCCTCGTCAATAGAAGCGCTGAGTCTGTTCCACTTGTCCAGAACGCTGGGAATCTGATCCCCATTAACAGAGTTCCCTACAAGCCACATTGTGACCAGACCCTCGTCTGCTGAGGGGGCAGTCCAAACCACGCCCCATGTACGATCCTCTGTCTGAGATCCTGAATTGGTGTGGGTGAGTCTAGTTTCGTCGTCCTCCCAATTCTGTACATAGTTCTCGAACCCTTCAGCTGCGCCAAGGGCCCCAGCACTGACCATCATGGAGAATCCTCCGGTGTTGGATGAAGTATCTATATCGGGTCCGCCGACCAATTGGATAACCAGTGAATACTGAGAGCCGGCTTCGTAGCGGTAAGGCAATCCATCCAGAATCACAGTAACAGAATTGTCTGGGTTTTCATTGTGGCAGGTGCATCCTGCAATGGATACATCGCCATCGCCGTTCGCATCACCTCCAATACCTAGGTGCGAAGCCTGTGAGCCACCCGCCAGAAGCACCAAAATAACCCCTAGCACAAGCCCCCTCTGGTAGTCTCCTGCAATGCTTCTCATGGCGATACCTCTAGGAGTACTATAAGCCACCAAACGGGGGGATATTAACGTTCCAGTTTCTTCGCTTCCCGAAGGGAAGCCTTCTAGCTTTTCTCAGTCATCAAGATTCGAGAAAACTCAAACGACATCACTCCGGGCGTCAGTCCGTGTCAGAACGTCAATGGAGGAATTCCTACCAACTTTCGCAGGAACAACTCAACAGTTTGGAAGAAGCCGAAGAATGCATGGAAATGCTCGACATTGACAAGGCTGAGAAAATCCTCCTCGATTTACTGGAGGGAGACTCCGAATGCGTCCCGGTTCTGAATAACTTAGCGCATATGCACGGACGCTATCTGTCGGACTTCGAGAAGGCCGTCGAATATTATGAAAAGGTGCTTGAGATAGAACCAGACAATGCTTGGGCTAGGGACGAGAGGCGCAGATATGCACGTTATCTCACCTATGACTGAGCAGATTTAACGACTCATTCAGCAACCGCCCGTCGTGGATGAGGGCGCGATACTAATCGCAGGTGTAGGAGGCATAGGCTGTATCTGGGCTGAGAGGGCCCATTCCAAGTGTCCCGAACTCTCGGATCTTCTACTGATTGATGCTGATGAGGAATCGTTCGCTGGAGCGGCAACTGCGCACTGCCTACACCTCGACGCAGGAGGCGATGGACGCGGAACCGCCTCACTTACAGCTCTGGCAGCTCACCGAATCAGGGATGGCAATTCTTCGATTTCACAACTCCTAGACAGGGCTGAGTTAGTAGTAATTCTGGCTGGCTTGGGCGGAGGGATGGGCTCGGGCGCCACTGCTGAACTCGCATCTCTGGCTAGAGAGTCAGACTGTTTGGTAATCTCGATTGTAGGGCTCCCCTTTGCCGAGCAACCGCTTCGATATTCGATAGCCGAATCATCTCTTCCTGCAGTTCAGGACAATTCTAATCTCTGTATCAGAATAAGTATGGAGAGGCTTGCTTGGCAGGCCCGATACAGAGGTACTGACTGGAGGTCCGGCTCAGGGTGGATAGAGGAACTCGTTGAAGGGCTAGTGACTACTTTGGCGAGAGTCGGAAAAATTAACCTTGATTTGATGGACCTTCGGACAATAATTAACCGACCTGGGAACGCTACTCTTATTGTAGGAACCGGAACGACCGATAAGCCAGACAGAGTTGTTCATGAGGCTCAAAACTCGCCTCTTTCAGATTTAAGAGTTGAAGGTGCTAAGGGCTGTATGATTCAAGTCGAAGGAGGCCCTGACATGACCTTGTCCCATCTAAACGAGGTTACAGAGGCATTCGTATCAGCACTTGACCCGGACTGCCAAGTGATTATGGGAGCAAGGGCGAGTGATGAGATGCTTGGAAGAATAAGATTGGTTGCTGTTGTTAGCGGCCTTTGACCAAGACGATTAACGACAACCCACTCGGAGTGCCATGGCCGGACTAGGCAAGGTTGCTAGAGGAAAGAGGCGCTGGGTAGGAATTCAGATTTCCCCTGTAGCAGATTCTAGAGAATCTTGTCACAAAATCCTCGAAAATCAATTGGCAGGTATTGACTGGAAGATGTACGACTGTGAGCCTGATGATTCTGGCACTTTAGCAATCATCAGGGTAGCCTTGGAGGACTGCGACGAAACCATCAGTAGATTGAATGATTCTGAGATTATTGAAACACTCACCAAATCCGGAAAAATAAGGCTAGTTCGGAAGAGGATTGGGTTCAATCAGAAGGAATAGCCCAGTCAAGACTTCCGACATCATCTGTGGTGCTAACTTCTCCCGAAGCTTCAAGCTCTAGCCTTCCATCTACGCCCAAACCTACTACTCTGCAACTTCCTACGTCAGACTCAATGAATACTCCTCTGGAAAGATAATTTGCCAACCCCTTCCAAGAAATCTCAAGCAATTCAGATTCTGCCATACGAGGAGAGTTTGGATGGGATTCAAAGAGTGAAGCTATTGTCGCATCAACAAGTACGAAGACATCCATTAATCCAATTTCAGAAGAATGCTCCAACCATCCCGATACCTCAGTTCCGTCAACCAAAGTTGAATCCCGATTTATCCCGACTCCTATTCTTACAGCAGACTCAGAAGTCGAACTTTCGATCAGCACTCCTCCAAGTTTGATGCCATGCTCGTCGACTAGGTCGTTAGGCCACTTGCAATTGCACCCGAGAGCCGAACTGAGCGCCGAACCTATCGAAGTCTGCAGCAGACCAGGATAAAGTACCTCAGTATCTGAAAACGGAATAATCCAAGTGCAAGCTAGGCTACCTTCAAAGGTCTCCCACTTCGTATTCCTCCGACCTCGCCCAGTAGCCTGATTCAGCGACAGCACTCTTCCCCAGGATGACGCATCCAATTTCTTCGCTTCGTCCATGGTCGACTCGCACTCTTCTAAGACAATCGGCCCTGCTCCTCCCGCCGGCTTCCAATAGCAGATTGCCTCCAATCTCTCTTCGCCGATTCTTAGGGACTGCAGGGTCCTACAAGCCCAACCCGCTTTGAGCCAAGAATCGGACTTACTCTGGCTTGGTGGATCAGTACGCTGGAGCATTACTATTAGACAATCATCTGAGATATTTGAATCGTGAATTTCTTCCAGCAGCAAATCAGACCACCCTCCAGTGATGTCAAGCATCGAAGCATCCTCTATAGGATCCAGTTTTTCACCTTCATCAACAGGGTCAAGATAAGGTAAATTCCATACCAATAGATCAGTGTCTTTGGGTAAATTCCATCCTGGCTCACCCACGCCTCCTTCGCTGATTAAAATCGCATCAGATAGGCCAGCAGTCTCAGCATTCCCTCGAGCAGCAGCTACTGCCATCGGGTTGACATCACAGGTTTCTACTCTCCAACCCAGAGAAGCTAGTAAGATCGAAATTGCCCCACTACCACATCCAATCTCTACAGCAAGTCCGGAACTTCTCCTTATTGACATCAAGGCCCGTGCTAACATGAGTGTGTCTTCACGTGGAGGATAGACTGTTTGAGGGACTAGTATCTCCCATTCACCAACTCCTTCAATTTCAAATGAGATTCGTCTTGGGGGCCGAGATGAATCCAGTTCTGATGGTCCCGAACCCCCACTCATGCCATACAATAATCGGTCGAATCTGAAAACCTTTATCCGAGTAAGCCTACAAGGTTTCACTGTCCCTCTGCCCCTCTAGAGGGAATCGCTGCCCTGCGTAGCCTTGCTGTGCGAATGGTAAGGTTTTTGAAGCGACCTATGGTCGCAGGAGGGCCCAGCATACGCCATGGGCCTGTAGCTTAGTCAGGTAGAGCGCCGGGCTTTTAACCCGGTGGCCGGGGGTTCGAATCCCCTCAGGCCCGCCTGATATGGCTGCAGGACCACGTTTTCTGGGTTAAGAGGGGCGCACTATGGCAGTAAAAAGTTCAACCAAAAAGCGCCTAATGGAACTGGGCATCTCAGAAACCCACGCTCACCGTCTCGCCGATGACGCCAATATGGACGCAATCAAGAGAATGACAGTCGAGCAGGTCGCTAAGAAACTCGAGCTGGAGATGGAGAGTCAGGATCTTGAGAACGTGATGGCTGTCATCAGGGAGCAAATCAACTCAAGGAAGAGAACTAGGACCGGGAGAATCACACTTTCCAGAAAGGCAATTCTCGATTCTGATATCCCTACAGGAGATGACCGATTCAATGTTCTGAATCATATATTGGTACCTCACCATGAACTGTTATCAGTCGAGGACGAGGAACCATCTTTGGCACCTTGGGATATGATGGTGAACAATTCCGACGGAACTAAGAGACTGGCCAAGGAACTGCTACCGAAAATTCTGATTACGGATCCAGCTATTCAGGCAATCAAGGAATCAGTGGAACTCGAGAATGATGACCTTCCAGCTGGCTGGTTAACGAACAGAGTTGTCAGGATTGTTAGATATAGCCGTTCAGCCGGCTCCAGTACTGCGTTTAGGCTGATTGTAGAGAGTGCGTGAGGCGAGAATATGAAGGAGATAGTTGAGAGTTATTTCAGACAGAGAAGCCTAGTCAATCACCAGTTGATGTCTTACAATGACTGCATTCCTTCCGGAGACGGAAGACTCAGCAGGATGGAGCGGATTGTCAGGTCGATTCGAATCGGTACAGATGACCCTGTAGACGACCTCCCTGGCGGCGAGAGCGCTGGAGGCTGTATCAAGCTCGACGTACTTGACAAGGAGATTATTGTCAGACTGAAGGGCATACGTCTGGGCAGGCCAACAATCAGAGAGGCAAACGGAGCAGAGCATCCAGCAACTCCTCTCGAGTGCAGGATTAGGAAGTTAACTTACTTCTCTCCCGTATACATGGACTTCCGAATCTACCGTGATGACATTCCTCCCTCAAGTCCTGAAGGAGACCTCGGTTACATCGAGGAAGATGGAGTCCACATCGGCAACTTGCCAATCATGGTTCGCTCGGCTAGATGCAATGTGCACGCCGACCACATTGATGAGAACAGGAAACTCTCACCTCAAACATCTGTCGAGGATGCAGAGCATCTAACTCAACTCCTCCGAAAGGCTGGCGAAGATCCTCTCGACCCCGGTGGATACTTCATAATCAATGGAACTGAGAGAGTTCTGATTTCGATGGAAGATTTGGCCCCCAACCGAGTTACTGTCGAGAAGAACAAGAAGTACGCCCACGATACCGAGGTAGCGAAAATCTTCTCGCAGAGAGATGGTGTTCGTAAGCCAATAAACATCGAGAAGCGCCGCGATGGAATGTTGATGGTCAAGATTCCGAGCGCCGGAACAACCGCTATCCCAGTCGTTCTGTTGATGCGCGCCCTAGGAATGAGCAACGACCGCGAGATTTTCGCATCCATAGCCGGCCCCGTAGAGGCTATGAAGTACACAGTAGCCAATCTAAACGACGTCAAGGACAACGAAGAATACGGTGTCGAGACTGAAGAGGAGGCAATTCTGTGGCTGGAGAAGAAGTTCGCTGCTGGTCAGCAGAAGGAGTATAGAGAGACTCGTATCCAGAACCTTCTGGACAAGGAGCTACTACCGCATCTCGGCGACTCCGACGAGCACCGTCAGAAGAAATCAATTTTCCTTGGAAGGATTGTCAGACAGGTTCTGGAGATGGCCATCTCTGACCGTGATCCCAACGACAAAGATCACTACGCAAACAAGCGTGTCAGATTGGCTGGCGACCTTATGGAAGATTTGTTCAGAGTCAGTCTACAGCAACTTGCAAGAGATCTGAAGTATCAGTTAGAGAGGCATCATAATCGCAAGCGCGAGTTGAAGATTAACTCGTGTCTGAGGCCAGATGTCCTGACATCCAAGATTATGCATGCTCTAGCGACTGGAAACTGGGTCGGGGGCCGATCCGGAGTCAGCCAACTGCTTGACAGGACCACGTACATCGCAGCCCTTTCTCACATGCGCAGGGTTACCAGCCCACTAGTTCGAAGCCAGCCTCACTTTGAGGCCCGAGACCTGCACCCTACTCAATGGGGTAGACTTTGTCCTAACGAGACACCAGAAGGACAGAACTGCGGCCTAGTGAAGAATGCTTCCCAGATGATTGACGTCTCCGAGGAAGTTCCCGAGGACGACGTGAAGGAACTCCTCGTTGAGGCGAATGTGGACTCGTCCCCAGAGCAGTGGGCAGATGGATCTAGAATCCACGTCAACGGAGACATCTTCGGACTGCACAAGAGACCACTCAAACTAGTCGAGAGAATCAAGAGGAGTAGACGTTCTGGCAGACTAAGGCCTGAGGTAAGTATCAGGCATGATACTGCCAACAGGGACGTTTTCATCAACACAGACCGAGGAAGAGTACTCAGGCCACTACTCGTTATCGAGCACGGTAGCTTGAATCTTAACAAGCTCCATCTTGAGGGCCTGCGCGCAGGCGAACTAACATTCTCCGACCTAGTTTCCTCAGGCGTCATCGAGTGGGTCGATGCCGAGGAAGAAGAAGACCTACTTGTCGCCCCTCGCCCGTTCGATCTTCCTCTGATGTCTCCTGAGCACGGCAGACCAATCAACCCGGCCAAGGTCGAATGGATGAACTTAGGTGAAGAGGAAATTTCCGAGGCTAAGTTGAGAGTCGAAGTACAGCTCTCCAATGGAACTGCGGTCGTTGAGGAGTTCAGCCTGCCGCTGAATTATCATCAGGAAGATGTTGATGCATTGAAGAAGAAGGAGAAGAAGGATCACACAATCCTAGTCTATACGCACGTAGAGATTGATCCACAGTTAATCCTCGGCGTCTGCGCATCTCTAGTGCCTTACCCTGAGCACAACTCCACACCAAGAGTTACTGGCGGTACTGCGATGGTCAAGCAGAGCCTTGGTCTACCAAGTTCCAACTATCGCCTTCGCCCAGATACTAGAGCCCACGTCATGCACTACCCGCAGCAGTCAATCGTGGGAACACGTGCTATGGAATCAACCAATTTCAACACACGACCAGGCGGACAGAACTTCGTCGTCGCTATAATGAGCCAGCACGGCTACAACATGCAAGACGCAGTCATCATGAACCGTGCTTCTGTAGAGCGCGCCCTAGGTCGCTCCGCCTTCATTCGCACTTACAACGCCGAGAACAAGAGATTCCCAGGTGGCCAGGAGGAGCGAATCGAGGTGCCCGGAACAGGCCTCGATGAGGTCAAGGGTCTGAAGTCATTCGACAGTTACTCTCACCTCGAGAGAGACGGACTCCCGATTCCAGAGGAGTTCCTTTCTACCCTTGACAAATCGGATAATTCAGTATTGGTTGGAAAGACCAGCCCTCCGAGATTCCTTGAGGAGGCCCACGGAGCATTCCTCCAGGCGCAAGAGCGCCGAGAATCCTCGATGCTAATCAGGCACGGCGAGGAAGGCTGGGTCGACAACGTATTCGTGACAGAGTCCCTAGACTCGGGGCGCTTGGTTAGAATCACCATGAGGACGAACAAGATCCCGGAACTTGGTGACAAGTTCGCGAGCCGCCACGGCCAGAAGGGAGTGATTGGTCGCCTTGTTGATGAGAAGGACATGCCATTCACTGAAGATGGAGTTATTCCAGACCTGCTAATCAATCCTCACGCGATTCCATCTCGAATGACCGTGGCCCACGTTCTTGAGATGATTGGTGGCAAGGTCGGCTCGATGGAAGGCAGGAAGATTGACGGAACTGCATTTACAGGTGAGAAGGAAGACTCCCTTAGAGCCGGACTTCTGAGGAACGGATTCAATCATACCGGCCGAGAATCGATGACCAACGGAGAGACTGGTGAGGAATACACTGCAGAGGTCTTCGCAGGCGTAATTTACTATCAGAGACTACACCACCTAGTTAGCAGCAAGCTACACGCTCGAAGCCGTGGAAGGGTGCAGATTTTGACTCGCCAGCCGACTGAGGGACGAGCCCGACAGGGCGGTTTGAGGTTCGGAGAGATGGAAAGAGACTGTCTCATTTCCCACGGTGCATCGATGGTGATTAAGGACAGGCTATTGGATGAGTCCGACGGCTGGGAGATGATGGTCTGCAACACATCGGGTTGCGGCCACATTGCCTATTATGACTGGAAGCGCAGGACTACAGTATGTCCTAACTGCGGTGAGAGGTCGGACGTTCACAAGGTCCAGACCTCGTACGCATTCAAGTTGCTGCTTGACGAGATGAAGAGTCTCGGAGTAGCTATGCGATTAGAATTGGAGGATCGAAGATGAGTGCCCGTGATGCAGCAAAGATTCCCAAGAGAATTGAATCGATTAAGTTCGGCCTGATGGATCCCAACGAGATTCGTAAGATGTCATCAGTGGAGATTAAGACCGCTGATACTTACAAGGATGATGGACATGCATTCAAGCAAGGTCTGATGGACCCCAAGATGGGAGTAATAGACCCTGGAATCCGCTGTGAGACCTGCGGCAACAAGCACGACGAGTGCCCCAGTCACTTCGGGCACATAGCTCTAGAATTGCCCATCATACACATTGGCTTCACCAATCTAATCAAGACGGCGTTGAAGTCCACTTGCAACACCTGTAGCAACGTGCTTTTGCACAGTTCACTTGAGACGCACCCCTTGGATCCTGAGAAGTCCGAGCAGGACTACTACAGGGACCGCGTGCATGACATCATGATCAAGCACGGCGTCGGATCTAGAGAATTCAAGACGATCATAAAGGAGATTGAGAAGGAGTGCTCCAGCAAGAAGAGAACGATTTGCATGCATTGCGGGTCAGAGCAGGGCAAGATCGTACTCGACAAACCTTCAACATTCAAGGAGAAGAAGGCGGACAAGGGAGAGCATAAACTCAACGCTCGAGACATCAGGGAATGGCTTGAGAGAATTCCTGATGAGCACCTAATTTTCCTAGGTATGGACAAGGATTCGAGCCGTCCCGAGTGGACCATCATGAAGGTCTTGCCAGTCCCTCCAATCACAGTCCGTCCTTCGATTACTCTGGACAGCGGTGACCGCTCCGAGGATGACCTCACTCACAAACTAGTGGACGTTCTGAGAATCAACCAGCGTCTGCGCGAGAACCGTGACGCTGGTGCGCCTCAACTAATCGTCGAGGACCTATGGGAACTTCTACAGTATCACTGCACTACATACTTCGACAACCAGACTAGCGGAATTCCACCTGCAAGACATCGCTCCGGACGACCTCTGAAGACGCTCGCACAGCGCTTGAAGGGCAAGGAAGGACGTTTCCGCAGCAACTTGTCTGGAAAGCGTGTCAACTTCTGCGCAAGGACAGTCATCAGCCCCGATCCAAACCTCGGTATCAACGAGGTGGGTGTGCCTGAGAAGACTGCCAAGGAACTCACTGTTCCGATTCGAGTTACAGGCCGAAATAGAGAGCAACTACGTCAGATGATTCTCAGAGGGCCCGATGTCCACCCTGGTGTGAACTATATCATGCGCGGAGACAGTTTCAGAGTTAGAATCACTGATAGAACCAAGTATATCTGGGCCGGATTCAGATGCCTAAATCCCGAGTGTGACTCCGGTAGCGAAGACGAGCCGTATACCGGCTTCAGACCCGATCTAAACGAGGTCCTACCAGCCCCCAACTTCCTACCTGGTCTTGAGTTGATGAGGCAGAAAAGCAGGAACGCAATCGGCGATCTTGAAGAGGAATGGGGAGTGGACTTGGAGGCTACTCTGAACAATCTCAGAGGCGAAGACTCGAGAGGCGCATCCCTGGCCGACAACGATCCAAAGGCGACAATCCACAACAGATGGAAGTGGGAGCACTCCAATCCCGATGATTACTTCCCCGATTACCTTGAGGTGCACTGCCCTCACTGCGGCAGTCCTGAGGTCGAAGATGAGTACGGCGGATCATACCGCACTGAGATTGAAGACAGACTCAGTACCATCGACAGAGATGGTAATCCCAAACCAGGAGTCATCGTCGAGAGGCACTTGATTGACGGCGATGTAGCAATATTCAACCGACAACCATCCCTTCATAGAATGTCTATGATGGTGCACGAAATTAGAGTCATGCCCGGTAAGACCTTCAGATTCAATTTGGCTGACTGTACACCATACAATGCCGACTTCGACGGCGATGAGATGAATCTGCACGTGATTCAGAGTGAGGAGGCTAGAGCCGAGGCCAAGATTCTGATGAGAGTGCAAGAGCACATCATCACGCCGAGATACGGTGGCAGCGTCATCGGTGGAATCCACGACCACATTTCAGGTGCATATTTGCTGACCAATGGAGAACGTATTCTGCCCAAGAATCTCGTTCTTGAGATTTTAGGAGCAATCGGTTGGGTCGGAGATCTTCCCGAAGAGATGGAGAGCAATGGAATGTCAGGATACCGGGGTACAGATGTCCTAGGATTAATCGTACCTGCAGGATTCAAACTCAACTACACCAGCAGAGTCGGAGATGAGGTAATGGTGTCAGACGGCAAGGTCTCTGGTACTATCGACAAGAGAGGAATCGGCGCTGAGGATGGAAGACTCCTCGACGCAGTCGTTCAAACTCACGGCTCTGACGCTGGTGCCGAGTTCCTCAATCGTATGACCAAGATGACTATTGCAATCTGTTCTGCCATGGGATTCACTACTGGTATCGATGACGAGGACCTCCCTCCCGAGGCAAAAGCCGAGATCGCACAGATCAATGAGAGGGCAAGTAAAGAAGTCGACGAGGAGTTGGAGAAGTTTGGTAAGGACGGTCGTAGATACGAAACTCGTCCCGGCAGAACTCCAATTGAGACTCTTGAGGAAAACATCCTCCAAATACTCGACAAAGGTAAGGCTGAGTCCGGAGAGGTCGCTAAAGAACATCTGGGTTCTGACAACCCTGCAGTAATGATGGCAGTGTCAGGTGCTAGAGGTTCGATGGACAACCTAGCGATGATGGCCGGTTCCATCGGTCAACCAAAGGTCCGTGGAAAGCGTCTGGAGAGGGGCTACCAAGACCGTGTCCTTCCTCATTTCCAGAGAGGAGTCAAGGGCGCTCAAGAGAAGGGATTCGTATCCTCTTCATTCAAGCGTGGTCTTGAGCCTACTGAGTTTTTCATGCTTTCAGTCTCAGGAAGAGAGTCACTGGTCGATACTGCGGTCAGAACAAGCAAGTCAGGATACATGCAGAGGAGACTCATCAACGCCATGGACGACCTCAAGGTTACCGATGACGGAATGAACTCGGTGCGCAACACTGCAAATCGAATCATACAGTTCGAATACGGTGAGGACGGAGTCGACCCAGCCCGAAGCCGCAAAGGTTCTCCTGTTGATGTTACTCAAACCCTTGAGGACGCCCTAGGGGGTGAGAGCTGATGGTAGTCAAGAGTGCAACCAAGAAGAAACTCATGGATCTCGGAGTCTCCGAGGAGTATGCACACAAACTCGCCGATGATCGCAAGTGGGACGATGTGAAGATTCTCACTTCCGGACAGATTGCCCAGATTTGCGGTATTGATTCAGGCACATCGCAAGAGATATTCAACGTCATGGCTGCATCTGGCAAGCGCTCCCGCGCTGCTACCAAGACAGAGAAGACGATTGTACGAAGGAGACCGGCATCTAGACGCAGGAAGAAGAAGTCCCTGCCTCTACAAGAATACGACTCGGAATCCAAGATGAGAGAGATTCTCAGGGATGTCGATATAGACGACCCAATCTACCAACAACTCCGTGATGTCTCAATCGATATGGACGCCCCACTTACTCCCAGAGTGCTTGGGGATCTTACAGATGGCGTCAGGGCCAGAGGCATGAGTAAACTCACCAAGTCAGAAGCGAAGAAGGTAGTAGATTCCACGATGTCTATGCTGTCAATGTCCAGGGCTGACCCCTACGAGGCGGTTGGAATCACCACCGCACAGTCGATTGGTGAGCCTGGAACTCAGATGACTATGCGTACCTTCCACTATGCCGGTGTGGCTACAGTTAACGTCACCCAGGGTCTGCCTAGAGTAATTGAGATTGTAGATGCCAGAAAGGTACCCAAGACCCCAACGATGCTAATCTACCTCGAAGAGACCAATTCGAAGGGCAAGCCTCTGAACACTAACGAGAAAGCCGTGCGAAACATCGCTGCAGCCCTTGAGATGACCACAACTCTCGACATAGCACAAATCGATGTCGATGTTACCCAGCGTCACATTACGATGAAGCTGATTAACAAGAACCTCAGAATCAAGCAGATGAATGGAGCAGAAGTCAGAGACAAACTATCTCGGGCTCTACGACTTTACATCCAAGCAGATGACGAGGATCGCCCCAAGATACTCACCATCATCCCTGGGGTCACCAAGGAGGATGATTTGGCTTCATTGGCAACCGACCCTCCTACCTACACCGCACTACTACAGCTAGAAGAGAAGATCAAGAAACTTAGACTCAAGGGCCTTGCAGGAATCTCGCGAGCAAATGTTCAGGGTCCCAGCAGAGATACCGGCGAGTACTACATCTCGACCATCGGATCGAATCTTCCTGTGGTCAGTGAGTTCGCCGGCGTAGACAGATCTAGGACCTACACCAATAATATCGATGAGATCAACAAGTTCCTTGGAGTAGAAGCTGCGAGACAAGCTATCATCAATGAGATGTCAGATACTCTAGAGGGAGCCGGCCTTGAGGTCGACATCAGACACTTGTTGACTGTCGCAGATGTGATGACCAGCGAGGGCAACTTCCGTGCTATTGGAAGGCATGGAGTCAGCGGTACCAAGCACAGTATCCTAGCCCGCTCTGCATTCGAGGTCACAGTGACTCACCTATTGCAAGCCGGAGTTATCGGTGAGCGTGATGAGTTGAGCGGAGTCACAGAGAACATCATCGTTGGACAGCCGGTGTCGCTTGGGACCGGCAGCGTCGATTTGTTTTACATTCCGGAGACCGTTTGAGGGATTTTCATGGATATCGCAAGGCAATTGAAGCAAGGAATGAGCACAGGCAGCATAGTCTTTGGACAGCGCCAGACTAGAAGCGCTTGCGCCAACGGAGATGCAAGGCTAGTAGTAGTAGCGGCTAATTGCCCATCTGATTACATCTCAGGCCTATCCGAGAGTCACCCAGACGTACCAGTCCACCAAGTTGCCATGGTGAATGGGCAGTTAGGGGCCGCTTGTGCTAAGCCGTTCCCGGTCAGCGCGCTTTGTATTATCGATGCAGGACAGAGCGATCTACTGTCGCTTTCCTCTAACATTTAGACAACATCGAGGATTCGCCTTCAGAACCTTTCGCGAAGCGCTCTATTCAAGTTCGCCCTACCATCGGGTACCAATGTGAATGGTACCGTCAGAGACCTGTTAGCTGCCAGAGGAATTGCCCTCTCGCCTACTGATTTCACTGGAATTCACGGATTCAATTGTATAGGAATCGCCGAGAGGGTGCCTGAACTGAATCAGGATTCTTCATCGCAGGTATTTGTTTGGCATGTCGGAGATGACCTGTTTCCAGTGACTGCATCAGAGGTCGAGAGGTGGATGGTAGATGCACCTTCGGGAAAACACTGGATTCTGAGTGAGAGGGACTTCGACCCATCTCTCATACCAGATTCTCAATCAATCAAGGCAGTAGTCTGGGGGCCAAATAGGATGGCGAGTTGGATTGGTGAATCAGTTCTTTCGGGAGAGCTGGGTACGTTCCTCAATTCCGATGAGGAACAGGAACCACCAACTTATGATTCAGTTGAAAACTCTGAACTAGCTCAATCCCAACTCACTCTTAGGCCCTTAGTCGAACTCAGCAGTTGGCTAGAAAATAGGGGCTGGGAAGGGGCTAGGACCTCACCAGTTCTACTATCTTGTAGACTATGGGATGTCATGGGTAATCTAATTGGGCCAGACGGGCAGACTGAATCAGGGAATTGGCAGATTATTGAGGACCCTTGGGCATCTTCTTTTCACTTACACAAGACCGAACAAGCCTTGGAAAAATCTCCATCACTTAGAGTAATATCTTCTCCTTCTGGATGGATCGCTGGTAAGGATAGGATGCCAGAAGAGATGCTCAAACTGGCAGACCAAAGAAGACAAGGAAATCCTGAGACCAATGATGATGATGACGTGAGCAGCATTATGCTTGAGTGGTGGAGATTGGATCACTCCAGCGCTAAAGGCGAATATTCACAGTTGACGATTCCAGGATGGATAGTATATCCTGATGGAGGGGAATCGAGACTACTTCATGGCAGGAACGGCAGAGTGTACGAAATTGAATGATTAGTTTCTGCGTAACGCCATCAACTCTTCGGTAGACAATGTATCTCCAGACATCAGTCTGGACATTAGGTCCGTGACTTCGAGCTTTTCTTCTCCCTCTGCTCCCTCTGACTTCTTCTCTCTTGATTCCATCGCTTTCATCATATCTTCAATCGAATGAATACACCTCAGAGAAACAATGTATTGAGAGTGCAAAGCGTCTGCCTCCCTCTTGGATTTGTTCAACTCTCCATGGGCAGAATTTGCTTTCTCTCTAAGCCTGTCGACCTCTTCTGACAACTCAACCATCAAATCGTGGGCCTCCTGAGCTCTCCTTACTGATGTCTCAACCGTCTTATGAGCTTCCTCTTGTGAAGCCTCAGCAGCCCTGACAGTATCTTTGAGCCCCCTCATTCCTCCAACGCTTCGCTCTTTCTCTGCCTTCTTGAGAGCCCCGGACAGCTCTTTCATCTTCTTGTGATAATCTCGCTCTCTCTTGCCTCCGAAACGCCCAGTCATATACTGCATCTCCAATCTCTCCATGTCGGACCTGATTTTTCCAGGCGGAGGGCCTCTGTTCTTCTTCGATTTAGCCCCGGATTCATCCTGCTCAGCAAGCTTGCTTCTGAGCTCTTCACGAACAACTTTGAGATGATCTGACTTCTCGGCCCTGATTTCCTTCAGTTTCTTGACTCTAGTATTGATTTCATCCCTCACCGATTTCTGAGCCTGGACTTCGTTGATGAGTTCCTTGACCTGACGATTAACCTCATTTCTCTCGTCCAGATGCTCCCTTACCTCGGCATTCCAACGGTCTCTATCTTCCTTATTTGATTCTGACTTTTCGACCATGACCTGAGATAGTGGCTGAAGAATATTCCTTACTTCACCAAATTCCACTACACCACCTCATCGGATTCGACCATGGTCTCTCATTTAGGCGTGATGGAAGTAGTAAGACTACTCATCTACCTCCCGTTTAGCCGCTAGAGTACCTCTTCTAGCACCACCTCTGGTTACGCCCAATCTCATTCCCTTACGCTTTGCTCTTTTTTGCTGTGAATCAGTCTTAGTTGTTGCAGACTCATCTTTAGCTTCAGTCAATTCGCTAAGTTTGGCAGAGCCCAATAGCGTCTCCAGCTCACTAGCATCTAGAGTTCCGCCTGTCTGTGCCCTTTCTTTGATGTCTGAGAGCTTGATTGGCCTACCTCCTCTGGTAGTTGCTTTCTGATAGGACCTAATCCTGCCCAGACTGCTTCGAATTTGTTTCCTCTCAGATGTTAGATTGTCCAGTTGCTTGTCTATCTTGCTAATCCTCCTGCTAACCTTTCTAATCTCAGATCTGGAAATTCCAACGGGTGCTTTATCCGAATCATTCGATTCATCCTTCTTGGTTTTCGGTTCAGGTCTCGGTGTTGAATCCAGTTTAGTAGTGATTTCTCGCATTCGCTTGATTTGCTTGACGTATTCCTTGTGATAGGTTTCAGACTTGCCCTTGACGGAAATAGCAGCTTGTAATTCAAAGAAGCGGGAGAATGAGTCCAACTCTCTGGCTAGAGTAGGAACAGTAGTGAGATCATTGTCCAATGTGGTCAGTCTATTATGAGTGTCAGAGAGCCATTCTGACAATACCTCTACTGGAGGAGGTATTCTGCTGTTGACCTCATCCCTTCCTCTACGAGCCTTATCAGCAGCCTTCCTAACAGTATGGAACTCGCCTAGCAGGCTTCTTCTAGCTCCGCTAACTTGTTCCATCTCACCGACTGTAGTGCGGAGTGAGCGAACTAGACTGACCTGATCGCGCCGCTCCCCTCTCATATCACTGTGCTGCCGCTCTACAGATCTGAGGCTACGCTCCAAATCTCCTTTCATCCTCTCCACTTCTACGTGATCCATCTCCTCTAGATCATCGAATCCATCAGATTGAGATGAATCACTCACTCTTCCTCACCTCCATTATTCTTCAAATTCTTCTCTGTCTTTCGACCCCTAGCAAAGGATGACCTGCCACCAGATGAGACCTTGTTTTTGGAAGCCATCAAGTCTCGATATCCAGCTCCTAATTCGCCGAATCCATCCTTCAATCTCCTTTGCCAGTGCTCGATAGCGATATCTGACTGATCTAATAGCTCACGAGCTCTATCCATCTGTCTGCGAATCTCACGTAACTCAGCAGTAAGCAAAATCTTCTTTTCGTGCAGTGGCTGAGCCTTGGAAACAGCCTCCAGCATTTTTCTGTGGGCAGTATCTGCCTTACGGTATGAAGATACCATTTCCCTTCTAGAATCTATGAATCTGGCCATCTCTGGATTCGATTCCTTTCTTGACTTCAGCCATTTTTCGTTTTCTCCCAGAATCTTCTTTCTACGATCTAGCAATTTTCTCTCCGAGCGATGGTCCAGTGCTGAAGTCTGAATACTGTCTTCGATTTCCTCAAGTTGCTCAAGCAATTTCTCTTTCTTCCAGCTAGGGTCCAAGTTGACCATTCCACCAGAATCAATCAATTTCTCTCGCGAATCCTTGACGTCTACGAGGATTTTGGTAGCCGCTTCTTGAGACTGATTCCGTTCGTCTTTGAACAACGCTACTTTCTCGTTGGACTTGCGGTGTGATTCGACAGCCCTCTTAACTCGAGGCTCCAGAGATTCTTCCTCAGCCTCAAGATTTCTGATTACTCCGGGCAACTCCTGTTTGAGGACCTGACGCCTGACTAGGAGGGCCTGAGCTAACTGTTCGGGACGCATCTCCAACAGCTCGTCGACCTCCATGGCGTCCGGTGCACAAGAGAATCTGCATTAAAGGTCACTATGTGACCTTGGAAAGGGGGTTCCTTCATACATCGAATAACTACCAGATATACCATGGTTTGGCGCCAATCGGCAGGCGGGGTGCTACTTGCAATCCTGTTTTCTCTCTCAGTAGTGGCTTCTCCAGTATCCGGAGATGGAGAGAAGATGTTTGGTCCTGCAGGATCCTCGGAAGTCGCAATTTCGGGAGAACCAATCCATGTCGGTGATGTTTTATCAGTTTCAATCTTAGTTCACAATCAGGGTTCTGAGACCGGATCGGTGAGATTGGAACTCACTTCTGCAGAAGGAGTAAACCTGTCCATCGGACCCGATACGGAAATCAGCCCCGGCTCTAGTAGAGAGGTGGTAACCGAACTGGTTCCTGAGAGCGCTGGCCTGATGGATGTTAATTGGGAAGTCACCAGCGATGACGGAGGTGTTTCTTCCGACCTACAAGGGACATTCGAAATACAAGTTCTTGAGAGCCAATCGCTATCTCTGAATTTCAAGTCTACCGAGTGGACACTGGCCGAAGGTCTTGATTGTGATTTCACAATCACCCTGTCTGAAGGCAAATCACGTCTAGTCGAGGTCTCCGTCTTGTTAATTAATTCAGGAGAATCAACACAGGTGCAGAACTTTGANGTTATGATGAATCCAGGAATCCGCTCGCTAAACTCTGCCTTAGGACACCCAGATACATCAATGATTTCAATTTCTCTTTCTCCCATTGGATGGTCTCCTGCTAACTCTGTCTCCAATCTGTCTTGGAATACTGCCGTCACACCTCCGGCTGTATCTCCTTCCGTAACTATCGGCCCTTATCAGCCAGAGAACCCCAGTCCGAGTGATATGCTCTCATTGGATTACACCCTCAGCAATTCGGGCGATTCCTCAACATTACCCGGGATTCTGAAATTTGTCAGCAATTCTGACGGAGGAATGATACTAGCAGAAATACCAGTATCGGCCATCTCAGCTGGTGGCTCGTCCTCGGGAACCATAAGTGTGGGTCCATGGCCGGATTCTCAGGTCATAGAGGGAGAGTTAATNTGGTCAATGATTGGCTCTTCTGCCAGTAGCTCAATCTCGATATCATCTGAGTCGGATGCTGAGAACGGCATAGACCTACCCTTCGATATCATGGCAGCCCTGTATGGAGCCATTCTAGGTTTCGCGATCGTATTAGTCGGGATGATTGTGACTAGGGCCCTATCTGAGAGAACACCTAGTACAGAATCAGAGAATAAGGTACTCAGAGAATCTAGAATCACTCTCAGACAAGAGTCATCTTCCGATAAGAGAGAAGTGCCCTGTCCAAGTTGTGATCAGAGACTTAAGATTCCAGTAANTCACACAGGCATGGTGAAGTGTCCAGCGTGTAACAGTCAGTTCTCTGCAGCGCCTCAGGAAGTTATGGAGGATGATGCTGAAACCAGCCGACCATTAACAGANCCAGTCTCCGAGCTAGANACTTCTTCTATTGCCACTGTGGCTTCCTCAGAGGACGAGTTACCTTGCCCTGAGTGTAAACAGATGCTCAGAATTCCACTGGATAGAAGGCCAGTTCATTCTAGGTGTCCTGCNTGTAGGACCGAATTCCTAGCGGAGGTGGTTTGAGCGTGAAAGAATTTAGCGAATTCGAAGAAATGTATCTGAAAAGACTCTTCGAGGCACACTCAGATAATCCATCACAAATCATCAAGACAACNACTCTAGCTGAGATGATGGATGTANCTCCCGCTTCGACAACCGAGATGATACAAAGACTTGCCATTAGAGACCTAGTCACACACATACCTTACAAGGGTTGCAGACTGACTCCAGAAGGTTTCCAAGAGGCGGCTAAAATCAAGCGAAGAGAGGGNCTAGTGGAGATACTTCTAACCGAGGTGATAGGCTATGAAGGTAGTATCAAAGAGGCAGCATGCAAAATCGAGCATGCTATCGATGATGGCCTTGAAATCGCCCTTGACAGGATGCTCGGATTCCCCGAGAAGGCCCCCAATGGGGAGAAAATTCCGGTAATCGAAAGACAAATCGAACCAATCCGTTATGGAATTCTGATTCCACTCAGCGCACTTCCAGTAGGCAGCAAGGCAACAGTGGAGATGATTGTGATGAGGCCAACTGACTCTCGTACGCTTGAATTGGCAGGACTGGGCGTTGGAGCATTAGTAGAATCTAGGAGTGATGGGATGTATTCATCTGGAAATAAGCTCGAGATGTCAAAATCAGCGGCCCTGAGAATTCTTGCTAGGACAGAAGAGGTGATTTGATGGAGAATCAAGATGACCTGGACACTCTCGCAGATTCAATCAGCGATGTGGTTCTACCGGCCCCTGAGATCCAGCAACAATCTCCTGTAACCTCTCCTAATGATGTCGGCATTAATGACAGAATCGAGCTACTNCGCTCCAGAGAAAAGATGCTAATGAAAATCGACCGGATGCTCATTAGTAGTGGAGCGAGATTGGTTCTCTTCTTGCCTCTGGCCGTAATTGTACTGTACGGACTCGCTCAGGCATTTTCGGACAGCGAGCCAGAATGGTGGAGCAATCACCTTGAGTCGGTNGCCTGGGGCTCTGACATNTCTACTGCGATATACGGTCTTTCACTGCTAATGCTAGTCGCCGATACAGCCATGCTGCTAGTGCTGTTTTGGTTGATGTCGATTACTCGATCAATATTCTTCTTGGAATCGAGTGAGTTGACAAGACTTGGTCTGACGTTCAAGAGTTCACACGGGTACGCTGAGATGAGAGCCACTATTGACGGCGCGATAAGGCAGCTTGGAATCACCACCACTCTGATTTCACTGGCTGCGATTCTACTGGGGGTCGGCCTGTGGCTGCCAGAGGACAGCTCTGGAACTCCGTTCATGTTCGCACTCTCAACAGGAGCTTTGCTTAGTGGACATGGAGTTCACATGGTTTCGGAACGCTCGCGATTCAACACCAGTGAGCCATGGGGAATGCTTCAGGCATTCTCGCCCCCGATTCATCCTGCCCTGCTTAACCGCCCATTCACTGATGTCATCAAGGCTCATGTCGACCCTCTGTTAGCAGTCAGGATGTCTGAGTACCTGTCCTCGATAGAACCGTCAATCAGAGAAGGAAGCAGCATGAGAGAGTTACAGGAGACGCTACTGCATCTACTCTATNTACGTAGATCCTCTCTAATCGATGAGGATCAATTTAGATCAGCTCTAGAACCTATGCTCGACCCATCCACAATCGAACGTTTGTTCAATCACCCGGAACTCGGCGAGGAGACTTGGGATCGCCTACTCTCAAAGGCCCGATTAGAATGCGCCCCATTCTTCCGTATTCATGACCGCTTGAGAATGAGCCGGCTCGTGGCCGGCTCGACTGGNGAGGTCTGGCTGGATGTTGATATGGAGAACCTAGTAGTGGGGCAGGCGAACCTATTTGCTTTCGTCCTGAATCAGGGAGATACGCCGCTGGACCTAGTTTTGAGAGTCCAGACACCGGATTTCAGACCCCAAGAGTGTGTCTACAGACTCAATGCAGAGCCGATTAATCTAGGNCCAGAGGTCGGNAATGAATTGTACTCCAAACTACCTGCACTGATATCATCTACACGAATTATCTGGCAGAGTTTGCTGCCATCGGCGATGGGTGAAGCAACGGTCACACTACGGCTAGAGGATGAGGCTGGAAATCTGATTTCAGGCAGAGTACTGACAGTCCAGGTCCGCTCAGACCTCCTCACTCGAGTCAGGATGTCTCTTGGTGGATTATTCATGTTAGGGGCAGCCATCGTAACCATCTCACCATTCTTACCATTCCTCTTCAATCTGATAGGACTCTGATTCAGGTCCATTCAAAGGCAATGCCCCTGTGGCGCAATCGTGTCCGAAGAAGACCCTATCCAGAGTGATGACCTTAGGACTAGGTTACANGCAATGGAGACTANATTGCGCAGGATGCGAGAGCAGAGAAACAATCACAATGAGAATGCTAAGAGGGCNGCTGATTCAAGAGANTCAGTGCAGAATCAGNGTAAGGAGCTTAGGGAGCGTATCGGAGANAGACTCGAGGAGCAGAAGGAAGTCAGAGTGAGGGCAAAGGTGCATCAGGCCAAGCGCGATGAGATTCAGAAGCAGATTGGAGAATTNATCCAACAGAAGCGGGGCAGAAGAGAAGAGGGTACCAAGTCAGTAGTAATCGAACTCTCCGAGACCTTGGGGGAGATTGAACGCATTGAGAATCAGATTATGACCGATGGAACCCTGTCTTTGAAGAAGGAAAACCGTCTTCTCAAGATACTTAAGAATCTGATATCGAAGAGAGATGAGTTGATGCCTGCGGTTCAGGAACTCCAAGTCATAGAGATTGATCTGGGGGACATGGAAGGATCAATCCAACTTCTACGAACCGAGGCCGATGCAGAGCATCAAGCGATGCTGGACGCCAATAAGGAGGCAGATGAGATTTGGGAAGAGGTCAAGCCGATGCTAGAGGAGAGAGACTTTCTCAGGGCCGAGGGCGACAGATTGCACGCTGCTTTTGTTTCGGCTAGAGAATCTGCAGACAAGGTTCATTCGGATATGAAGGAACTGTTGGATCAGGTCAACGAAATCCGCGATGAGCTGAAAGCCCAGCGAGAAGAGAGGGAGAGAATTATCAGAGAACACAACGAATCCGTCAGAGAGGCCACAAAGACTCCCGATGAAGACGAGGAGTTAGCAGAATCATTGACTGAACAACTTCTCAAGAGCGGCTCAATCACCCTAGGCGGAACTAGGGCTGATGTCTCAGAGCGAGAAACCTCGCCTAAGAGGAAGAAGTCACGCAGACTTGGGACGACCAGAGGAAAACGAGACTGATTACCAACCACGTTCTTCCATACGGACATCTAACTTGTCTATCTCCAAGCCATCCATCGGCTTGCCTGCCATCATTGCTGAAGCCTCGGTCACCTTGCTCGGGTCATTGAAGTGGTGTGTAGCCATCACAATAGCCGAGGCAGTAGTGGCCGGGTCCTCTGACTTGAAAATCCCGGAGCCTACGAATACACCATCCATTCCCTGACGCATCAGCAAGGCCGCATCAGCAGGAGTAGCTATGCCTCCAGCAGAGAAGGTGACCACAGGAAGCCTTCCCATTTCCTTCACTTCACCCAGAACTTCCACAATAGCATCGTGACACGCGTCCATGCTTCCGAAAGGAGTGTTCTCGACAACCAAATCATGCTCGCTAGCATCTTCAATCCTGCGGAAACCATCAGACACCTTCCGAGCCATAACTTCGAACTCAGCATCGTTGGCAATCTGCAGAAGCGCGATTTCCTGAGACACTAGTCTAGCATGCTGAATCGCACTGACAACATTACCAGTACCCGCCTCGCCTTTAGTCCGAATCATTGCAGCACCTTCCATAATCCTCCTACAGGCCTCTCCTAGGTTCGTGCATCCGCAGACGAATGGAATTGTGAAATCATTCTTCGCAATATGGTAGAATGGATCGGCAGGTGTCAGAACCTCACTCTCATCGACCATGTCTACTCCGAGCTCTTGGAGGACACGAGCTTCTTCGTCATGACCGATTCTAGCCTTAGCCATTACTGGTACGCTGGTGGTATCGATGATGCCCCTGATGAGGTCCGGATGGCTCATTCTAGCCACGCCACCATCGGATCTTATGTCTGCGGGAACTCTCTCAAGCGCCATTACAGCGGTAGCACCTGCATCTTCTGCAATGTGTGCTTGCTCGGGAGTTACGACGTCCATGATGACGCCACCCTCCTGCATCTTGGCGAAACCCCGCTTGAGCAACTCTGTGCCATGCCTCATCTGATTGAGATCTACCAGTTGAGTCATGACATGGCCTCGGGCCATTCCCTCATGAACCCTTGTGACGACCCTATTTAGGAATCAGCCAGCACTGGTGAATCACCTTCTGCGACGGGTAGACCTGGAGCCTCATCCTCATTTCTGTCCAACCAAATCATCTCTTCATCAGGAAGATCAGTGTCTGCATAGATCGCTTCGACTGGACATTCTGGGACGCAGGCGGCGCAGTCGATGCACTCGTCTGGGTCGATAACTAGGTAATCATCAGCCTCTCTGAAACACTCTACTGGGCAAACTGCAACGCAATCCTGGTATTTGCACTTAACACATGCACTAGTTACCACATGAGTCATACCTATCAGAATCCGGCGAGAAAGGATTGCATATCAACGCTTGTATCAATCAAGCATTGACAATCAGTTCATGAATCAATTCGATAGTTACCGTCTCAATCTCTTGTCCAGGATATGATTCTACTTTGAATCGCCCTTTGACAGTAGGCTCAACATTTCCTTCTCTCACTAAAGACACCTCCCCACAAACTAACTCAGCTAGAGAGATTCTGATGTGTAGCACCTTGTCTGCATCGAGCCTACTTGAGACTCCTTCATCCAACAGTTGTTGCAACCCCTCCTTTCCCAATCTGGAAAGTGCATGTGATGATGCCTTCCTACCTGAAACACTCGTCTCAATAATGGTCTGCTCAGAGCCATGCCACGATTTCCCCTTCTCCAAATTGACCTCGCAGGCTTGCCCAGTCAGCCAACGCAGGCTTTGCTCGATTAATGACACATCATCGACCGCGCTACAGTGAACTCTCCAACGCGCACTATGCAGTCCCATGGGTCAAGCAGAAAAGCCTCCGACTTAATCCTCTCGCGCTAGAATTTCGCCTTCTTCAGAGGCTTTGTTTCATATACTCAGGGCAGGTCGCACGGCTCGCGTACGAGGTAGCCCTCGGTAGGAGTCCGATGTCATGGCAAAAGGAGCAGCAGCCAGGGCAGCGGCACGTAGGCAGCGCGACAAGTGGAAGTCAAAGCGCTGGTACAGCATCAGGGCTCCTAGAAATCCATGGTCATTCAAGACCATCGGCGAGACCATGGCTGAAGAAGAAGAGATGCTGGTCGGCCGACACTACGAGATTTTGCAGTACGAGTTGGACGGCGATTTCTCCAAGATGAATGTCAAGGTTAAGTTCAGAATAACCGAGGTCATTGGCTCAGATGCACTGACTGAGTACATCGGCCATGAGATACTGAAGGACCACATCCGAAGACAGGTTCGCCGAGAAAGAGGAAAAATCGACGACACAATCGACCTAGTAACCAAGGATGGGTACTATATCAGAGTCAAGCCGATGATGATTTCACGCAACAGAATCAAGGCTAGCCAGAAGCAAGAGATGAGGACTCAGGCAAGGGATTTGATAATCAAGTTCGGCGCTACAACAACATGGGTCGACATGCAGAAGGCAACCCTTGACGGAACTCTTGAGACTCAGATCCGTGAAGCAGCCTCTAAGATTCAGCCAGTCAGAGATGTCATGATTAGAAGGACCCAACTGATTCAATCCGGCGTAGAGGTCAGTGATGGCCCTACACTTGAGGAGATAATCTCCCAAGAGGTTGAGGTCAAGAAGTCAGAGGAAGACGAGGAGGAGCCCGAGGGTCTCGCAGATACAGTCGCCGAGGCAGTCGAGGACGTCGTCGACGAAATCAAGGAGGCAGTGTCAGAAGTCACTGGCGAGTTGAAAATAGGTTCAGGCACCACAGCCGTGGACGCAGCTGTAGAAGGTGCGATCGAGGTTGCTGAAGAGATAGTTGATTCGGTCAAGGAAGTAGCAGAAGCAATCAGCGGAGACTCAGACTCCGACTACGAGTCGATGACTGTTGCCGAATTGAAGGTACTTCTCAAGGAGGCCGGAAAGCCGGTTTCGGGTAAGAAGGCCGAGCTAATCGAGCGCCTAAAGGAGTGATTCAATGGCCCGCATTGCGGTGCTTTGCGGAACCGGCATGAGTGCGTTTGCTTCGCATCTGTCATCTGCTACGGGAAGTAAATCGAGCACCCTGAGAGTGGATTCCGAGTGGGGGCAAATCCCCGTAACTCTGATTGATACTGGAGATGGCGAGGTGATGGTTATCGACAGACATCACTCAGATTCCGACTCAAGAACCCCTCCTCATCGTATAGAACACCGCGCGAATGTACATGCTGCAGCTAGTTTTCAGCCGGACCTAATCCTAAGCATCAACTCTGTTGGAAGCATGCGAGAAGACCTTCCACCAGGAATTATCGGAGTAGCAGCGGACGTACTAGATTTGGCTGAAAAACCATGGACATTTCACGATGATCATGCAACTCATGCTGACAGGACATCATGCTTTGACCCACAGTCCAGTGAGATTTGTGCACAAGTATTGGCTTCCATCCAAGGTCAATCAGCAGACGACTTGGTCGTAGCTCAATGTGTTGGCCCACAGTTTGAGACGCCCTCTGAGATAGATGCGCTTGAGCGACTAGGTGCCGATGTGGTAGGCATGACCTTAGGTCCTGAATCAAGACTAGTGGCCGAGATGAGTATCCCTCATGTCGCACTACCCTGTTCCTCAAACTGGGCTGCAGGCAGAACTCCCGGCTCTCCAGAAGCAGAGATTGACCACGAGGCAGTTGATGAGATGGCTGCTTCAATGAGAGAGAGTGTGGGCGAGTGCGTGAATGCCCTGTTATCTAGCAGGTGATTTCTTGGAGAACGAGACTAGGAACGGACTGCTACTAATTGCCGTATCCATAGTGATGCTTCCTGTTACCATGAATCTGATGCAGTATCACGATGATGCTTCGGACGAGTATGAGCGAGAGTGCGATATCAATTACAGAATATATGTCCTCGACAACAACGACCCAATAGACGGAGCACTGTGTGAAGAGTTAGAGGATGAGATGTCGAAAAGACTAGTTTACTTCATCGGCTCAATGGCGATTTTCGTACTGTCTGGTCTTTGCGGTATTGCCTTGGTACTGCCTCAAGGAGAAAATGGCCCCAGACAACCACCCATGGGTGGACAACTACGTTGATGGGTCTAGTCTGCCAGCGAGCGGTATGACAAGACCTGTAAGTGTAGACGATTGGATTCAAATTGAAGCCCAAGACAACCCTGATGGCTCATGGCACACGATGATGTCCAGAGTTGCAGCATTCCACCACAAGCATGCCTTTGCATCAGAGGAGAATCACGGCCATGACATGGGCTACCGCGTGGCCCTTACAGTCGAGGAGCTTGGCGAGTTCGCTGCAGCGATTACCAAGGGTAAGCCCGACGAGGAGGCAGCAGAGGAGTTGGCAGACCTACTGATACTAATTCTTGGCCATTCTCTAGCAATGAAAGTAGATCTTGAGTCCGAATTCCACAAGAAGATGGACCGAATAATGACCAGAGAGGCTAGAAGGGGTAGACTTGGAATACGCGTCACAGAATACACCGGGGACGAATCATAGGGTACCTCTGCAATGGAAATAAATCAGAATCCGTTAAACGGAGAGGCGACACTCACCAAACATGGCGAAGACAGTATACGCGTACACAATCCTCCTGC
>PAYF01000032.1 GCA_002714745.1 Methanobacteriota archaeon | reverse complement strand
AAAGTGGTAAACCAATAACGAACATGATTATGCCAATCACAAATGCGATCTTCCATTGTGTCATGAATCTGGGTAGGGCTCGAAACCTTCAATGTGACTCATTCGCTAGCGTCTGAAAGGGAATCTGACAATTAGGTACAATTACTAAATGCTTAGGAACTAATCAATAGATATGGGTCAACTAAAACCAATGGAGCGGTATCCAGTTGTATTCCTAACCTCAATCTTATTGATTGTCATATTTATTCCGAGTCCAGTTCAAGGATTGTGCATAAGTCCCGAAGCATGTGGAGTTATTGTGGGGGTTTGGGCCTCGATGCTAACGGTACCAATCTGTTTGGTACTTTTCGCTTTCGCAATTTGGCCGAAAACCAGACCGTGGCTCGAAGTCTTAGCAGTGTTACCTGGATTCATGGCAATACTTACGGGATATCTAATGGTTTTTCGAGTTGCTAGGTTTGATTTTATTTGGGTTCCTCTTATTCACGCTGGTCTAATGATTGTGATGATCCGTATTGGTCGTTTTGATCGTAATAAGGAATCAAAGGAAGGCCAATTACTCACAGAATGAAGGAGGAGTCAGCTCAGCGACTCTGTCATCATATTCGTCGTTGGGTGTGGATTCCAATGAAAATACGGCACATTCTTCTTCACCTACAGGTTTCAACCACATCCAATTTCCTTCAACTGCATATTGGAAGTTTAACCCATCGCCATCACCGATTTTCAAGAGAAGATAGTCTCCATCGCAACCGTCACAGTCAGTACTCCAAGTTCCTGGGTTTCCGTCGCCATCAACTAGGCCCCCGTCCTCATCAATATCGATGGCCATAGTTTCGGCGTGCCACCATTCACCTACTGGAGAGGGGCTTTCATCATCGCCGGCACACCCAGCAAGGGAGGCGAGCAGCATCGTTAGAGTGAGTAATATCGCAATTTTTCTCATGCTTCGCAGTTTGACAGGCGAAAAATCATCTTTTCTTCTTTACAAACCTAAGATTCACTAGATTCAAACAAATCATTGAGAGAGGGAACTGTCCCTAGTTTCCATTCTGCTATCCACAGGCTGAGTAGTATCCCTCCGATCTGCGCGAGCAGTCTGAAAACATGCCCGGTAGGTGAGAGTGAAGCACCATCTCCTAACTCGACATCATACACCCACATATACAGATTGGCCGGATAGAGTGCCACTAGCAGGGCGGCACTGGCATAACCCCCGAGTTTCCTAGTCTTGGGTATAATCAAACTGAGTCCAACCGCAATCTCGACAACTCCGCTCACCAGAACCCAGAAGGTCGCAGAACCCAGAACTGGAGGCACAATCGGTTCGAACCAACTAGTGTCAGTGAAGTGCAGCACTCCTGCATAGGTGAAGAAAACGCCACCTGCTATAGCGAACAGACAGCGCAGATTCATGTCATCCCCGAGTCCAGATTGAATATGTTGAGTCGTGTTCGTTATTCTCGTCAGTACTGACCCTTTCTACAACTTCCTCTGACCATTCGCCCCTGTCCCACTCTGGGAACTTGACCTCACCACTGCCTGAGGTGTGCACGGTTGTGACATGAATTTCTTCCATCCTCTCTAGGAACATCTCGTAGACCTGTGCCCCTCCAATCACCCAGCATTCATCACTACCTTCTGCATATGCCAATTCAATAGCACGTCCGATGTACAGTGCTGTTTCAGCCCCCTCGGCCTGCCAGTCGGTGTCTCTCGACATGACAATATTGACGCGCTCAGGTAGTGGCCTAAACGCATCTGGGAGAGAATCCCATGTCTTCCGTCCCATGATGACTGAGTTGAATCCGTTTCCCTCTGTCAGCTCTTTGAAACGAGTCATATCACTCGATAACTTCCACGGTAGTCGGTTGCCTCTACCGATGAACCCGTCCTCATCCATTGCAACAATCATTGCCATCTTCATCGACTCACCTCATACAGAGATCGGGGCCGAGATATGCGGGTGGTGGTTGTAATCCACTATTTCGATGCTCTCGAATGAGAAGTCGTCTATCGACTTCACGTTAGGGTCGAGTATCAGTGTAGGCAACTCAAGTGGGACACGCCCAATCTGTTCACGCGCCTGCTCAAGGTGGTTCAGATACAGGTGACAGTCTCCACCAGTCCAGACGAATTCACCTGGTTCAAGGTCGCAAACCTGAGCCATCATGTACGTCAGAAGGCTGTACGATGAGATGTTGAATGGCACTCCGAGGAAGGCATCAGCGCTCCTTTGGTAGAGTTGACAGGACAACTTACCGTCGTTGACGTAGAACTGGAAGAAGGCATGGCATGGCATCAGAGCCATTTCATCCAAATCACCAACATTCCAGGCTGAGACGATGATACGTCGGCTATTCGGGTTATTCTTGATCAAATCTATGGCGTTCTCTATCTGGTCAATGACGGTACCGTCGTCGGCCTCCCACTTCCTCCACTGCTTACCGTAGACCGGGCCTAGGTTACCATCCTCNTCGGCCCATTCGTTCCAGATTCTGACCTTGTTCTCCTGCAGGTAACTCACATTTGTGTCTCCAGAAAGGAACCACAGNAGTTCGTGAATCACNCTAGGCCAGTGAACCTTCTTTGTGGTCACAGCAGGAAAACCATCTGACAAATCAAACCTCATTTGATGCCCGAAAACTGAGATTGTACCAGTTCCAGTACGATCGCCCTTTTGCTCGCCTTCAGCGAGAATGCGACGCAGGAAATCGAGATATTGCTGCATAAGCCTACTGTGCTCTGCGTCGGTAGTCCATCAAGGATGCGGCTAAGGTTCCACTAGGGTGCACCCATCAGTCGCATGGTCTCAATCAATTGGTCGGTGAACCTACGGTACATAGTTGCCATTTCATCTTGNGACTCACACAGTCGCCCGATATTATCATCCGATATTCCCCCCCCTTTCTCGGATGTGACCCATTCCCCGAAGGTGATTGGCTCATCGATTATGACNTCTACTTTCTTCCATGGTCTGAACATCTTACTACCAGGCCTCATCATATCCTGAGTCCCAATCATCACCATAGTGACTACTGGGACGTCTGGAAAGCGCGCAGCAAGCCTTGCAATACCCGTCTTACCTCTCTGAAGGTATGGTGGTTCGAGTCTGCGGCTGCGCGTCCCTTCTGGAAAAATCCCCAGTGCAAGTCCCGCATCTAGTACATCCACGGCTCGAGCAAGGGCGTCCCTTGCACCTGTTTGCCTGTAAGTCTCGATTTGACCGGTACTGGTCATCACAAATCGCTTTAGGGGACTCTCAAAATTTTCTTTCTTAGAAAGAAAGTGGATTGGCCGGCGGGCTGCCTGTACCATGAATATCGGGTCAAGGTTTGAGACGTGATTACATACGACAATGACAGGTCCCTTGCGTGGAATTCTNGAAAGTCCGTGGAACCTTACATCAGTAAAGCTACGGATCGAGGTAGCAAGCACTGCAATAACCAATTGGTAGAGCGAGGGAGAGAGAAACGGAGTACCAGTTCCCTCCAGTCCTACTGCTGAGGATAGCGAATCCGATGACTCAGAACTTAACCCGCCCNTGCTAATGGCTGCTCCACGGTTGCTTATTGTATTACTCGGAAGCAGTAGTTTATGTCTACGAACCTTTGCCCTAGGTCATGGACAACAGGTCGTCTCAAGCGACCGTGATGTTGGCAATACTATTGGTGTCCACAAGTGCTCCTGCGGTAGCTGGAGAGTGGACTGAGGATACCTGGTTGGAGAACATAATCGGGCCAGAGAGATTGGTCAACGGTGACGAGTTTGGATGCCATGGCTATGAAGGAGTTTCGACATTGGCAGAGAACTGGGTCATCGAGGCCTGTAGGGACTATTTGATGGATAGCACTAACGCCTCCAGATGGGGAAGCGCCCCAATCTCATTCGGTATTTCTGGACAGAGTCTCGACGATGCCACAGCAGAGCAATTGACCTCTTCCGGTTTCATGATTGTAGGGGATAAATTGAGCGAAGCCCCAGATGNCCTGATTCTTGNCACAAGGAATGGCGCCAGTATGGAGAAGGGAGTGGCCGATACTTCNCTGATTGANTCNGCAGAGGCAGATACTCTCGTCAGCATCTATTGGAGGGCTAGGATAGANGACCTCAGAGTTAGAGAGGATAAGGATGCGATTGCTTGGTTGGAAGAGCAACCACTTTGGTTCACTACTTGGGGNGAATGGAATCTGCACCGAATAGCAGGTCAGTCCACAGTTACCTCCATCGAAGGTTCGCAAATCACCTCTACCTCCCAACCCTCGAGCACTTGGTCAGTGCCTGGGACCATCAGGTTGCAGTTCGATGCCGAAGTGTCCAGTATCTACGACTCGTCCGGAGAGCAATATCCCGTGATTCCGCCTGATGCTCGGAAACTGCAAGTCGGCTGGAGGCAGATCGAGGGTGGCATCCTACTNACTCAAGCGCCCGATTCAATCCTCACGATAGAACTTGATAGCGAGCCGGACTCATATCACAGCACTTCCGTGATCACTTTCAATGATCATCATCATGCTGTAACCGTAGTCGGACACCATACCACTAACTTGTTCCAATGGACNGCCGACTTCGTAAACTCCGAACTCGTATTCACATGGTTGATTGAGAGGCCGGCAGGAATCGAGCAGAGCTGGTTTTTACCTGCCATGGCTCTNACCATACTCATTGCAACCCCCGTAACCATCAGATATCTAATCAAGAAGGACATTGATGCACAGTAGCCTATTCGACGATGTCTGGCCCTTCTATTCGAACTCTATCGGCTTTCATCGCCTCAATAATTTTTGCAATCACATCATTACCCAACACTTCTGGCGCATGCACTCCAGCTGGCAGCATCATAGGGTCTTCCAACCATGCTTCTACACAACAGGCTGTCACCATTCCCGTAGCGCGAGCCATTGAATGCCCATCATCGCCTCCATGGTCTTCCACTTCCCATTCGAGAACTTCTCCGCCTCTACCCTCGACCTTCACTCTCATCCAGGTGAATTCTGGGATCTTATGGTCGTATGACCATTGGCCAATTAATTCGTTCTCATCTAGAGCCCCCGAATCTCTTGTATCGATAAACATCTGAATGTGTCCCGGCCAGCGAACTGTGAATTCTGACATCTCAACAGCAGGAATTGATTTCAACACTGAGCGTAAACCATCCGTCAGGAATGCCTCCATTTCACCATGTTCTCCAGTATCTAACATATGTCGCTCGCTCAACGCAGGCAGAACCACTTCCTCTCCATCACGAATCACTCTTGCAGGTCTAGTGTATTCTGCAATCACATCAATTGGAGAGAACGGAGCCATATACTTCCATTCTCCAAAGGGCCCAGTTGGGTTTCCTCCAACCCAAACCTCAGCCTTTTCTANCGGACCAATGCTTCTGTCTGCAACTGCNAGAAACATGTTNGANAAGCCAGGAGCAATTCCAACATCCCAGAGAATTGANGATCCGTANTCACGGGCCTTNTCATCATCTCTATCGGGCGTAAANTTACTGAAACTGAGATCAACAATTCGATACGTGGTCTCTGCCAGATTTGTTGTNGCCATGTGNCCAATATCTCCTGGTAGCATATTTACTATCATATCCACAGGTCCATTNTCATGCATCGAAACAATNTCTTCGATTACATCACAGTGATGTACGGTTATNCCNTCAACTCCCATAACNCGATGAGGNTGTANATCGTACGCNTGAANCTCGTGACCTGCTGCCGCTAGTCGCTTAGCAACCCAAGCACCTACTAAACCCGTGCCTAGGCAATGTATGACTGCCATATTCATGCGAGCCCGTTTGCCGTATTCTGTCTAACGGTAGCACTCTAAGCCCTGAGAGCGGCGATGCCTTGATTGAGGGAATCGCTGGCCAAGGGGCATGGCTGGAGGCCGCATTGACCCATGGTCGTCTGAGCAGTCGCAGGACTATGCTAGGATAATTGATCAATTTGGACTCGGTTCAGTGGATGTCTCTAGCCTCCCTAATCCAGGCATGTTGCATCGCAGAGGAATCGTTTTCGCACATCGCGATCTCGATGTAGTTCTCGGCTGTATGAAGCGTTCCGAGTCATTTGGCGTTCTGACTGGATTGATGCCTAGTGGTAGAATGCACCTAGGGCACTCTATGGTGATTGACCAAGTTAAGTGGTTCCAAGACCAAGGAGCGGACATCACCGTTACAGTTGCCGACCTAGAAGCTCTTGCCACTAGAGGTACCTCTCTCAAGACGGGTAGGAAAACGGCCATCGAGGAATATGTCCTCAACTATGCTGCCCTTGGTCTAGATCCCGAGAAAACCAACGTTTACTTCCAGAGTTCTCGCCCGGAGGTGCAACGTCTGGCATTCACTCTCGGCCGTAGAACTAATCTATCGGAATTCGAAGCAATCTATGGATTCGAGGGAGAGACCAATCTTGCACATGTACAAGCGCCACTGGTCCAAGTAGGCGATATTATACATCCTCAATTGGATGAGTTCGGAGGACTGCGACCAATTGTGGTCCCAGTCGGCATAGATCAGGACCCTCACCTCAGACTCACCCGCGGCATTGCTGGCAAGACCCATTGGTTCAATGTCAAACCTCGTAGTAAAGGGGGAGTCACAGTAGCACTCTCAGTTCAGGAGGGTAACCAAGATGCATTGGGTATAGTTGGCGGCAAGGTCAATGCAGATTCCAGACAAGCATTGTTTGAACGCATCTCTACTGCTCTCTCTCCATTGGGTTACTCTGACCAGATTGCAAATCACAAGCATGGAACACTGGAGATTCCAGGAGCCAGTACAGAAGACATAGCTAGAATACGCATGTGCCTACTAGCACTAGAGCGTGAAATGGGTGGGATGGGTCTGATGCCCCCTTGCTCAACATACCATCGCTTCGCAGTCGGCCTGACGGGTGACAAGATGTCTTCTTCTCAGCCCGAGACAACGATATTCATGGACGAGGCCTTTGAAGATCTTGAGCGCAAGATCAAGAGATCATTTAGCGGCGGCCAGCCTACCATAGAGGAGCACCGACGCTTGGGCGGTGACTGTTCCAAGGATGTAGCATTCCAGTATCTACAGTTCTTCTTTGAGAATGATGACGCTGCTCTGCTTGAGATTAAGTCACAGTATGAGAGCGGCAAGATGTTGGCCGGGGAGATGAAGCAAGTCTGCATTGACAAGGCATGGGAGTGGCTCAAGGGACTTGCAGAACGCCGAGAAATGTGGTCTGACAGGTTGGATGAGTTCCTAGCTCCCGATGCTCTTTAGCTTAGTTCACTCGAATCGAATACCGGGACCATGGGGCCCGAATCCAGTAACGATGCCTCTTCTTCGGAAAGCTCTCGGGAAACTGCATTTTCATGCAAAATCTGACTGTGCCCAAATGGGTCCAACAACTGCATTTCGAGTGACGAAGCTCCAGATCTTACGCGTTCCAACTCTATCAGTAACTCTGCGCACTTCTCGACGATTTCGTCCTCAGAATCTCTCTGTAGAGTCCGAATTACATCTTCAAATCTCATCAGCACTCCCTCTATGTTAGAGACATAACCGGTAGATGCTCCTCCAGGTGAAGCCTCCAAATCTAACTCGACCAGCCTAACTGTGCATGAGCCAGAGCGGACAATTCGTGTAGACATATATTCGGCAGAATCAATCTGCAGACTCCAAGAACCCGGCTTCCTTCCTTCGGCTGGAATGAAATCTGTGTGCTTCCACCCGCAAGCGTCACACACCACTGTTAGTTGAGTATGCTCGCCAAAGTAGGGGATCTCGGTAGTATGGGCGATCATTGTAAGGCCACTCGTCGAGTGACACACCGGACAAGGTTGCTCAATCGTGCTCTCCATGTTGCCCTCAGTAGTACGCAGAAGAGCCCCTCTCGGGTCCCTTGACACTCTCGAAATCATTTGGCAGTAGGAGTAGTCGTGTATCGCCCAGTCTGACAACTTCTCCTGAGATATCATCCTCGACGAAGTCACGAATCCGCTCAACTGTGGTCTGTAGTTCCAGTTCACGAGTTAGAAGATTACTCATTTCAACAATTACTAGATCCCCATCGGATACCCAATCCATCACCTTGGATACACCAGTAATGTCATCGAGCACGGCCCGATGAACAATCGCATCCCTCATCCCCCTAGGTACGGGGGCATCGGGATATTGCTCTCCTAGGTCATGGTAGTTCTGGCCAGGCTCCAAGTGGAAACCAGAATCATCATTGATGCTGGGCATCTCTATCCATCGAGGCTCACCAACTTCATCCCTAGCCATGTCTGGGCGCTATTGCGTATCGTCTTGACTTCTGCGGTTCAGTATCATCGCAAATCACGATTATATGCCATTGCGTCATTATCCAGTCTTCAATCCCGTCGCATTGATAAGGGTCCTGAATCGAGAGATGTTCGCTGGGAGTTCAGCAGCAGGTGAAATCATGAACGAGAGCGCCGACGTAGTCAAGACAGGCACTAGCACAATTGGAATCACCTTTGACGGAGGAGTTGTTGTAGGTGCCGACCATAGAGCTACTATGGGACACTTCATTGCAAACAAGAGCGTCAAGAAGTTGTTCAAGATTTCAAATTCTGTCGCTCTGACCACAGCAGGCCTAGTTGGACATGCTCAATCTCTATCGCGTACACTCACCGCAGAACTACGACTTTACGAGCTCAAGCATAGTAAAGCGATGACCGTCAAGGGTGCAGCTACTCTGACTGCTAACATACTGGTAGGACGCCCCCACTATGTACAACTTCTAATAGTGGGCGTCGATGATTCAGGCTCTAGCGTATATAGCATCGATTCTGCAGGTGGATCGATTCCTGATGCATACTGCGCCACAGGTTCTGGTAGCCCCTACATGTACGGTGTCTTAGAAGATCAGTTCTCAGATGGCATGTCGCGAGATGAGGCTCTCAAGGTGGCCGCCAAGGCCCTTCTGGCTTCGGCTCAGAGGGACGCAGCCAGCGGTAATGGCATGGATCTGGCCGTAATCACTGCAGAAGACGGTTTCGAGATGTTGTCCGAGGACGAAGTCACCAACCTATTGTCCACAATCTAAACTCCCGGCCTAGTGCCATTGCACCCTCTCGGGTGACAGCGCTACCGTGAGTCCACCATGGAGGTGAATAAATGCGACTTACACTGAGTGAATTGAAGAAGAAGATATCCAAACTGGTCCCCAGTGATGTCAATTACGAAGTCGATTTGGAAGCTGGATCAATCTCAATCATTACCGATCAACCCTCGGCTTTCGGCGGCTCAGGTGACAATCTTACCGTTCGAATCGCAAAGACGGTCAAGCGACGTATAGTAATCCGCCCTCACCCAGACTTGCTGGCGGACGAGGGCGCAGTTCACGATGCCATCCTGAAATTCATCCCAGATGATGCAAAACTTCGCAAGACCTGGATAGACCCAGCCATTTGCCAAGTCACACTAGAGTGTGACGATCCATCTGCTGCGGTCGGGCCAAAGGGTTCCAACATCAAGGCACTGAGGGATGAGATAGGTTGGCTAGTCGATGTAGTCAGGGCTCCGGCCATAGAGAGTCGGACTCAACATGACATCAGGCGTTTTCGCAAAGAGTTGGCCGAAGAGAGAAAGTCTCTGATGAGGAAGTTCGGAACCAGAATCTATCGCCCCCCTAGGCCAGGCGAACCATGGGTACGAGTCACTGCACTCGGTTCCTATCGTGAAGTCGGCAGGGCGATGCATCTGGTGACCACTAATGAGTCCAAAGTTCTCGTCGACTGCGGTGCCAAGCCTACAACTAATCGTAGTGAAGTCGAGCCTTTCTTCACCGCACCCGAATTACTCCCTCTCGACAATCTTGATGCAATCGTAATCACTCATGCCCACATAGACCACATCGGAATGCTCCCAGTCCTGTTCAAATATGGATACAGGGGGCCGGTTTACTGCACCCCTCCAACTCGTGACCTGATGACTCTTCTACAGATTGACTACATCAAAGTGGCACAGGCCGAGGGTAACGAGTCGCCGTACTCTAAGGCAGATATTCAGGAGTGTATCAAGCACATCGTCGATGTTAACTGGGGAGATAAGACCGACATCTCACCCGATATCAAGATGACAATGGAGAATGCCGGACATATCTTGGGATCATCTAGCGTCTATATGCAGATAGGAGAGGGCAAGGGAGAGCATAAGTTGCTGTTCTCTGGTGATATCAAGTACGAAAAATCATGGCTGTTCGATGCGGCTACAGTTAGGTTCCCAAAGGTCGAAACTCTTGTCATTGAATCTACTTATGGAGGCCCCCAAGACATCCAACCGACCAGACAACAGGCAAGCCAAGAACTACAAGACCTCATCCAAGACTCTCTAGGTAGAGGCAGCAAAATCTTCTGCCCCGTTTTCGCTGTTGGGCGTTCACAAGAGGTCATGATAGCCATAGACCAGCTATTCAAATCAGGCAACATCAAGCCTGTTACAGTTTGGCTCGATGGAATGATATCTGAAGCCACGGCGATTCATTCTAGCCATCCAAATTTTCTTAATCGGGATCTCAGAGGTAAGATGCTCAAGGGTGGTGCGGAAAATCCGTTCAACTCACCTTGGTTCAAACAGGTCGATTCGAGGGAGCAGCGAGATAGTATCCTTCTCGACCCGAGCCCATGCATAGTGCTGGCGACCAGCGGGATGATGACTGGAGGCCCGATTGTAGAGTACTTCAAGCACTGGGCACCCGAGCCTAGCAACACTCTGTGTTTTGTTGGATACCAAGCCTCTGGGACTCTTGGCAGACGCCTGCAGCAGGGTCACCCACAGGTCCCTCTTTCTGATGGCGGACAGACCCTGATGGTCGATGTAAGATGCAATACAGTAACAATCGATGGTTTCAGCGGGCATTCCGATAGAAACCAGTTGTTCGATTATGTTTCAGCCCTCAACCCGACACCTCGCAAGATTATTTGTCACCACGGAGATCCTCAGACATGTAACGCATTCCGCCAAGGCCTGAGAGAGCGGTTCAGAGTGCAGACTTATGCTCCTGCAAATCTAGAGACTCTGAGACTGACATAATCACAGAACAGGCACATCGAAGCCTGATTCTTCCGGGTCTGGAGCCTGTGTTACAGAGTCCTCTTCTTCCTCATCATCCCACTCTGAATCATTTGTTTGTTCAGACTCCCAAGGCATGTTTGGACTGAGAGCCAGAGCGAGTGCTAGAGGAGTTAGCAGAAGGAAACCCCATGATTCAGTTGTCAATTCGCCATTCTCTACGAATGACTTGCCAGACATGAANATGAANGNGGTTGCAAGTATCCATCCGGCNATAACACGAACACGCACAAACAANNCAGAAGCACGCTATTCATCAAATGGTCCTATGTAGGATTCATTTNATTNATCAAGAAAATTATGCCATGCATCCAATGTTCAAAATCCTAGNTCTTCGGGATCTTGGATCAGCACTGATGATGACTCCGCAACTCAAGCACATGGCAATGCGTAGGCNACCTTGGNCATAAATCTTGTTTCTATTCTTCANNTATGTAGAGGACAAACTATTGTACCNCGATAACNNGGTTATTTCGTGGAGAGGNCNTGGGCNCTTGTCAGATGCACTTGTGGAAGTGCTTNCGGCTCNCCCAGAGGTGCTGCACGTNCATGNCCTCACTGCGGCTCAACACAAGGTTCAGAATCCAAANTCTTCGANACTCCCGATCAACTATCNGAGGCCGTTGCGAGNNCNAATCTCCCNGANGGNATNGCNCANGAGGTTGAATCGAAAGTAGCTATTCAAGAANCCAGNGNNGAAACAAAGGCNACCATGTCTAGAGGAGGNCCTGAGGCGATACGCAGGATACTACGTCAGTCNACGTCTTCAGANGGNANNCTGACTNNCGAATCACTATCGCGTGAGTTNCTNAAAGAGGGCTACGAAGAGCCTACTGCAGATCAAGTGATTGGGNGTGCGGAACTCGAGGGAATTCTCATCAGGAAGGGNCCNGAGACCTGGGCNTGGCTCCAGTAACCTTCATCTCAGCACCTCTAGTGGAAANCAATCCGGGCCCGTGGGTTAGTCTGGTCTATGCTAGATCGTTTGGGACGATTTGACCCAGGTTCAAATCCTGGCGGGCCCACCACTTTTCTTCCAATCTTTGATTTTCATTGTGAGGAAATAGCGCAGTTCACCCTAAGGGTGTAGCGTTCCAGAAAACGAATACTTCAACGATTCATTCTGACTATTGCTTCTATGTCGAATAGTGAAACGGCGTTTCGCATTGCCTCATCCTTAGAAAACCATCTCGCCTCTTCTATCTCATCGTCCTTTGGAACGATTTCTTCTGCAGGGATATCTGCCTTGCAGTGGTAAGTGAATGATAACCAGTTAATCCCATCTTGCTGGAATATGGCCTGTTGTATTACAGCCCCATCATCTCCCTCAGAAATATCTCCAGATTCACCTTTGGGATCAGCGATGCTGATATTAATTCCCAACTCNTCAAGAGCTTCTCTCTCAGCTCCCTTGCGCGGATGCTCAGCGTAATCGACGAAACCCCCCGGAAGGGTCCAGCATCCAGTGAAGAAACCACGTGTGACTTTGGCCATTAGAATCTCATCATTTGAGTTGGTGATGACTACCTTACTCACGACTCTGTGAAGGGTGCGATATACAGATTCCCGGGCCACAGGATCGACGGCGCTATCGGAGATGACAGCATCTTTCCAGGCCCAGTGTTCTGGCCAAGGAACATCAGGTGTGGCCACAGTTACGACATGGTCATGCTGCCCGAGTCTGAAACGATTGATGCGCCGCTCCTTCCATGTCAGCCCCATTGCGGTGGCCTCCGAAGGAGTTGGAAGCCTAATCATGAATCCTTCTTTTCCCCAGTCAGCTCTGCCCTTCTTTGGAATTGCAGGGCCGTTCCCTTCGTTGTCAACTAAGAGCAACTTGCCATCATGCTCTAGGTGAATGTGCTCGCAATTCCTATCTACTGACATGAAATCACTGAAACAAATTCCTAGTAACCTAGAATCGAGCTCAATTGCTCCTTGTAGAATGCCGCAGATCCTTGCAAACTCTCTAACTCAGAGTCCCCTAGGTCTAACTCCATGATTCTCTCAACTCCATTGCTACCTAGAATCACGGGTACTCCGATGTAGATNTCATCT
Source organism: Methanobacteriota archaeon (assembly GCA_002714745.1). GTDB lineage: Archaea > Thermoplasmatota > Poseidoniia > Poseidoniales > Thalassarchaeaceae > Thalassarchaeum. The sequence continues at coordinate 21,541 of PAYF01000032.1, read as the reverse complement.
AGGCCATATTGGCCTGTTAGATAGGCGCTGCATGGAAGGCTACGCTTCCTGTCATTCAATATCGACTCGGCCATTATCGCCGCAGCTGACCCGGGGGCATAGAATGCACTACCCTTCTCTAACAACTTGACAATCTCTCCCCCNCCACTAGCGGTACGCTTGGATATGGCGTCAATGGTCTCCTTATCCATTAATTGGGTGATGGGTATTCCAGAGACGGTNGTGTAACGAGGTAGAGGGACCATAGTATCGCCATGGCCCCCAAGNACCATCGCTTGTACATCCTCATTGGAAACTCCAAGCTCCTCTGCAATGAAGTGAGTCATTCTTGCCGAATCCAGTATACCGGCTTGTCCGACCACTTTCTCAGGAGGGAATCCAGTTACCTTCTGCATATGATAGGTCATCAGATCCAGAGGATTTGTGACCATCACGATTACAGAGTCNGGAGCATGCTCCNTGATNCCTNGTCCAACNTGNGAGATGATATCGGCGTTCTTTCCTACCANATCCTCACGAGTCATTCCGGGCATGCGTGGGAACCCGGAAGTGACAACAACAACATCTGCGTCAGCAATATCTTCGTAGTCCTTAGTACCGGTAATCTTCCCATCATAGTTGAGAATCTGACCACCTTGACTCATATCGAGTGCCTTGCCCTTGGCAAATCCCTCGTATATGTCCAGCAGGACTACTTCCCCTATGTTTTTCTGTGCTAGAACGAAAGCACATGTTGCGCCTACATTCCCCGCTCCAATCACAGCAACCTTACCTGCTCCTCTCGACATGTTATCCTCGCTTGTTCGCCGGAGGCTTCAGACTTAGCATTAGTGTTCGACGCTCGTGCCCGCACAATAGNAGACTGAATTGTAGGGCGACGGCTTCAAGAAGTGCCTCAAGGTGGAACGGCTCGTTGAGAATGAGCCTACGGCTCAATCCGGAGGNATTTGCATGAAACTCGGAGTCATCACTGAGCCCGAAGGAGAAAACAGAATCGCAATCGTTCCTAATTCAATACCCAAGTTGAGTAAGGCCGGATTCAAGATTCTAGTCGAGTCAGGTGCAGGCACTTCATCCAGTTATTCCGATGCAGAGTTCGAATCAAGAGGGGCTAGTGTGACTTCTAGAGATGAGGCGCTTTCAGCAGATATCTTGGTTACCATTCACATGCCCGATTCTTCCGAGTTAAAGCAGGGACAGGTAGTTGCTTGCGTAGCTGATCCGTTTCGCCATCCAGAGAGAGTCAAGCAGTGTATGGAATCATCGATTACGCTGCTTAGCATGGACATGATTCCTCGTAGACTCTCAAGAGCCCAGTCGATGGATGTCAACTCTAGTCAAGACAATCTTGCTGGTTACAAGGCCGTTTTGATGGGTGCAGCCCATCTTGGCAAAGCGATACCGATGATGACTACGAGTGCGGGAACCGTCAAGCCCGCCAAGTTCGTAATCATGGGCAGCGGAGTGGCCGGATTGCAAGCCATCGCCACAGCCAAACGCTTGGGTGCAATAGTATTCGCATCCGATGTTAGAAAGTCTGCCGCAGAGCAGATTGAGTCTGTCGGCGGGCGATTCATTGAGGTAGAAGGAATGGATGACTTTGAGGATGAATCAGGCTACGCCAAGCCACTAACTCCTGAATTCATCCAGAAGGTCAACGACACAGTATGCGAAGTTGCCAAGGATGCAGACGTCATCGTAACTACGGCTAGGATTTTCGGCAGACCGGCGCCTATCACAGTTCCCGCAGATGCAGTAGCATCATTCAAGCAAGGGGCTGTTATTGTGGACATGAACGCTGATGTCGGCGGCAACTGCGAGTTAACAAAGTCAGGACAAACTATAGTTCAAAATGGCATCACCATCGTTGGGATAGAGAACCTACCAGGAACCATCGCCTCAACTGCAAGCATGCTATACTCGAACAACCTGACCAACTTCGTTACCTCACTGATGGTAGAAGGCGAACTGACCATTTCCATGGAAGACGACGTTCTAGTCGGTGCTGAGGAAGGATCGGACTTTCATGTCCCCGGTATGGGCGGCGTACTAATCTGTTCTAATGGTGAAATCCATCCTAAACAGTCTAGATTGTCGGAGGTAGTCGGATGAGTCTAACCGTAGCAGCACTAATTGGCAGCATTACTGTGTTTATCCTAGCTATTTTCCTAGGATTTGAATTGATTAGCAAGGTTCCACCCACACTCCACACGCCACTGATGTCGGGTGCAAATGCGATTTCTGGAATCACCATAGTCGGNGCACTCATTCTTTCAAACACTGCGTTCAACGACGGCAATCCAGGNACNGCTGCNTGGCTTGCATTTGCTGCCCTAGTGATGGCCACAATCAACGTAGTTGGTGGCTTCATGGTCACNAACAGNATGCTTGAGATGATNGCNGGTAAGAAGAGAAAGGGAGGTGATTGATTGGTAGATNCAGCAGTGTGGGATATTGGCTACCTGATGGCTGCAGCNCTGTTCATCATCGGAATCAAGAGGCTCTCCAGTCCTAGGACCNCTCCNCAGGGCAACAGGCTCGGTGCNATGGGTATGTTCCTNGCAGTCCTAGTAACNCTAGCTAGGATGCAATCGGAGGGCATCATAGGTTGGGAGTTGATTGTAGGTGGTCTGGCCATCGGTGCCATCATTGGCGCTCTAATGGCTACCAGAGTAGAGATGACAGGGATGCCCGAACTAGTAGCCCTGTTCAATGGATTCGGTGGCGGCGCATCCGCATTGGTAGCCCTTTCGGAGGTTCTGGGCAGGTTACAGCAAGGAAATATTCCCGATGCCGGTGTCGAGTTGTACGCAGTTTGGGTTGCTATCGGACTTTCTGGAATCGTCGGTTGCATCACCTTGACTGGCTCCATTATGGCTATGATGAAACTCAAGGGTGGTTTCTATCTCCCATTCAGCAAGAAGGATGATCGCGGTCGCCCCAAGTGGATTAGTTTCCCAACATGGGGCCCTCCTTGGCTGAATGCTGTCAAGATTCTTCTGCTCACAGCCTCCCTAGCATTAATCTGGATGACCATTGATGATCCAACGAACAAGGACTACATCTGGATGATTGTGGGCTTCTCAAGTCTGCTTGGTATTCTATTCGTAATCCCAATCGGTGGAGCTGACATGCCAGTGGTAGTTAGCCTACTGAACTCATTATCTGGAATTGCAGCAGCATTCACCGGATTTGTAATCGGAAACAACGTTCTGATTATTGCAGGTTCAATGGTTGGCGCAGCAGGGCTGATTCTGACTTTCATCATGTGCAAGGCAATGAATAGAACGCTGCCAGATGTACTGTTCAAGGCATTCGGTGGTTCCGGAGAGAAGGATAAGTTAACTCGCACCAAGGTCGGGAGCGATCCCGAAGAAGTCGCAATGGTTCTCGACGGTGCCCAGAAGGTGATTGTTATCCCGGGCTATGGAATGGCAGTGAGCCAAAGCCAGCACGCAGTCAAGGAGTTCGCCGACTTGATGGAAGCTGAGGGTTGTGAGGTCTTGTACGCCATTCACCCAGTAGCTGGAAGAATGCCCGGCCACATGAACGTCCTGCTTGCCGAAGCCAGCGTTCCATATGAGAAACTAATCGAGATGGATGAGATCAATCCAGAATTCCCTGAGTGCGATGTAGCACTGGTAATCGGTGCCAACGACACGACCAACCCGGCAGCTAGGACAGGAGAAGGGCCTCTAGCAGGGATGCCGATTCTTGATGTTGACAAGGCGAGGGTGGTCGTAATCATCAAGAGAAGCCTATCTGTAGGTTACGCTGGAGTCGACAATGATTTGTTCTACATGGACAAGACAATGATGCTGTTCGGTGACGGCAAGAAGATGATGAACGAACTCAATTCATCCATGAAGGAGTTGTGATGTCAGCGCATCCCTATGGGATGCGTCGAGCAACGGTTATGAGACTCCGACCGACGAGGTGGTACCGGTGACAATGCGAGCAGCGGTGACTAAAGCCTCAGTTTGCTTGGTAATTCTGACGCTTCTTGCACTGCCTGCACTCGGAATGAGTGGCGGTCCAGCAGCACTCAATGGCAATGATGAGGCTACTGTGAAGTATGGATGTTCTTGCCACAATAATGCGGCTTCCGAAAGAGTCGTTGTGATGATTACTGGCGTTCCAGTGATGTATGACACCGAGGTTTCTTACCCGCTCACAATCAAAGTAGCTGATTCCCTCACACTAGCCGGAGAAGATGGCAACACCAAGGCGGGTTTCCTCTTATCCTCTGAAGGAATAGGAACCTTTTCTTGGTCAAATGATCAAGAGCTCAGGCAAGCTGAGGATGCACCCGATGATGTCTCTCACTCTGAACCTGATTCCGACGGAATTTGGGATCTTACATGGACCTCACCTGCAGAAGACGTAGGCCAAGTCAACTTCTGGCTTGTTGGAAACTCAGTAGATGGAGGAGGCATACCCGATGAGATGGATTATTGGAACATCCTTTCATTCTCAATCAGCCCACCTGGAACTATAGTGTCTGGAGACGATGCAGCCACCCTAGAGACTAGGACAATATCTGTAGGCGATTATGATACTCTATTCCTTATTGAAGAATCAGAGGCTCAGAAGGAAGCTGAGAGGCAAGCAGCCCTAGCCCTTAGCATCTATCGACAGGGTAATGCCCTGTATTGGACCAGTTTGGTCGCTCTGCTAGTAGGGGCAGTCTTCCAAAAGGAAATACTCGAGAGGAGATATGGAGACGGCCCGGAATATCTTGCCACGGAACTTGCTTACCCACAGGCAATGCGCAGAGGCTTGCTAAGTATAGCCTCGTTTGTGGTCGGTGTACGATGGCTATCTTCTGATACTGCAATCTCTTTTCCTCCTGCGAGTATCGTACATGAGGGAACTCGTATTACCGATCTCACTGGATTCTTGACAGGTTGCGCCTTCTTCCTCAGTGCATGGGCTGCGTATGGAGTGTACAGGACTATTCTGGCAACTAGGGTAGAGCGTGAGGTCAAGGATATCCTTTGAGAAGCATGGAACACCCAAGCGCCAAAAGGACCGATCTTTCCAACCATCTCTCCGAGTTGTACTCAATTTTTAGACAGACTATCTTGCTGATTCTGGCAATATCTCTGCTCTGGAGTTATTCCAGCGATTCACTGATGACCTCATGGCTGGACACACTACCACTGGGGAATCACTCACTAGACCTTTCCATCTACTCTCCATTTGATTGGCTTGAGATGAAATGGGCGATATCCATCCTGCTTTCTATCCTCACGGTTATGCCATTACTTTCGATTCGTTTGCAGCGATTCGCTTCCCCGGGCCTGATGCCAAGAGAACGTTCGTGGTTCACCATGGTCTTGATTTTCAGCACTTTCGTTCTACCTATGATTACAATTTTGCTCTGGTGGATGGGATTCCCAACTCTTGTTGAGGCAGCATTAGCAGCGGATAACTTGGAAGGAGTCGGTAGTAGATACGATGCAGCATCTATCTTTGGCCTTGCTATTGGAGTATCTTGGATTATAGTATGCATCATTCTCTCTACTGTGACCTTGTCCTTAGCTCGCCTTCTAGGTATGGTGGACGATGGACATACTAGGCTTCGTAATAGGGTGCTAGCTATCCTCGGAGGAGCACTTATCCTGAGTCTCCCATCGGAATTTGAAGGACTTAGGATAATCTTAGCCTTCTGTTCTATGGCGATTGCAGATCGAATCTCTTCCAGCCTACCTGCTGCAGCTCTTGGAAGCCGTTATTTCGAAGTAAAGAATCTCCAATCTGGCGTAAATCCAATCAGACTAGGTATTGTTGACTGCGGTTGCGAAGGCGCTTGTCCGAGAGTCCCTCTTGGTGGTGTGCCCGTAGGAGTGGCTTCCCCTTCATGTGAAGCCCTATGCCTGAATCCTCACGAACAGGAAGCTCTTGCGGACTTGGTATCTCAGCACTCTATAACCAATTTATTAGTCACTGGTTGTGACTCAGGACCTATTCCATCTGAACTCAAACGCAGCCTACAATCGGTTAGTTGCACGATAGAAGGACTGGGATGGTTGGATGAACCCCGTGCAGAATCAGATGAATGGAAAAGGTCATCTCTGACCCATTCGACACAAATCAGAATCGGGACTACATTGGATTGAAAGGTGAAAATCTGGGACGTCCGCGTATGAATGCAGCACGGGCTGCTCTGGCAGTGGCGATTCTGCTATTGGGTATTTGGGCTAACAGCAATCCAGATGTGCTTGAGGATTGGCTGAGTGAGCCCTCAAACGTATCTGTGGAAGATAGCGAATTAGTCGGGTTGCAAGATACTGAGGAATGGCTAGTACTGAGAGTAGAATTTCCAGACCGGCCGTTTGCTCAGGAGAAAGCCGATTCAATGTTCGATGCAGACGGTCCGGCTAGCAACTATATCGGCCAGATGAGTGGCTCTCAATCAGTTCTGTATGCCACAGTTTCGGACAGAGTATGGTCATCTCCGAGTCCGGAGAGTCATTGGGGCTATGATTCAGAGGATGAGAGAGACATTTCAGTCGATGGTCTGATTGAAGCATCTTGCCTCGACTTGTTGTCTGGAATGGATCTTTCGAAGTGGGATTTCGACAATGATGGAGTAGTGGATAGACTACTAATTCTCCATTCTGGAAGAGCTCAAGAATCAGGAGGAGGCTCTGATGCCCTGTGGAGTCACATGTCGTGGCTAAGCGAGCCTTTGGAAATCGGTGATTGGTCAATCAATCACTACACTATAGCATCTCTCGACTCAGGCATAGGAACTGTGATTCACGAGATGCTGCATCAAATGGGTGCTTACGACTTGTATGATGTTCACAGTGACATACCGTCCTCAAATTGGAACGGCTTGGGGGATTGGGATGTCATGGCCAGTGGAAACTGGAATGGAGGCGGAGACACCCCTGCCATGCCGGGGGCGGCTTCTCTCAATCAGATAGGTGCTGACAGATACATCGAGATTGACGCATCAGCAGACTCGTCCCATGTGCTTGAGCCCATATCATTCGGTGGCCACGGATTAGCAATCCCAATTGCACCCGGAGAGCACATTTGGATTACTTACAGGGGCGAATCAGGGTTCGATACCGAACTCCCAGGTCACGGGATTCTAGTAGAGCATTCTGACGAGAACAATGGAAACCCAATCGAGAATCTGGTAAACACAGATCCTGACAATGCTTGGGTCATGATAATTGAGGCTGATGGAGATGCGGCCCTTCAGAGGGGCAGAGATTCAGGCAGTCCCGGCGATGCTTTCGATGTTGGCGATTCATTCGGTGCATCGGGCATGAAGATTAGAGATAATCGAGGACGGCTTGTACCTTGGACTGTATCAGTCGATACCATGTCTGATGATTCAATGACCGTTTCATTCCATGCTGGGCCAGTTTCCAATACTGATGCCCTGACTCCTAGATCTCCTCTGCAGTTGCTGCCTTCAGAATCCGCGTTCGCTGAGGTGATTGCTTCTGAGCCCTGCAATCTTGAGATTTCACTATCAACTTCTCAGTCGGACGATTCTACAGCGAAATTTGTCGATATTCCAGCAGGTACCACTATTGTGAATATTCTGGGCCACGAAGAGATAACATCTGATTCGTTTACCCTTATTGGGAACATCGGCTGTGAGGGAGAGAGCAAGACTGACATTTCTCTTGAAATAGACATAGTCGGACATAGGATTTCTTCTGATGAACTGTACTCCGTAGTGTCTTGGGAGTCTCCATCCACAGTTACCGTCATGCCCGAATACGAGGGGGATGGAGTGATGACATATTCAATCGCACTGGAGGGGGCTGTTTCGAGAGTAGCCACAGCCCAGTCTCCTGCCTCCCTAAGTTCAGGAGATTATCTTACGATTGATGTTGACCCCAGGGGTTTACTTGAGCCAGGAATGCTGGCTAGGGGGACAATTGTACTGTCCGATGTCCACGGAACCGAACATCGAATCCCACTTTTGTTAGAAGCTGAATCTCCTTTCACTGGCGACAACTGGCTGGCATGGTTAGCAGAACCGGCAAACGGATTGCTAGTGATATCGATTCTAGTTTCAATCTCAATCCTTACAGGCGGGAGAAAAGAATAGTCACCTTCTGTTCGGATTGCTCCACCTAGAGTCGGCAGGAGGTCTAGAAATCGACAGATACTGCCATGATTCATCAAAAAGCAGAGGGTGTAACCATGTCTTTCCAACTCCTGCTGCGAGTCTAGAAGCTAGACAAGCTCCTTCCCAATCTCTAGGCGCTTCCGCGGGGTGTACTACAAGCCAAGGTGCATGTTCTTCACCCAGAGGCTTGTCATAACATCTCCATCTAGTCCCATACTTGAAACCGGGCCTGGGGTGCAAACCTCTCGACAGTAGATCATACAGAATACTTGATCCGATTGTATTATCCTCCTCGTCTGCATACAGCATCTGGGCGCAGATTGAATCGATTATTCGTCCGTTTGGATGAGGAATACCAATTCTCTCATCAGGCCAATCTTTACCATTGAGGATCAACACACCACCATTAGCGAGAGGTTTGAATTCTCGACCCCGAATTTGTTCGAGCACACTATCCTGCAAACCAGTAATCTCTCCGGATGGCGTAATTGTAGACACTCTGTATGAAACCACAGAACTCTCGTCGTCGACTATCATCACCTCTGCAATTCTATTCCTCAAAGAAACTTCATCAGTCCAGTTGTAGAGGTCTTCTACATCTAATTCACTACTCGCGTGGAACCACCTGACTTCTGCGATTGGATCTTCATCCCTTGGGTGCTTATCTGAAGGCCACCTTGCAGCCCACGTAGTAGTCGAATAATCGGCACCTAGATGCTTTAGGTTAGCATTCAATACTACCTTGTTCCCAGGGACCCTTAGAGCTTCTATTACCACTGCCTCATCCAATAGATTCAGATCATCCGAGACAGCGTCAACGATCCATTCCGAGTAAGGCAATTCCAGATGCCTATGTTCATGGCAGAAGATGACTTCAGCACTAGACAGAAGCAGACCAGAATTACTCAATGGTCTACCTATGGCTGATTTGGCCCACAGTCTGTCAGAGGCCTGACCAGAATAAATCCAGCCTTCGGCGTGCTTCTCCACGTCTGCGCCATAAGGTTCTCGACTTGAGTTCGACGGTGGCAAACATCATTCGCATTACTCACCACGCAGTGTCATGGAAGGCGACAAAGAAAGGGAATCAGTACTATCCAGACTCGGTGAGATGCTCGATTCTATGGGTGAGTCTAAAATCACCCTGATTGGAGATGTCATGCTTGACAGGTTCCATCACGGTTATGCCAACAACCTCGATTCTACTGCACCTGTCCCAGTCCTCAAGATAATGAGAACTGAAGAGACCCCAGGAGCCGCAGCACATATCGCAATGGGTTTGAGATCCTTAGGCATGCAAGTAAGCCTCCACTGTTGTGTCGGAGATGACAGGGAAGGGGAGACAATAGTCTCCAAACTCAATGAACACGGCATCTCAACTAATAGCATCTACTCGGTTGCTAATCGAAATACTCTGACCAAAATCAGATTCTATGGCAGCAGGGAAAGCCTTCTTGATGAAAGTCAGATACTGTTGCAAGCTGACCGCGGTCCAAGAGAGCTGCTTTCTGATGATGTCAGGAAATCAATTGCTAATGGGGCCATAGCTGAGATTTCGGATAGCAGTGCTGTTGTTTTGTCTGATTATGATAAGGGAGTACTGGATATTCATACATCACTGAAGTTGATTTCATCTGCTAAGAAGGCGGGACTACCAGTAATCGCCGATCCGAAATTGACAGGATTAGACAGGAGTGAAGGTGCTGATGTGGTTCTATTTGAGAATAGGGGGCTCAATTTGCTTTCTCGTAGGCAAGGCACTACCGATCAAGCCAGAGCTGCAGCGACACTGATTTCTCAGTACAATTGGGGTGCTTTGGTTGTCCTTCGTGGTACAGAAGGAGTCACTCTATACAGGGGCGACGAGGATCCTTTCCACATCCCTTGTCTTTCTCCTTCTGCAGTTCAGCAAATCGGCTTGCACGATGCTGCTGCTACAGCTTTAGCTGCAGCTCTAGGGAATGGAATGTCGATAATTGAAGCCACCACTCTTGCCGCCGCTGCTTGCGATTGTATACTTGCTGCAGAGGCAAGCAGAGAATTCGTTGATAGAGAGACACTTAGACTATGGATAGACGAATTATATTGGCAATTGAGAATATCTGACAGATGAAAATCAACTATGCATCGGTTTCATTACCAGCCGGGATTGCCACAGCATCATGAGATTGAGACAGATAGTGGCAACGATGCTGCTGATAGCTCCATTACTGGTCGTCTCACCCTCCGCAGTCGCTGAGACTGAAGATCCTGCAATCATTGGATTCGACTTCGAAAATGGTTTATCTGCCAATGAATCAATTTCACTATCCGGCTCAATAGAATTCGACTCAATTCCCGATTCTGTAGGGTGGTCGATGGTATCTGACATTCTGTCACTTACCGGAGATCTCACAGACACTATTCAGGAGTTGGATTCGCAGAACGATAGAATACTCTGGTCATGGCACACCGACTTGGATTTAGCCGAAATTCCAGTCTGTACTTGCTACTTCACAATTACAGTCACTTTCCAAGAATCGAGTTGGAGCGACACCAGAGTGATTTTCATCGGAGACACAATGCGTTCCGGGTTGCAAATCTATTCTCCCGGCTATGCTGACTGGGCCCATGAAACTCTCATTGTCACCGGTTGGAGTTTTCATCCGACAGTGTGGGCAGATTCCGAGACCAGATTTTTCACTTATCCTGCTATTAGTTCAGTACAAGCATGCTCTGAGGAAGGAGACTCGGACACGACCCAATTACTGTCTGTAATCAGCCCTTCTGGAGATTTCTCCACTACTCTCAACATTTCTTTATTGGAGGATGGCTGGTATTCTCTTTATGTCGAAAACTATGATCCTTCTGAGGTAGCTTTCGCACAGCAGTGTGTGGGCATTAGAGTCAACAATGCCCCTCCGTATGTTTCCATAGTCGGAGATTCCTATTTCGTAGAGTATTCAGGTGAGATATCCTTCGATGCTAGTTCATCAGATGACCCATACTGGGGCAGAGAGGGAATGGAGTACATGTGGGTATTACGCAAACCCTCGCATAGCGGCCAGACTCCGCTAAACATCCAGATTGGGGGTGGAACTTATTCACTACCAGCCGACAGCGGAGGTAACTATACTCTCACACTGAGGCTTACGGATTCAGGAGGAGTTTCTTCCACTACAGTTTATGATTTCGTAATTGAGAATCAGATACCCAGTGCTGTAGCATCAGTTTCTGGAACGTCAATGATTGATGGAGGAACCATCAGGCTAAGCGTTGATGATGGATGGGAATTAGATGCCTCCGGCTCAAGTGATTCAGATAACGATTTAGCAAGTCTTAGGTGCGTCTGGAAGATTGACTACGAACCAATGTACGAAGGATGCCAGAGAACGCTGACTTGGCCGGAAGAGACAGAACTGGAATCATGTGTATTGACTTTGGACGTTATTGACGATGATGATGAATTTTCTAGTATCTCCGTCCTTCTGATACACCCCGATTCCTCAGAACCACTGCCTTACTCAGTGATTGTTCTCTTGGTCTCTGCACTATTCATGCTGTCAGCTATATTCCTTAGATACCGTTCTACCGACGAATCTACAGGAATTCCTACATGGGACTCTGACTCTGATAAGTAGAATCCCTCATAAACAACCCCCTGTGGACCGATGCTGAGGATTGCACGGTGCTAACTTTCTCTGAATCAGAGTATTCGAATAGACAATCCGCCTTTCTAGGCGAATTGCCAGATAACTCTCTTGTACTAATCCCAACTAATCCTAAATCCATCAGGTCAAACGATACTCATTACCCATTCAGAGCGAACTCATACATGCTCTATCTATGTGGTTGGACAGAGTCCGATTCTGTTTGGATGGCAAGTAATTCTGGAGGAGAATGGACAACATCCCTGTTCGTTTTGCCTAGGGATACTAAATCAGAGATTTGGGAAGGAAGGAGGGCAGGCCCTGAGGGAGCTGCCAGAGACTGGCCTGTGGACAATGCTCATTCTATTGATGACTTAGACAAATTACTATCTCCTCTGCTTGAGGATTGTAATCATGTATTCTCTATTACTGGCATGAATTCTAAGATTGATTCGTTGTTGGCCGACTGCGGTAAGGAGATTGCAGACCCAAAACCGAATCTTGATTCACTTAGGGTAATCAAAACGGATGCCGAGATCGAACTAATGAGTAAGTCGGCCGAACTCGCCTCGCAGGCACATATCCAAGCGATGAAGGCCGGTGTACCCGGAGTTGGCGAATGGCATTTGCAATCTGTAATTGAGTCGTGCTTCGCTTCAAATCGCTCACAATGGGCATATCCTTCGATAGTAGGTGGCGGAGAGAACGCTGCAATACTGCACTACAACTCAAACCGCGACCCCGTTGGCGATGGGGATTTGGTCCTCATCGATGCAGGTTGCGAGGTCGATGGCTATGCATCAGATATCACTCGCACGTGGCCTGTTAATGGCAGGTTTTCTGATGCTCAAAGGGAGATTTACGAATTAGTACTGAAGTCACAGATTGCTGCAATCGAAGCATGTCAACCCGGAGCCAGATGGGTAGCCTTCCATGAAGCCGCATCTAGAGTAATCGCTGAGGGCCTAATCGAACTCGGAATTCTTGATTGTACCCTAGATGAAGCAATCGGAGACCCTTTGGAGTTTGATGGCCCATATCGTAATTACTTCATGCACGGAACAGGCCACTTCCTAGGACTCGATGTTCATGACGTAGGTGGAGGCAGACAAGGTGATGATGATCCAGGGCCTGTACTCCGACCAGGGATGATTGTGACTGTCGAACCAGGTTTGTACTTCGGCAGTTGGCGAACAGACGTCGAAATCCCTGAGAGGTATGCTGGAATCGGAGTTAGAATCGAAGATGACGTACTAATCACCAAGGACGGCCCGGTGGTTCTAACTTCATCCTGTCCCAAGGAAATCTCCGAAATGGAGGCAATTATCGGGCAAGAGGGGTGAGTACTTGTCCCAATGCCAGGAAATCCTGCAATCTCAATCTGAAGATTCTCCGCCACGTCTCAGTATCGAAGACGCACTCGTATTGTATCAGGAAGCCAACCTCACTGAGTTAATGCATGTAGCTTCCATCCACCGCAGACTAAGAGTCCCTGGCAATCATGTGACTTACTTAGTTGATAGAAACGTGAATTATACCAATGTATGCACCATCAATTGTCAGTTCTGTTCATTCTACAGGCCACCCGGGCACCCTGAGACGTACCTACAGACCGTGGACCAAATTAGCGAGAGGATTACACAATTGGAGGAAATCGGAGGTTCGAGAATACTCATGCAAGGAGGAGTACATCCCGACCTTGTTCTTGAGTGGTATACAGATCTGATTCGTGAATTAAGAATTAGGCATCCATCAATAGATTTAGATTGCTTTTCACCAATAGAGATCGAAGGGATATCTGATATCTGTGGATTATCGACCAATCAGGTCCTCGAAGAGCTTCGTGCTGCAGGGATGCATGGTTTGCCAGGAGGGGGTGCAGAGATGTTGGTTGATGAGGTTCGCCTAGATATCTCACCGAAGAAGGGTTCAGCTGAGAATTGGTTGCAAGTTATGCGAGAGGCCCAAGAGTTGGGTCTGACAACTTCTGCTACCAATGTGATTGGCTTTGGAGAGACCAATTTGCACCGATTAGAGCATATGGGTAAAGTCAGAGAATTACAGGACGAAGCCTTGTCTAGAGGTTCAGTAGGCTTCACGTCTTTCATTTCGTGGCCGGTTATGTTAGAGAACAATTCACTAGGACGAAGAGAGAGTGGTACGAATAAGTACACTCTTGGTGCCGGCTCGAACGAATATCTCAGGCATGTTGCTATATCTCGTTTGTTTTTTGACAACATCAAACACATCCAAGCTTCTTGGCCTACAATGGGAACCAAAATAGCTCAGATGGCATTATTCGCAGGGGCTGATGATATCGGTTCTACCATGATGGAAGAAAACGTCGTATCATCTTCTGGAACTACAAAGACAAGTGCTTCCGAGAGAGAACTTCAGTTAATCGTCTCAAGGGCCGGATTCGTTCCAGTAAAACGAGATTCTGATTACAATCTTCTTGACACGGAAACAATCGATGAAGAGAACTTCTCGCCCCCTCCGATTCAGCCTAATTGATCGGATGACTCGATTCTTCCACTTCGTACCGGTAATTTGACTATCGGATCAAGACCTTCTCGGTCAGGAATTAGAATTGGCATAACCCATTTCATCCTAGTACCGTCGTCCCTCACAGCATCAACAACAATCTCCCAGTGTATCGCAATTAGGGCGGAGTAAATTGAACCGGGCCACATTTGACTCGGCCCAGGTAGGGTAAATCTGGTAGTTGTGCTCGTCAAGTCTACCCAATCTCCGGAGTCCATTACTCTGAGTGGCTCCAGCAGAAGTAATCTCGGATGGGATACTGCCAATGGTATCGACTCACCAACACCTGTCCCTAGCTCCTCTCCTGCAGCAATTCTCCTATCAGGTAGAAGAGTCGACATTCCCGGTGCCGATTGCTTACCTTCCTCTCTCCCCAAGGCTTCGAGCATTTTCTCTCTCTCTGGCACAATCATTCCAACTTGCATCCTAGCCCTATTTGGCATCACATCTACAGGGATGTCTTGGAAAAATAACTCTACACCGTTACCATCTACCTGCATTGACACTGAAATGTCTTCCAGAGGGGAAGAGATGTATCGGTTCTGACTCCTGATATCGCGCAGATTTGCAATAATCCTGAACATGATAGGTACAATGAACAGAGGGAATGAGAAGAAGAGGAGTTTGGGATAGTCCAGAGGGCCAATTCGGTATGAGCCTGCGAATGATTCTGATAACAAACCACTTGCAACCAATCCGGGTTCAAGAGTGTGGATAAGCAGTGATAGAATGATTATCACGACCGCTGGTCTAATCGCCTTTCTGGCTATTGAGTGAAGAGGATCAGGCTCGATATACCATCCATTTCTAGTTCTCATGATGAAATCAAAAGGTTCTCTCGAAACCTCACAAGATAGGGTCGAAAATCCATCATCTGTCTTCAATGATCTCCATTCCACCTTCCAATCATCATCTTGTCCGATTGAGAATGCAGGGGGCGGTCTATGTTCTGACTCGATTACTACCTCGATCATTGAGACTCCCTGAGGGTCCATACTGGCGTGCTCGAAGGGAGGAAACCTCAATCTCTGTACCGATCGGAACATGATTAACCCCACAATACAGCCTTGACTGCACGCCTTGCAAGGGTTCTGAATTCCGGTACTTCACGAAGCATTCGTATTCCCAAGGGAATCGGATTCTCAATCTCGCCGACTTCATTAATCAGTTCAATGACATCAGGCTTGGACCATACGGAGAACACATTGTCCAATTCATCATCATCCATTTGAGTCAAGAAAGCATCTCTAAGTGCTCTAGCCCTCAATTGATCCTTACGCATGGGATCAAGAATCTTAGACACCCTTGCTTCTAAGCCAGATTGAGTTAGATTACCCAGAGTTCTTTGCAACAGTAGAGGGACAAGAGCCTCAACATGAGTGAATCCTGGTCCTATTCCGCCACCTGTTGTTGGCTTACATAGTCCCGCAGCATCTCCGAATAGGGCAACCCTCCCTCTAAGAGGTCGGCTGACCAGACCGCTGGGCACAGGTCCACAGAAACGACCAACCTCCCTGCATCCAGAGAACCTTCGTGTCCACAGTCGACTCTTCATCAGAGTATCCAGAAGCTGTTCAGGTGATTTACCTTGCAACATGTCAGCCTTACTCCAGGCACCTATTCTAGTAGTATCTCCAGAGGGAATAGCCCAAGCAAAAAATCCCGGTGCAATCTCCGAGCCTGTGTACATGTCGAGCCTACCTTCTTCTCCGATATATCCAGTTACCTCAACTTGGAAACCAATCATCATCTCCTTTGGGCGACCCATTCTGAAATTGCGCCTAACCCATGAGTGTGCCCCATCTGCCCCGCAAAGCATCGAACAGCGAACATCGACATTTCCAGTAGATGTGGAGATTGTGATACCGACAGTGTCATCATCCTGCTCGGCAGAAATTGGTTTGCTGGATAGCCAGAGGTCTGCTCCAGATTGCAATGCGGACTCAAGTATAGATTCGTCAAACAACTTTCTACAAACACTCCAAGTCCTGACAGTATCGGGAGAACCAATTGAAACTACTTCACCAGAGGGCCCGTGAATTCTAGCTCCCCAGATTGGTGTGAGTACAGTATCTTGCAATCCAACAATCTCCATTGCTTCAGGATTTACGAGTCCAGCGCACTGAAACGGTCTTCCAATCTGGGCGTGTTCCTCGATGATCAGTACTGATGCTCCTCCTTCGCACAATCTCCTAGCGAGTAAACTACCGACCGGACCTGCCCCTACGACCACGAAGTCGTAATCCATACGCATAGGCCTCTCAGCCATCCGTTATTGAGTCCTACCTAGGAACAGTATCTAGGAACGACTTCTCCTAGATTGTCTCCTTGAGCGCCCCTTCATTTTCGAAATAATATCACTCGCATCAGTTTTTGTCAACTCCGAGATATCCCTCGCACCCACTGTCGCTAGTACCTCGGAGAGTTTCTTGTCATTCTGCTCAGCGAGTTTCTCGATGAGATTCACCTGTGACTCTGTCGCGGGTAGGTCCTTGGTCTTCTCAATCAGATTTCCAATTAGCTCGCTTGCAGTGCCTTCGCCACCGCCTGTCAAGGCCGACATTTCACTAACTCCAGCTAGTTCAAGCGCCCCATCCAGCCCCATACCCAATTGGTCTGATAGTCTGACAATCAGAGCGGCTTGCTTTTCACTAGGAGGGTAGCCCATACTATCTCCAATTTCCTTCAACTTATCGATGATAGCACGAGCCTCATCCCCAGTTATCTCGGCCATTGTCTTCCCTGACAACAACTCATCCTTAATTTCGGGCTCAAGATGAACCAATCGAGACTCAATCAGAGATTTCTGTCTGGGAGTAGCAGTTTGTTTTCTGATACCCAGAGCATTGTTGTGCATGTCTCTGAATTGGGTGACGAATGTGTCCCAA
The DNA here is from genome assembly GCA_002714745.1 of Methanobacteriota archaeon. Taxonomy (GTDB): domain Archaea; phylum Thermoplasmatota; class Poseidoniia; order Poseidoniales; family Thalassarchaeaceae; genus Thalassarchaeum. Next base: position 4,376 of record PAYF01000032.1, on the reverse strand, counting down.
ACTTCGGGGGCAAACTGTGATCCGTTTTCAACGAGGTCCAGATTCCCTTCCATGTGTGATGTGAAATCTGGAGTGAACAAGCCAACATCCCCGTCTTGTTCATTGTAGAATGGAACTACATCTGTCCACAACATTCTACCATCATCAGTTGGAATAAGAGAGCCCCCATTTGAATTAACGTATCCTCTACCAGTGAGCTTTTGTATGGTGCTGACGTAGGTAGAAGGACGTCCAATTTCAGCACTTTTCATAGCCTGAACAATTGAACTCTCGGAATATCGTCTAGGTGGCTTTGTTTGATCCGTCACCATCTTAGGACTGTCGTCACTTTGAGCAATGGGCCAACTGGCATTTTGTTCAAGAACACCCTTGGGGGGCTTAGTCATCACATTACCGTTGAATTGCTCAAATACCACTTCCCATCCGCTATGTGTTCTCCAAGATGCTGTTCCCCGCAGAGGCTTCTCACAACCATCTACATTAGCTTCCAAATCACGCCTCTCTCTGATGGATTGGGACATCTGGCTGGCAGCAAAACGTGCCCAAATCAGAGCGTAAAGCCTCTTTTCATCAGTCGAGGCATTGATTGATACAACTTCCGGCTTACTTGGACGAATCGCCTCATGAGCATCTTGGACTTTCGCCTTGCCCTTGGCATCCTTTCCAACTACTCCTTTACCCAGATAATCATCACCATACTTGTCTCTAAGATATTGTCTGACTTTATCTCGAGCAGCAGGATTAGTCCTAGTTGAATCAGTTCTGATGTATGTCACGTATCCCGATTGATATAGGGCCGAAGACACACGACTCGTCTTTGAAACGGACCATCCCAGGGTCGAGCTCCCGGCTTGGAGCATGGTGTCTGTAGTGAAGGGCGGTTGGGGATTCCTCTTTGTGATTCCTTCCTTAATGGAAGTGATAGTCATCAGGTCAGAAGAATCTAGTGCATTGAATGTGGATTTGGCTAGGTCGTCATCAGATGTCCTATCTGCCCTATGTTTGCCTGAATCATCGAACCATGCTTCACTGTCGTCTTTCTCGTGGAATCTAACATTGAATCTGATGCCATGACTATCTGCATGCACGCTATGGTATTCGATGGGGACGTGTGCCTCTCTTTCGATCTCTCGCTCTACGATGAACCCAAGAGTTGGAGTCTGGACTCGNCCCATCGATGTGAGGCTCCAAGATTTGCTGAATCTAGAACATCTGTACCCCACCAATCTGTCCATGAACCTTCTGACCTTGGCGGCATCTACCAAATTGGAATTGATTCCACTTGGGTTTGAAAGTGACTCAGAAACTGCGGACTTGGTTATCTCATTGAAGGCCACCCTGTAGATATTTGGGAACTCAGAGAATAGTATGCTTAGCCTCCAAGCGATGAACTCACCTTCTCTGTCGGGGTCAGTCGCAATATATACATCTTCAACTCCAGATTTACGTGCTCTGGCTAAGATCGAATTGACCACCCTCTCAGCACCATCAGTCCAGTCCCATGGAGGTTCAGGNAACTCTCCCTTACTTGCTGCCCACATGGCCTTAGAGCGTTGCTTTGAGCCATTTCCAGAGGGAAGATCNTGCACATGTCCATTACAGGCCTCTACAATCCAGCCTTTGCCAAGATAACTCTTGACTGTGCGCGCCTTAGCACCCGATTCAAGAATCATCAACTTCATTTCGCCATCCCCACCAGTATGCCATTTGTAGACTCAACCGGCTGATTGCAGCGCCGACTCCGACCCTGTATAAACATGAGTGGCGAGTGATTGAGACAACGCCCGCACGAGCGCGCGCGTGCGCGAAGCGGAACTATGTCAGCCTGCGTCTAGATTGCATTTCGTCCCAAGGTAACTCAGCTGCTGGCCCGGCGCATCCCACACATCCGGGATAGCCAGCGTTGGCTAGATCTACCAGCACTCTCAGATATCTANTCCAGATGTCATCAACATCGCCGGNAATCCAGACTATATCACCATCTGGCTCTTCTCCTCCGATTATACCTCCAGGCAAATCTGTGAACCCNATCACGATGGCATTAGACTCAGCTACGATATGATTTGCTGCTATGATGAGAGCAGGGGACGCATCGCTAAGAGATGCGGATATGCGTTCGATATCGGTACCGTATTGCAACTCCGCTTGGATGGTAACATCTGAACTTTGAAGCGTCCTCCGAGCCAGTTCGCTAATCGCCGCAGCCTCAAATGTGGTACGCACAGACCCGCGATGCTACGCAACGCTTGAAGTGTACCTCTCTGCGCATTCGCACGATGGGGCTGCCATACAGTATATTCGTGCGCCCTATGCTTCGTTTCGTTGATTCTGAGNCTGCACATACAATGTCGATGAAGGCTCTGAGAGTTTTCGGGCAGAGTGGATTTGGCCAGAGAGCTCTGAGTACGGTATACAATGCTCCAGAATTGCCCATTCATGTATTCGGACGACTATTTCACCANCCTCTAGGGCTTGCAGCCGGATTTGATAAGGGGGCTGAAGCCCTGTCTGCATGGCCCGCACTAGGTTTTTCCTGGGTCGAGTATGGAGGAATTACGAGATTTCCACAGGAAGGCAATCCTAAGCCTAGAATGTTCAGATCCAATCGACACGGGGCCCTGGTCAATCGGATGGGATTCAATAATCCAGGCGCAGCCGAAGTCCGTGACAGGTTGATTGGCAGGAGAGCGTCTGGAAAGTGGCCAAAAACACCNGTCGCCGCAAACATTGGCCGCTCTAAGAAGACCCCCAATGAGAGTGCCGCTAGTGATTATTCCCAAACACTTGAGATGCTATNGAATCATGCAGATATGTTTGTGCTCAACATTTCTTCACCAAACACTCCGGGACTTAGGGATTTAGCTGATTCAGATTATTTATCATCCATTGTAACTGAATGTAGGTTATTGGCCGAAAGGAAGGGAGGAGGTAAGCCATTACTGGTCAAAGTCTCTCCTGATGCCAGTAATGAGGAAATATTGTCCTCGGCTCATTCGGCACTGAGATCGGGCGCCGACGGTTTGGTAGCAATCAACACATCGATGCATAGACCAGTTCCTAGGAATGCAGCATCAAGAGGCGTGTTTGCTGAGGCAGGAGGAATATCTGGAAGACCTCTTCAAAACAGGTCGAAGGAAGTCATTTCACTATTGTATTCAGAAGTTGGGGATTCTATCCCAATCGTCGGAGTCGGAGGCATCGAATCTGCAGATACTGCATGGGAAGCAATAAGTTCGGGAGCTTCACTAATCCAACTTTATTCAGCCCTAGTCTTCAAGGGACCTTCTGTTGTGAGTTCGATAGTAAGAGGGCTGAAGAAGAAGGTCAAGCAGAACGGATTTGTAGGTTTGGAAGAGGCTGTTGGATACGATATGCCCTGAACAGCCAATGAAAACTCTATTCAATGTCCATGATAGGTTCGTAACATGGCAGGTACAAGAGCATCCAGACTGGGGCTAATCGCTGTTTGTATGGCTGCCCTAGTCGCGTTGATGTTCATCAGCGTGGATCCTGAAACTCAGTACTACATAGATGAAGTAATGGATTCGCCTGAAGATCATGAGGGTGAGATTCACTTGCGTGGACAAGTCGCACCCGGATCTATAGATTCCTCATCCTCTTCGTTCATGCTCATAGGAATTGAGTATTCATTAACCATAGATTACTCTGCAGCTGCCATTCCTGATGGTTTCGACGAGGGCCATACGATAGCCATCAAAGGACAATTGTTTAACACTGGAGATGAGTGGATTCTGATGGCCAAAGAAATCCAAACCGGATGTCCATCTAAATACTCAGAGTAGCATTTGAGAACATCCTCATTGAGGGATTCGTTGATATGGGTCGATTGAGGGGGCAAGATGGGCTAGGGGGGGTGTTGACGTGCTCTGTTTTCCTCAAATCGTCGATAAAGGGGGCCTGAAGTCCGAGGGCGGCGCAGACGAGCCATTGGTGTCTCACCGGTTAACGTCGATGCCTCGCCCCCAAGAGATCCAGGTTGGCTGGAACCGCTCCCGGAGGGGAGCGAGGTCCGTCTCATACCCGGGAACCAGGTCAGGCGCGGAAGCGAGCAACCCGACTGGGGACACTGGATGCCTTGGGATAGCGGGGCGGAGAAGATCGGTGACCTTACACCTCTGGTGACGAGCGTCCACCGAGGACATGCCCACTACAATGACGATGAGTCAAGGCCACCCATTGCACATACAATTTCAAAGTGATTAGGAGAAACGGATTGTACTGAAAGCCTCTGACCACGTGCAAGCAAAGCCATATCTTCCAAAGCAGGATTGATTCTAAGATCAGCCAAACTAACCGCTTGCATTTCTTTCAATGGTTCGATATCAACCATTATCCAACGAGGATTTTCTGGGCTA
>PAYF01000031.1 GCA_002714745.1 Methanobacteriota archaeon | reverse complement strand
TACTAGCCAAATGTGTGCATATCTTGGAATTACTATACAGAATATGGATCGGCTGCTTATGGGGGCTGATGCTAGCGCTGCTTGCTCAGTTGAAGCAATCAAGGGTTCACATGCACCGTTCGACGCTAGAATTCACCAGAACAGGCCTCAGAGAGGGCAATCTATCTCAGCTGCAAGGATACTACAATTCGTGAAGAATTCTGATATCAATGAATCCCACTCTGATTGCGACCGTGTTCAAGATGCGTACTCCTTCAGATGTTCCCCCCAGGTACACGGCCCGGTAATAGATCTGATTACAGAGACAAGAAGGATGTTGGAGATTGAGATTAACAGTGCTACTGACAATCCGTTGGTCTTTGTTGAGAATAATACAGTAGATGTTGTCAGTGGGGGGAATTTTCACGGCCAGAATCTAGCACTCGCTAGTGACTCGATAGCTATTGCATGCCATGAATTGGCTAGTATTTCTGAGAGGAGAATCAATCAGGTCCTAGATCCACATTGGAGCGGGCAGAAAGCATTCTTGGCCCAAACCGAAGGTCTTGAAAGTGGATATATGATTATCCAATATGTTGCAGCAGCATGCATCGCTGAACTCCATTTAATGGCAAATTCTGCTACAACGTCGAATGTTCCAGTAAGTATGGGTAAAGAAGACCATGTATCAATGGGTGCAACTGGAACGTATCGATCATTGAAGTCAAGTCAACTATTGTCTCAAGTACTTGCGAATGAACTCATTTGTTCTGCCGAGGCAATAGAAAGAATCAGCGAGAGTGCTGGATCTGGTGTTTCTAAGATTGTTGATTGGGTGAGAACATTTGTTCTCTCATACAACGGTGACAGAGTAATGACATCTGAGTGTGAAGATCTAAGCAATAATTTGTTGTCTGGTGGGTTACAAGCAATATTCGAGTGATCCTATGCAAGAGAAATTGCATATGTCTAGGCATCCAGGTACGGACCCACCTCAGTTTGAAACTCGAATACATGCAATTGATGGTAGCAATGTACTTTTGGACTCAACATATTGCTATCCTAGAGGAGGTGGCCAACCTGGAGATACTGGACTATTGAGTTCTGAGAACGCGGAGTCAGAAATTAACGAGGTACTTCCCGGCGATATGATTTTACATCCAATAGAAAATCCTGAACTTTTCGAAACTGGAGATTCTGTGATTTGTCAGATTGATGTTGCCCGTAGAAACGCGCACGCATTGATGCATACAGCCCAACATATCGTCTCCGCTATTGCAGAAGACCTGTGGGGTGCTGAGACTGTCGGTAACCAGCTAACTGTTGAAAACTCTAGAGTAGACCTTCTGTTCGAAGACAAGGAAGTATTCAATCCGGATGAATTAGTCGATGCTACTAATGCTATAATATCATCTAATCTGGCAGTAAACGTTCACGAATGGGAAAGATCACGTATTCTAGAACACAAACAGATGAGGCACACCAAATTCATGCACAGAATACCATCTACAATTACACAATTGAGAGTAGTTGAGATTGAAGGTGTCGACTTATGCCCATGCGCAGGCACCCATGTATCGAATACCTCATCGATACCTCAAATCAGGTTCCATGGTAAGAAGAACAAGGGTAAAGGTAGAATTCGATTTTCCTATAATTTTGAATAATTGCAAATAGCGGTTCAAATCTATTGGTGGGCTCGGCAGGAATTGAACCTGCGATCTTCGCCATGTCAAGGCGACGTCATAACCCCTAGACCACGAGCCCGTGGCAACAGGACGAGGCGAATACAAATGAAACATTCTATTATGATATGATTTTTGAGATTGCACAATCACAACCTGTATTGGAACATATCGCTGACAATCTCTTCCTACCATTGCTCATAGTGATGATCTTGGAGTCTCTGACACGTACATTCTCCTTGCATTTCATGCAGTACCCAGTATCACTCATGCTAGTTTGATTCCGCGTATGCTATTGAACCCATTTAGTAGGGCATATACTGCTCAAATTGCATTATTTTGTAAAATCGCTATACTGCAAGGCTATTCTAAGTGCCAATTCCAGATAGTGTTCCGATAACCATTGTTATCGGTAAGATATGCAACGGAAAAAATGGCAAATCTAGGTTGATTCATCATTATGTGTGGATACTGAATATTTCTTAATATGAATAATTTTTTAGGTTTGTTATATCTGTATACAGCATAATAGATGAATAGAAACTAATTATATGGTTATACAATATTACCAGAGATGATGGTGTGAGAGAATGGATTCTCTCCGGGCGTTTGGCACCAGCCATCTATATCACTAGACAAAACAATGTTCACATTAGCTGAATGTCCAACAGCGATTCTACCTGTAATCGTATCATCCTCTAGTGTTGTCGCAGGATTACGTGTGGTAGCAATAAGAGCGGCTAGGGGGTCAAGGCCCATCCTAGTGCAGCAGATGTTAGAGACTAGGGGTAATGATAGAAATCTACAATTTGGATTGTAGTCAGTAGCCAATGAAAATGCCCAGTTACTATCTATGCACTCATTCAGTGGCAAATCTAGAGTATTTCCGAGCACATAGGGCGTACCTGGGAGGAAGGTCTGCATAGTGCCAGCGTCTGATGCTTTCTGCCTAGAATCTGTATTAGATTTAGCAACATGGTCAGCACTCACGCAACCAAGATCTGCAGCGAGTGCCAACCCATCACTATCTACGAACTCATCTACATGCAATCTGGATTGAAGTCCATGCTCCTTAGCTTGTTCAACAATAGACTCGGTCTCATCGTTTGTATACCAACCTTCTTCGCAGAAAACATCACACCACTTTGCGATACCTTGCTCAGAAACCTTAGGGAGTTGATCAGACAATAACTCGTCGATATAATCAGTTCTACGCTTATCATGAGGGAAATCATGGGCACCTAACCAGGTAGGGAATATGCCTACATCTGAAATTCTGGATATTTCTGATGCTGCTTCCAACAATCTCAGTTCTGTTTCCGTATCTAGGCCATATCCACTTTTGACCTCCATGGCACATGTTCCATACTTGGATGCTTCAACGACCCTAGATAATCCTGTAGACACCATATCTTTGAGTGTCATCTGTCTAGTACTCATTACAGTACGCTGAATTCCACCACCAATGTCGGATATCTGTTTGTAACTCATTCCAGACTGACGTAGCCTCAACTCAGATGATCTGTCGCCACCCCAAATTAAATGTGTATGTGAATCGATTAGCCCTGGGATAATTGCACATCCTTTTGCGTCGATGATTGATAGTTTCGATGACGTGTCATCGCCGTCCCAGTCTGGTGCATATTCTGTTTGTAGTGACTGTGAATCAGTAATTGATGTGAATACCCCATCTTGGATTAAGATCCCTAAGCCACTGGGTGAAACATTGGATTCCCTATCAGTCATATCGTGTCCTGAAATTGCAGAGTTGTTGGTAATTGAATCAAGGTGGGCAATCTCGCCAGCATTCAATATCATCATGCCCATGGCACTCGAGGAACGGGATGCTTGAAAGCAGTGTCTGCTGTGTATAGCCCGATGGCTATGATACTCGGCATAGAAAGCACTGCCCATACCCTCTCATTTGGCCTAGTTAATGAAGATGGTAATGCTCTCCCATCCAGTTCGGACTTGTATACTCCCGAGGAAGGTGGAATCCATCCTAGAGAAGCTGCTGATCATCATTCTATGATAGCAGGCCATCTATTGCAGGATCTGATGGATAACAATTCGCTGGATTCCACAGATATATCCGCAATTGCATTCAGTCAGGGCCCTGGACTCGGTCCGTGCCTCAGAGTAGGTGCCTCAATCGCCCGCGGATTATCTCATTCATGGGATGTTCCACTAGTAGGTGTAAATCACTGCGTAGCGCATATCGAAATAGGTAGAAACCAGACCAATTGTAATGACCCTGTACTTCTGTACGTCTCTGGGGGCAATACCCAGATTATTGCACGTAAGAGCGGAAGATACAGAGTTCTGGGTGAGACGCTTGACATCGGTATTGGCAACATGCTCGACAAGTTTGCTCGGAATCATGGAATGGCATTTCCCGGAGGCCCTAAGATTGAGGCATTAGCTAGTGACTGGCTTGCATCAGATTCCACACATACTATGGATGAAATTTCCTTACCCTACGCTGTGCAGGGAATGGATCTTTCATTCTCGGGAATAATGACTGCAGCCAACCAGAAAGTAGCTGATGGTCAACCTCTTGAGGCAGTGTGCTGGTCACTGCAAGAACACGCATTCGCTGCATGTATAGAGGTCGCAGAACGGGCAATGGCGCATGCTGGAAAGAATGAGTTGCTATTAGGAGGGGGTGTGGCTTGTAACGCAAGAATCAATGAAATGGCTATGATAATGTGTGAAGAGAGGGGGGCCACAGCATATTGTCCTCCGAAGCCATTCTGTGTAGATAACGGAACTATGATCGCAGAGCTTGGCAGGCGTATGCTAAGCGTGTCAGAGGCCACCAATCTATCCGATAGTGCTGTGTCTCCTGGGCTCAGGACTGACCAAACCATCGTAAGTTGGGATTGATGCTATCCGTGAGCCTTATGAGAAACCGATGTCGCGTGTGATGCGGAGACTGGTTATCTAGTGCAGAGGAGAAGGCGTTCAAAGGCTGTCCCGAGAGACATTTTTGGAAATCCTACTACTCCATCCAGTACTACTAAACAAACTACTAATGTGCCCTCTCCTCAATCTCAAACACCTACATCAAAACCTCCTGCTAAACCACCGGCAAAGCCCCCCGCTAAACCACCTGCAAAGCCCCCCGCTAAACCACCGGCAAAGCCCCCCAAGCAACCTGAACCAGTTAATATTCCAGAGCCAGAAATCAAAGAAGAGTCTGCTGAAGAAATTGAATCCGATATTGATGCTGAAGTAATTAATGAACAGATCCTGAGAACGCCTAGAAAATCCATCGGCCTTAGGCCGTCAACAGATACTGTTGAGTCAGATTCTGTAGAGTCGGTCAGTAACAGGGCCAAGGAGATAATCGATGAGTCGAAAGAGAGAGCTAAGACGGAGGTCGTGGTTTCGACTAAGCCAATTCCCAAACCGGTACCCGAGACTGCCCCTCCTCCAAAGCCCAAACCAAGACCAAGACGTAGGTCTAACTCATTCCAACCAGCAAGTCGAGCTAAGAGGCTGGATCGCAGCAGACATATGGAATACAAATACGAAATGAGAGGTCTGTTGNAGGANNTGNACATTCCTGAAGAGTATCGCTCAAACATACTAGGCACNATTTGGGCCCGTGGAGAAAGACAGACTGCCTCTGNGGCCAAGCAATTTATCTCAGAGAAGACTGAACAAGGGGTACTAAATGAGGAACAAGAATCCACACTTAAGGGTGTGGTGGACAGATATACAGTGAGGAGATAATATGACTAAAGTAGAAAATGGAAAAGTTGCATTTGTTAAGTATACGGGAACATTTCCCGAAACCGGTGAAGTGTTTGATTCNAATATTAATGCTGAACCGTTGCCGTTTCTAGTCGGCTACAAGAATATGATAGAAGGATTTGAGCAAGAGTTGATGGGTACTAATGAAGGTGAAACAAAATCATTCACACTTACCCCGGACAGAGCATATGGATTTCGTGATGATTCAGCATTTCAGGATATACCCCGTGAACAATTCCCTGCTGACATGGATCTTGACGTGGGCATGGTAATGGCTGCACACAGTGATCAGGGGCCAGTACAATTTACGATTGCATCATTAGATGGAGATACTGTACGGGTAGATTTCAATCACCTGATGGCCGGAAAAACGTTGCATTTCGATGTAGAAGTTATTTCCATCCGCGATGCCACGACCGAGGAATTGGCCCACGGCCATGTGCATGGGCCTGGTGGACACACACACCAAGAAGAAAAGTCAGATGGTTGTGGAGATGGTTGTGGATGTCATTGATTTGATAGGCTACATCTAACATTAGCACATTGTTCATGGTGCATTCCCCCTTCGGGATATCGTGGATAAGCATCATTCTACCACAATGAGTGGAATGGAAAGATCAGATATAGCAACCGCAGATACTGCCAACGCAGCAGGACATGAGCCTGAAGGCCATCCTAATCCTGGATTGCCACCATACACCAGAGGCATACACAGTAGCATGTATCGCAGCAAGTTATGGACTATGCGACAGTATGCAGGGTTCTCAACTGCAAGGGATACCAATGAACGATTCAGATCACTCCTTGAGAATGGTCAGACTGGCCTTTCAGTGGCATTTGATTTGCCTACCCAATTAGGACTTGATTCTGATCATCCTCATTCCATGGGGGAGGTTGGAAGAGTTGGTGTACCAATCGATACAATGCAGGATATGAAATCACTATTCGAGTCAATTAATATGTCAGAAATCTCTACATCGATGACGATCAATGCACCAGCAACATCAATTCTAGCAATGTATGTAGCTGCTGCTGATGAGGCTGGAATCGACAGAAGTGAACTGCGTGGAACTGTTCAGAATGATATCCTCAAGGAATATATTGCCAGAGGCCTGTACATTTANCCTCCNGAGCAATCAATCAGACTCACNACTGATCTGATGGAATGGTGCATGGAGCATGCACCATCNTGGAATACTATCTCAATCAGTGGATATCACATGAGAGAAGCTGGCTGTACTGCTGTCGAAGAGGTTGCCCTTACCTTGTCAAACGCCTTGCAATATGTCTCAAGTGCAATTGAATCTGGACAGGGGATTGACGATTTCTGTCCGCGCATGTCATTCTTCTTCAGTTCTCACAACGACTTCCTTGAGGAGGTGTCTAAATTCAGAGCAGCCAGGATGCTATGGCATGATATAATTTCAGAACGATTTGAACCTAAAGATCCTCGTTCTACACAACTCAGATTTCATACTCAAACAGCCGGTGTCACCCTAACTGCCCAACAACCTCTGAATAATACTGTAAGAGTTGCATATCAGGCACTTTCAGCGGTTCTTGGAGGTACACAGTCGCTCCATACAAACAGCTACGATGAAGCAATTGGGTTACCTACTGAAAAGGCGGCAACAATAGCGTTGAGAACGCAGCAGATAATTGCTCAAGANACAGGAGTCCCATACAGTGTCGACCCGCTTGCGGGATCATATCTGATTGAGGAAATGACTGCTAATATTTCGTCCGAAGCTAGGAAGATGATAGAGGAAATCGATTCACGAGGTGGTGCACTCACATGTGTAAAGGCAGGAATTCAGCAGCGAATGATTCATGAGAGTGCATGGAAGAATCTGAATTCGATAGAGAGTGGCATGACTGGAGTAGTAGGAGTCAATGTCCATAACGATGATGAACAACTGCACGATAGTGGTTTGAAGATCGACCCGGAAAACACAAAACGATGTATTGAGAGGCTGAATTCTCACAAAAACAGTAGGGATTACTCCAAGACTGAAATNGCACTAAATCGACTTAGNCGCGCATGTACTGATGGAGACAATGTGATGGAACCGTTGATTGATGCAGCAAAGGCCGGGGCTACAATCGGCGAGATGAATGGAGTAATGAGAGAAATCTTCGGAACATGGGTATCACCGAGTGGAGTATAATGAACAANCCTAGTATTGATCACGTAGGGATTGCTACCAAATCCATTGAAGAAGCCACAGTATTTTGGAAGGCTCTTGGGTTAGTTACCGAAAGCGACCATGTAAACCATGAACAGGGGGTTCGAATCAGGATGCTGGAAGGCGGAGCTGATTCACCTAAAGTCGAGCTATTGGAACCCCTGGGGCNTGAAACTCCTGTTGGTAAATTCATCTCAAAACGTGGAGAAGGAATCCAACAGATTGCATTTACAGTAGATGATATCTCAGTAGCCATTTTGAGACTAATTGAAACTGGCTGCAGAATGATCAACGATGAGCCCCTTGAAGGCGTAGGTGGAACACTAATCGCATTTGTCCATCCATCTTCTACCGGGGGCGTCCTAGTTGAACTAGTGCAACGGAATTGATAACAGTCAAAAGAAAGTCCAATTTCGGCAGTACATGGAAACCTCGATAGGACGAATAACGAGCAATGGNATNCCGACATNCTCTGAGGTTTCTTCTGAGGTAGANTTCCTTTCTGAGNCACTCGGAAATTTGAGAGATGCTGGACAAATTTCCAATGANGCCTATCTCGACGCTGGTGCAATNCAGGGTGGNCTATCACTAGTTGCNGGNCTNCTGGATCAAGGAGTTTCAAGCGATGAANTTNCTGCCCAAATATCTCAACTATCGGATAGAGCTTCTAGAATATGCATGAACCACCCAGACATAGACAGACAAATAGAGAGTTTTCGTAGTTAGTATTACTATAGTATTCATTGAGTAATACTTATTCGTNACTNGTNGCGCGCANGTGTATGCCCAAAGTNAGCTTGGACATCCCAGCGCAGTTACTTGATGATCTCAAGACACATGTCGGTGACGAGAAAAAATTCGTCTCATTGGCCGATGCTGTTAGAACAGCATGTAGAAAACTGCTCGACCAATTGGATGCAATCGACGAAAAGCATGGAAGAATGTCGAGGGATTCCGATGAATAATGATGAAGAAATGGCTATTGATGCTGTGGAGACTCTGATTAGGTACATCGAAGATAANGACGGTGCATTGAGAGAAGGACTCGCGAGGACTCCACAACGGGTAATAGAATCGTTCAAGGAGATTTACAGTGGCTATGGTGATGATGCAGAAGAAATATTGTCTGCAACATTCAACTCTGAGGGATATGATGGCATAGTGCTACTGAGGGACGTCGAATTCCATTCAGTGTGTGAACATCACTTGCAACCTTTCTCTGGTAAGGCACATATTGCATATATCCCCGTAGACAAGATTGTCGGAATCAGTAAACTGGCACGGTTGCTAGATATGCATTCTAAGAGNCTACAGAATCANGAGAGATTGACTGAGTCAATAGTTGACGATCTCCAGCGAGTTATACAACCACTTGGTTGCGCTGCAGTTATCGAGGCNCAACACGGTTGCATGCGATGCAGGGGTGTAGAGAAACAGAATGCTGTCATGGTGACCAGTTCTATGCGAGGGGCATTCTTCGACAAGCCTCAAGCTAGGTCCGAATTAATGCAATTGATCAATCAGTGATAATATGGTCCTACTACCTACAGATTCAGGTCTCGAACAAGTGTATCCGATTGTGGAAATTTTCCACAGTATACAAGGTGAGGGTTTCCACACAGGAGAGGCATCAGTATTCATTCGATTCGGACGATGTAACCTGCGATGCCCATGGTGCGATACCGAATTCGACGAATGGGAGGATATGTCACTAGGCCAACTCATTGATGCAGTAACTCGGTTTGACTGCGATAGAGTGATTCTAACTGGGGGCGAGCCTGCAATGCAGGACTTGCCACCACTGTGTAATTCACTCAATGCCATGGGCTACCACATCAGCATTGAGACTAACGGAACAATAGCACTTCCTACCGGAATTATCGATTGGGTATGTGTCAGTCCCAAAGACCAGGAATACCCTGATGTCTCGATCAGACAACGTGAAGGTGATGAGCTCAAAGTTGTGTATCTGGGTCAAGATATGTCGATGTATGATGAACTCAAAGAAGGTTTCCAACATCACTACTTGCAACCCTGCTATGATGAGGAAAAGAGTGTAGAGTGGAATGGCCTCAACTTCCACCAGACCTTCGAGGTAGTGAAATCTAACCCGTCATGGAGATTATCGCTCCAGACTCACAAATGGATGTGTGTAGAATGAGAGTTGTAATGGCATTAAGCGGNGGAATGGATTCAACCTCCCTGCTGCTGCGTATGCTGGCCCACGGACATTCGGTTACCTGCATCTCTTACAATTATGGACAGAGGCATGTTGTTGAGCTCGAGAGAGCACGTGACAATATCGAGTATCTAGAATCAATGGGCTACAGCGTAGAACACATGGTTGTGGATCTTTCTAGTGCCATGTCATCACTTGCTTCAACTCTAACCGACACCTCTACTGAGGTGCCAGAGGGGCATTATGAAGAAGAGCAGATGAAGCAGACTGTTGTTCCCAACAGAAATGCAATATTCACTTCGATTCTCTATGGGCACGCCCTCTCAATATCATCAAAACATGACTGCGATGTCTCACTGGCTCTAGGGGTACATTCAGGGGACCATGCAATCTATCCCGATTGCAGACCCGAATTCTACAACCAACTGATGCATGCTCTTGATACAGGTAACTGGGGATCAGAGAGAATCTCGATAAATCTACCATACATAGATGAAAACAAGGAAAGTATACTCAGGGATGCTCTGGATTCATGCGATTATCTAGACTTGGACTTCGACATCGTCTTCGCAAATACCAACACATCATACAGCCCAGATAGTAAAGGTAGAAGTTCAGGAAAGACTGGTTCAGATGTAGAGAGAATTCTTGCTTTCCACGCAATAGGTAAGAAAGATCCGGTAGAGTATACTGATGACTGGAGTATCGTGCTTGAACACGCCCTGCGAATCGAGTTTGAATATGAGGCGGTACAATGAGTGGACTACCTAGAGTCGATTCCGATATGGATGCGGAGTGGCGAAGCAGGTTGACTGAACTGCAATATCACGTTACTAGGCAGGCAGGNACAGAGAGGCCTAGTACCGGCATATACAACCTCGAAGACAGGAAGGGGGACTACCATTGCATCTGCTGTGGCCACCTGCTGTTTACTTCTGAGATGAAGTACGCATCCGGATGCGGCTGGCCAGCGTTCCATACAGAGCACCNCGATGCTGGCATCACAAGGCTAGAGGACAAGTCGTTTGGTATGGTCAGGGTAGAAGTCAGATGCGGTTCATGCGATGCCCACTTAGGGCATGTATTCGATGATGGCCCAATGCAGCATGGTGGAGAGAGGTACTGCATTAACTCGGCCAGTATGGATTTCCAATTGGAGGAATAGTATGACNAGTAGAATCANGAGATGGGTNGAGACTGATACTGGCCACCGAGTTCNNAATCACAAGAGTAAGTGCAGACATATGCACGGTCACAGATACCGNTGGGAAGTTGAGCTCGAGGGTGATGTGGTNANTCAGAGTGGNGTATCTGATGAGGGGATGCTGATGGATTTCTCCGATGTTTCAGAGATTCTGAACAAGCACATTCACGATGTAGTGGATCACGCGTTTATCGTCTATGAGGGTGATGAAGAGGCAATTGCTGCACTATCCCACATGGGAGACGAACATAGAACGCTNACTTTACCATTCGTACCTACTGCAGAAAACCTCGCTAAGTGGGCATTCCAGCAGGTTGAGCCTCACATCGAGACATCATTCGGCAACTCACTAAGATTGTATGCCTTCCACGTTAGAGAGACGCCCAAGTCATGGGCTACATGGTATACTGAATCATAGGTTAGCCTCTGAAGTAGCCCACTGAAAGCCCTTTGATAATCATTGTAAATCTCTTTTTTCAGAGATATATTCGACGAATATGATGGCAGAGTCAGTAAACTGACTCCTCCTTCATTCTGCTGAATTATTTCACGGAGGAAGAATTAAACCATTTCGAATTATTGTGGAAAACGTGTTCTTCCATATTAGAACCCGTGACCTCGTTGCATTCGCTCTGATCCTTCTCATGTTGGGAATGAGCGCTTCTTTCGGAATCGCCTCACAGGATGAACGGAANTCTACCTCTTTGGAAGATGAAACTCCACTTCTTCTGACCCACTCAACAATCACCGACATCGGCTTCTCGGCCGACTCGATTTACACAAACACAACAATCGCCGCGGGCACTTACAACGGCTGTGCAATTCTTGAGAATCAAAGCATAGTTTGCTGGGGTGACAATGAGTATGGTCAACTCGGCGATGGGACTACTACCGGATCGGCGGTACCGATTTACGTCAACGTTGCCGCTAACGAAACTCCTGTCGAGGTCACGGTTGGGCAAGTCACAGCCTGTGCCTTGATGGAATCAGGGAACATCTACTGCTGGGGCTCAGGTTACTATGGTAAGATGGGTGACGGTGAACCCTGGAACGATGATTATGTGAATACTGAGATGCGTCAAGTATTGCTTCCTGAAGGTCAAGGCGGTCAAACGGTCTCGATTTCCGGCGGCCACATCTGCACTATCCTCGACAACGGTGACGTCTACTGTTGGGGTCGAGGCAACCAAGGTCAACTCGGATATGGAGGCACATCAAATCGCAATATTCCAACAAAGGTAAATTTGCCCGGACAGCGAAGTGCGATTGCGATTTCGACCGGGACCTTCATGACTTGTGCTATCACACGCGATGGAATGGGCTACTGTTGGGGCGAAAATGACGAGGGGCAACTCGGGAATGGCACTACAAATTCGAGGCGGATGACACCCGCCGAGGTCCTCTTTCCATCTGGATACACCCCTGTTTCTATCTCGGCTGGCGATGACTTCGCCTGTGCTTTGATGGACAATCGCAAGGTGATGTGCTGGGGTGAGAATAACGATGGTCGCTTGGGCCAAGGTCCTTTGGCGACCGATGATGAAACAACGCCTGTTTGGGTGAGTATGGAGAATAGTGAGACGGCTCATTTCCTTGATATCGGAACAAAATCTGCTTGCATGATTCTAGATTCAGGGGAAACCAAGTGCTGGGGTACAAATGAGGAGGGGCAAATAGGCCAGGGAGACACCGATATCGACTACTATTCTACTCCAACTGAGGTGAACGGTAACTACGACTTCGTCGCTCTCTCAATCAATTCAGATACTATTTGTGCGATTACATCTAACGCAGAAGGATACTGCTGGGGGGATAATGAGGCTGGCCAGACTGGACGTGGATCAATAGATA